>MHXZ01000059.1:0-25129 GCA_001825665.1 Planctomycetes bacterium GWF2_41_51 | reverse complement strand
TAATTGCTGGTTTATAATTTTCCCCGATAGCTCAATCGGTAGAGCGAGCGGCTGTTAACCGCTAGGTCCTAGGTTCAAATCCTAGTCGGGGAGTTTTGTAAGTCCGGCTGAATTAAAGACTTATAAATACCCGCCATGTCGGCGGCGCGGCCGTAACCTTCTTGTAAAAGAGTAGTACTACTCTTTTTTTGAAAGGAAAACGCCATGACCGCTGTTCAAACCATCAAATCTTTTGTGCCCAAACTCCGTTTTCACAAAGCAACCCGGCAAGCATACGCTGTATTTAACGGAAAAGCCGTATATTTCGGAAGATCCGATGATCCGCAGAGTAGCCAGAAGTATCACCAGTTTGTTGCTGAATGGATAACAAGCGGCAACACGCCGCACGCTCTACCAGATGAGATTACAGTTGCCGAGTTGATAGCACAATTCTGGATATATGCCCAAAGTTACTATGTGCATGCCGATGGCAGCCATACAAATGAACCGACTAATATCAGATTAGCTATGCGGCCATTAAATATGGTTTATGGCCATACAAAAGTTAAGGATTTTGGTCCGCGAGCACTGATGACGGTTCGACAAAAAATGATTGAGCAGGGAATATGCCGAAGCAGTGTTAATAAAAGAATTAATAGAATAAGACTGATGTTTAAATGGGGAGTGGCAAATGAGCTTGTGCCGGGAAATATTTTCCCTGCCTTGCAGGCTGTAGCGGGACTGAGAAGAGGAAGGAGTCCTGCAAAAGAAACTGATCCTGTTAGACCAGTGCCGCAGGAACATATAGATGTGATCCAGCCTTATGTTTCCAAGCAGGTATGGGCATTAATACAGTTGCAATTACTTACAGCGGCAAGAAGCGGGGAGCTTGTAATAATGCGTCCATGCGATATAGATATGTCAGGCAAAATCTGGATTTACAAACCTTACCATCATAAGACACAGCATCATGGTCATGACAGGAACATTTATATTGGTCCAAGAGGTCAGGAAATTTTAAGACCTTTTCTTTTTAGACCGGCAGATTCTTATTGTTTTTCACCCCAGGAATCTATCGCAAATATGAGATTGGAGCGGGCGAAAAATCGTAAAACCCCGAAAAAATACGGCAATCTGCCTGGCACAAATATCAAATTAGATCCCAAAAGGCAAGCTGGCAAACATTACACCCCAACAGGTTTAGGTCATTCTGTGTTAAAGGGAATCAAGAGGGCATTCAGACCTAAAGGAATGAGCGACGAGGAATTTAAAACATGGAAACCGCCGCAACATTGGCATCCGCATCAATTAAGGCATAATGCGGCTACGTTTCTGCGGAAAGAGTTTGGATTGGAAACGGCGAGGGTTATTTTAGGTCATCGTTCAGCGGCAATAACGGAAGTTTATGCCGAGCTGGATCAACAAAAAGCGATGGAGGCGGTGGTGAGAGTTGGCTAAAAACATCTGCCTGTCGATCCAAGGTTGAGGTTTGAGCCCCTTGGGCTAACCATTTAATCTTGGTGTTTTGTCTGCTTTTAAAGCCACGAACATTACACTTGCTATAACCGCAAACACAGCCAGTGCGACTCCAATTACTTCCATCGAACCAGGACTTATTTGCGAATGTTGAAACATCAAGCTGTTACCCGGCATATTAAACATTCCATAATTCAATCCGCTACCTGTCCAAAAATTCATTGCAATCTCCAGAAATTAATCTTTTAGTTAAATGTTTATTGTTAGTAATGTTTTCGTTTTTGTTAAATATTAAGAAATAATTTAAGGTGTGCTGAAGTTATTTTTTAAGAAAATTGCATGGTCTCATAATATCGAAAACAATGAAGCAAATAGAAGTAATTTTCATTTGAAAAATTTTTAAGTTTGAAAATACTTGTGATCCTTGATGGCTCGCCAGGTGGACTTAAATGTAATAATGAAACGAAAAAAGCATGCCGAAAACTCCTAAAAAGGAAAAAACTGAATTAAAAAACAAGTTATAAACAATATTGTTGGTACCCTCATCAATTAAGGCATAATGCTGTGACGTTCCTACGTAAAGAGTTTGGGATTGAAACTGCCAGGATTATTTTTGGGCACCGTTCTGCCGCTATAACCGAAGTATATGCTGAAATGGATCAAGCGAAGGCCATGGAGGCGGTGGTGAGGGTTGGGTAAAGATTTAATTGATGACTTGATTAAGCGACAATTTTGATGTATTATACATGTTCTGAGCAATTCTATCAGAATAATTGCTTAAATTGATAAAACAGGATGAATTTAACACTGGGATGTGTATGACTAAAGAAGAATTGAAGAAACTTGAAGCAACTCTGTGGCAAACTGCCGATACCCTTCGTGCTAACTCTGACTTGAAATCCTCGGAATACTCAACGCCAGTGCTTGGTCTTATCTTTTTGCGTTTCGCGGATAATAAATATAGTTCATTTGAAGCTGAAATCAATGCTGAATATGAAAAACTAAAAGGCAAACGCCATGAACGGCCAATCCATGAAATCGCAATTGAAAAATGCGGCTTTTATCTCCCGCCGGAGGCGCGTTATGAATATCTGCTGAATCTCCCCGAAAAAGAAGATATTGCGAAGGCCATCAAAAAGGCTATGCAATTGATTGAAAAATACAAGCCGGAACTGCAAAGCACTCTTCCGCTTGATGAATATTTTCGGTTAGTAAGGAAGCCTGAATTTAAAACCATCCCTAAACAACTTTTGAAGAATTTCGCCGACATTCCCAAAGACGCTACCGGTGATATGTTTGGGCAGATTTATGAATACTTTCTTGGTAATTTCGCTATGGCCGAAGGTCAGGGCGGAGGTGAGTTTTTTACTCCTCGTTCAGTGGTTCGTCTTATGGTAGAAATTATCGAGCCGCATAAAGGCACAGTTTTTGATCCTGCCTGCGGTTCGGGTGGAATGTTTGTTCAATCCGCAAAGTTTATAGATGAAAGAAAATCTAAATCCGAAGATACCAGTCTTTTTGTATATGGACAGGAAAAGACGCTGGAAACTGTAAAGCTGGCCAAGATGAACATTGCCGTAAATGGATTGCGAGGAGAAATAAAACAGGCAAATACATATTACGAAGACCCATGTGGCAGTTTCGGCAAGTTCGATTATGTCCTTACGAATCCACCTTTTAATGTGGACGATGTAAATCTTGCTAAAGTGGAAGGCGACAAACGATTTAATACTTACGGCATTCCTCGTAATAAGGGTGATGCCAAGAAAAAGGACAAAGGCGCAGTTACTGTTCCAAATGCCAATTACTTGTGGATCAATCTATTTGCTACGTCGCTTAAACCTAAAGGCCGTGCCGCTCTTGTTATGGCAAATTCGGCTTCTGATGCACGGCACAGTGAAGCGGATATTCGCAAAACCTTAGTTGATAAGAATCTGATTTATGGAATGCTCACACTGCCATCGAATATGTTTTACACAGTAACGCTTCCTGCTACACTGTGGTTTTTCGATAAAGGCAAGCAGGATGATAAAATCCTGTTCATCGATGCCCGCAATATTTTTACACAGATTGACCGCGCACATCGTGAATTTACAGATGAGCAAATACAAGACATTGCTATCATCAGCCGTTTGCACCGAGGAAATCGAAAAGCTTTTATAGAATTGGTTCATAGCTATTTCATTGAAGGATTCAAACGGCTTACTGAAAACCGTCCCAAACTTGCACAGGCTGCCAAAAGTGTTATGGATTTTCTAAAAGCTAATAATGGCAAAGATCTGCCTGATTTCAGCAAAGTACTCTCCAGTTCAACTACTCTGGAAAAATCATATCAGGCATACTTAAAAGAGATAAAACCAGCTGAGGTAGAAAACGCCAACAAGAAACAGCAAAAATTATATATAACCATTGAGCCTTTCTTTATCGCATTGCATGAACTTTTGAAGGAGGTGGATAAGAAAGTTCGCCATATCGAGAAAGAACAGGGCGACAGCAAAGATCTCAAAACCCTCAAGGCTGAACTGGAAATGCTGCACAAAGAAGTCAAAGAAATTGAATATTTCTTTGGTCATATTGGCTTTCTTGAGGAACGTTTCCCAGAAGCAAAATATGAGGATGTTACAGGCTTGTGCAAACTGGCAAGCCCAGATGAAGTCCGAGAGCAGGAATATTCTCTCAATCCCGGTCGCTATGTCGGCGTTGTGATTGAAGAAGATGGCAAGACCGAAGCAGAGTTTATTGAAGAAATGCTTTCGATGAATGCTGACTTGGAAAAGCTTAACGCTGAAGCCCGCAAACTAGAAAAAGTCATCTCGCATAATATCCAACAGATTGCGGGGGAGGAATGAAAATCAATTCCTATAGTTTTTCTGAACTTATTGAAACCACCCTTGATGGTGAATGGGGTGAAGGTGAGGCAAGGACTGGTTATGAAGCTTGTTATATTATTAGAGGTACAGACTTTTCAAAATTAAATCGTTTTGATTATGAGTTACCGATTCGCTGGATAAAACAATCTGCTATCGATAGAAAAAAACTTTCTTATGGTGATTTAGTTTTAGAGACCGCCGGTGGGACGTCAACGCAGTCAACTGGTCGTTCTGTATTGATTGGAAAATCGTTTATTGGAACACACAAGAACAAACCTGTATTGTGTTCAAGCTTTGCTCGTCATTTGCGGATTAATAAAAATGTAGTTAATCCAACATTTTTGTTTTATTTGATGCAATCGCTCTATAAAGCAGGATACATGGGAGTGTTTAACATACAACATACTGGCATCTCTCGCTTCCAATTTACAACTTTTAAGAATAAGACCAAACTTTCAATTCCTTCTCTTGTAATTCAGAAGAAAATAGCTGCGGTGCTTTCAGCCTATGATGATCTGATTGAAAACAACAACCGCCGGATTGCTATTTTGGAAAAGATGGCTGAAGAGCTTTATTGTGAATGGTTTGTGCGTTTGCGTTTTCCTGGACATGAGAAGACAAAGATTGTCAAAGGTGTACCGGAAGGCTGGGATGTAAAGAGGATTGGAGACATTATAAGATTTGAGAAAGGTAAAAATCCAGTTGCATTGTTTGATGAAATATCAGAAGAAACTGATATTTATTTGAATGTGGATGCGATAGAAAATAGATATTACAAATATGCTCAGAAGTTGAAGTCGATATCGTGTAAAGAAGATGAAACACTAATGCTTATGGATGGAGCAAGGTCATCAGTTGTATTTAACGGAAAAAAAGGTATTGTAAGTTCGACCTTTGCGGTAATCAGGACAGATGCACAAAATCGACCAATGCTTCATGAATATTTTAAAGCAAATTTGGAAGCAATGGTTTCAAATAACACTGGTTCTGCAATACCGCATGCAAATAAAGAATTCATTATTAGAATGTGCATCAAATTGCCTCTAAACAATGATTTAATCAAAAAGTTTAATGAACAATATCAGACAATATTTTCTCAGTTAAGAAATTTGCAGCATAAAAAGAGTATTCTTACAATCTCCCGCGACAGACTATTATCCCATTTGATGAGCGGCAAGATTGATTTAGGGAAAATGGATATTAAATTTCCGGCTTCGATGATGGAGGATGCAGCCTGTGCCTAATTTTATTTCTGAAGACCAGATTGAGAAAGCAGCGGTTAAACTTCTAAAAGAAAAGTACGGCTATAGAACTCTAAATTGCTTTACAAATGACGTAGAAGACCTGAAGGATAAATCCAATAGAGACAACAAGCAGGAAGTTGTTTTTCTCGATGTTCTCAAAGAATATGCGATTAAATTAAATTCAAAAATTCCATTGCCGGTTATTGAACAAGCTATTGAAAAGCTGACTTCGCGACGCTATGCGATGTCACCTGTTTTAGCAAATAAAGAAGTGTATGGACTTATACGCGATGGTATTCCTGTTGAGTATGAAGGCAAAAACGGTAAGATCGAGCGAGACAAAGTAAGGGTAATTGATTTTGAGCATCCTGAAAGAAATGATTTCTGCGATGTAACCCAGCTTTGGATTAAAGGTGAAAGCTATCCAAGGCGGCCTGACATCCTCATTTACATTAACGGTTTGCCGCTGGTGTACATTGAACTTAAAAATTCCAATATAAAAGTACGTAACGCCTATGATGACAATCTAACCAATTGCAAGAAGGATATTCCATTATTGTTTCAATATAATGCCTTCTGTGTGCTCTCCAATGCTATTGCAACCAAAGTGGGGAGCTTTACGGCAGGGTGGGAGTTTTTCTTCAATTGGCTGCGTGCTGAAGATGAAAAGGAAAAAATTGATAAAAAGGCGATAGAAAACGAAGGTACAAGCCTTGAAAGGCTAATTCACGGTATCTTCAGAAAGGATCGTCTATTAAATTATATAGAAAACTTCATTCTCTATTACAAGAATACTGATAAAATTGTGGCACAAAACCATCAGTTCCTCGGTGTGAATAAAGCCATAGATTCATTTAAAGAGAGAGACAAAAAGAAAGGTAAGCTCGGCGTTTTCTGGCATACACAAGGTTCGGGAAAGAGCTTTTCGATGATTTTTCTTGCACGAAAGGTTTTTGATAAGTTCGCCGGCAATTACACTTTTGTTATTGTTACTGACCGAGATCAGCTTGAAGGACAGATTTACCGCAACTTTCTGGAAACTGGTACAGTAACTAAAAACGAAGCAGCACAGCCCAAGGACTCTGCTGAAATGCGTGACTTTCTTGGGCGTAACAAACGCATCGTTTTTACGCTTATACAGAAATTTCGATGGGACAAAGGCAATGAATATCCGCTTCTTTCAGATCGTAATGATATTATTGTTATTGTGGACGAAGCACATAGGACTCAATATCAGTCGCTTGCGGAGAACATGCGAAAAGGTTTACCAAAAGCACAATATTTTGCTTTTACTGGTACGCCGCTATTAGGCAAAGAGCGCAAGACCAATGCGTGGTTTGGAGATTATGTTAGTGAATATAACTTCGTGCAATCCATTGATGATGAAGCTACTGTGCCATTGTTTTATCAAAAGCGAGTACCTGAAGTTTTGATTCAGAACGAAAATCTTAGTGATGAATTTTACCAGATACTTGAAGATGAAAACCTTGATGAACAGGCCCAGGAAAAACTGGAGAATGAATTCAGCAAAGAGCTGGAAATCATCAAGCGAGATGACCGGTTAAATACGATAGCTAAAGACATTGTGTATCATTTCCCAAGGCGAGGCTATCTCGGAAAAGGAATGGTTGTTTCCGTTGATAAATTTACCTGCGTTAAGATGTTCGACAAGGTTCAAAGCTATTGGAAGGAAGAAATCAAAAGTCTTGTTGGTGAAATAAGAAAAACGAATGATGATTTACAAAAGCGCAAACTTCAGAAGATTTTAGATTATATGCGTTCTGTCGAAATGGCGGTTGTTGTCAGTGAAGATGGGGATGAAGAAAAAAAGTTTCAAAAACAGAACCTTGACATTAAACCTCATCGGCAAAAAATGAATACAATGGACGAAAACGGCCATGATTTAGAATACCGTTACAAAGAGCCAACTGATAAACTCCAGCTTGTGTTTGTGTGTGCGATGTGGTTGACGGGTTTTGATGCGCCGACTATTTCGACATTGTATCTTGATAAGCCGATGAAAGACCATACGCTTATGCAGACAATTGCAAGGGCTAATAGAGTTACTTCGTATGCTATTAATGATATCCCAAAGAAAAACGGTGAGCTTGTTGATTATTATAATGTTTTCCGCAACCTGAAAAAGGCATTGAGGAATTATGCAACAGGCAATGAAAAGGATCAACCTGTCCAGGATAAATCTAATCTTTTTACATTATTGGACGATGCGCTTCAACAGGGAACTGCCTTTTGCGAATCCATTGAAATTAAGTTAAACGAGGCTATCGACGCAAGAGGGGCATTCAGCAAAGTGGGAATTTTCAAATCCTTTGCTGATAAGCTACTTGAAAAAGATAATAACTGGCAGGAGTTTAAGGTGTATGAAAATACGATTTCATCTTTGTACGAAGCATGTAAGCCTGAAATACTTGAAAGTCATTATCGGCCAATGATTGCTGTTTTCCAGTACTTGCGGGGTGTAGTGGATGGCATTATTAATCAAACGAACATTGATGGGATTAAACTGCGGATTGGTGATTTACTCGACCAGAGTATTGTTACGGCAAATGATGGTTTATTCGGCAAAGAGTCACAAGCCGAATTTCAAATAGTGAAGAAGGGCAAACTCCTGGACTTGAGTAAAATAAATTTTGATAAGCTCAAGGAAGAGTTTAAGGAAACTGAATTTAAAAATATTGAGATAACAGTGCTTCGTGAGTTTATAGCGAAAAAACTGGGTGATATGTTGAAAGAAAACAGCACTCGGACGAATTTTGCTGAAAGACTACAGGAAATAATTAATAGATACAACTCCGGCGGAATGGCAACGGAAAATTATTATAAAGAGCTTGTAGAATATACAGAAGCTTTGAAGGATGAGGATGAGCGTTATATTAAAGAAGGACTAAGCAAAGATGAACTTGAACTGTTTGATATATTAAAGAAGGACAAAATGTCCAAGGCTGAAGAAATCAGCGTGAAAAATGCAGCAAAGCATTTAATGCATCGTTTGATGGAAGAACAGCCAAAAGTGTTAATCCAAGATTGGTTTAAAGATACTCAAAGTCAGATTCGGGTTAAAACAGCTATTCAGACTGTATTGGATGCTGATTTGCCTTCGTCGTATGATAAACCGTTGTTCCAAAAGAAAGCCAAGGAATTATTTGATTTGATATTCAAATATGCATCCCAGGGCCAGAAGTGGGCAGCTTAAGGTATAGATAATGAAACACACTAAATCTAAAGAATATAATTGTCTGAAAGATTTTCAAGGAATGCCCAAAGAAATAACAAAACTCCTCAAATCTGAATCAGATCGTGGTTGTATTCTAATCTTAACTGCTTACTTAGAAGAAATATTAGGGCTTATTGTAAGAGGAGCGTGTGTTTCCGATGATGATGCCGAAATGCTCCTCCAACTCAGATGTCCTGGAGGGGATTTTAATTCTAAAATATTGTTATGCTCAGCATTCGGGTTAATTCATCACGAAGAAGCTCAGGCTTTAAAGTGTATACAGAGAATTCGGAATAAAGCAGCTCATTTTGACCGAAAAGGTCAAGGTTTTCAGGTATTATTTGACTCATCTGAAACTATAGATCAAGTTGCGAATTTTGCAAAAGCAATGAATATCAAGCTGCTTTCACATGACATTGGAAAAGTACGTAGTTGCTTTATTGCACTTGCTAGATTACTGGCCACCAAATTATATTTACGTTTGGCTGAGGTAAGACCCCGCACTGCTCCAAAAACGGTTAAAGAAATTGCTAATGAGGTACGTAATATTATGGTGAATACGCCTCTTGAAAAATGCCTAAAAAAAACTGAAATTGAAGCTGGAAAAGGAAATTTACAACCAATGCGAAAGCTTCTATCAGAAATGGAGGATGCTATAAAATTAGCATTGATAGAAAAACAAAAATCAGGACAGGAATATGCTGACGATAAGTAAAACGAAATACCATAGTTTGTTGAAAAAAAGTAAGGATTACAAAGTTAAGATGTCTGCTTCGAAGTTCACATAGTTTCTTACTTGTTTAATAAAACAACATTTTCATATGCAGGTAGTGCTTTACAGAACGGTTAATGTCATATTTACATTCAAAGAAAAGTAGGCATAAAAATGATAATAGTAATATTTTTAAAAAGATGTATAATCTATAAAGTTTTGTAAGGATGCTATGAATAACAATTCACGTTTTACGATTAATAAGAGTATTGGTTATCCGGATACCCCAATTGGTATTATATTATGCTTTTCTGGTGGGCGAGATTCTTCTTGTTCAGCATTAAAGCTTATAACCTCACAAAGAAATCCTTTGCTTTTAACTGTTATTGATTCAAAACTACAAAATGATGAAAAAACTGAAAAGAGAGTTAAAGAGTTTTGTGAAAAAGGCCAACCATTTTCTTGGATTTCAGTTACTGCTCAGGATTTCTATAACCATATTTTAAATATTCATCTCGTTACATCGCCCTCTTGCTTTGGATGCTTTATGGTAAAGTTGTCTTTGGCAATAATTATTGCTAAAAAATGTTCTATAAATACCGTGGCAGCTGGCTTTACCTCTTACCAAGGCAGTTGGATTGAACAAAGTCCGACGGCAATTGAATTAATCAAAGATTTCTTATTAAGGTATGATTTGGAATTAGAGTTGCCGGTGTGGGATTTTAAGAGTAAACAAGAGGCTTCCGAATTGCTAATTAGATACGGTGTTTCTTCAGAATCCTTAGAACCTCTTTGTCATTGTGCAGAATGTAAAACAAACGAAAATGCTGCTCCGGCGGACATACATTCAGATTTTTCTTTATTAAGTACTCCTTGTCATGATTTTATTAGGCTATGTATGAGGGATAAAAAATGAACATGTCTGTACTAATATGTAGTAGCTTAATTTTAAACATTATTAAAGGTTATAATTTATTGTTACAAACGACATGGTTGATACCATATCTTGGAGACTTATTAAAATTTTATGGCTTAAACGCAGGATTCGTACTCACTCTTTATGCGTTGTATACTAAAGACATTGAACTTCGGCAAAATAGACGAGAGCTTAATCGTGTATTAATTTATGTACTTTTTGCATTTATTCTTCAATGTTTTGCTTGGGTACTATTTAAGGTTTTAATATTTAATGTACACGTAATTAATATCATCATATTATTTGCAATTGGTGTTTATACATGTGCATTACTGTACTTCTTCTCTAGAGTTATTATGCTTGCGTATCTAAGAGTCGAAAAATTTAAAGAAAGATCCTTTTGGCAATCTATAAAACATTTTCCTTTAATACGAATTTATGTAAAAAAAAAGGATTTAAAGGAATCCAAACATTATGAAAAAGACCCCCAAGAAAGAATAGCATTAAATCATTATCCAACTTTAACCAAATTAATTGGCGAAAGTGGTTGGGAACATGAGGGTGCTGGGTTTTCTTTTTTAATAGCATATAAAGATTCTTTGAATTGGATAAAATTAATTGCTGCTATAGTTAAAGAACATATCGATAATGGGGAAACTATAACCTTGGTAACATGTCGCCATCATCCTTCTCATATAATACGTTACCTGGAAAGCGCATGGAAAGATTCTGATCAAAAAAAATTGCGGAACTTTATGGTAATTATTGATGGATTTACTAAATCTTTTGGAGGAGATGATGAAATATTTCCCAAATCTCTACAAGAAAATATTGATGATGGATATGCCATTTTTTCGGCTTCATCTATTCCCAGCATACATTCTGGATGTGCACAAGCATTTAAGTATTTTAAGAAAACAATAAAAGGAAAAAGACTTCCTGGGACTGTTATATACGATGGTTTATTAATTTATAGACATAGTGAAGCAGAAGAGTTTATCAATAGATTTCTAGTTCATATGGTTGAAGCAGAACGTACATATTCAATGGCAACCATAATTGGGGAACCATATGTAGATATTAATACTACTGTATTTAAATCCATTTTTTCTTTAGTAGATTATTCACGTATTTGTGAAAAAACAGATAGCTTTAAACAGCTAACTTATAAGGATTGTTAATGAATTTGAAAAGATTTATTTTACCCGTTATTGGTGAAATAATGGTGCCTGACATTATTTATAAAATCTCAAATTTGCCTGAGATTCAGAGATTACGTCACATATCTCTTTCAAATGTAGATTCATGTACATTAGCTGCAATTGGGGGAGTATCAAGGTACGAACATAGCTTGGGAACAGCAATATTAGCATGGAAACTTTCAGAGAAATTGGGATTAGATCAAGATTTCCAGTCAGAGTTAATTTTAGCAGCAGGTCTCCACGACGTTGCTGCACCTGGGCTGGGCCATTTATTTGAAGAAGGTTGTTATCTTGCAGATCTAAGTTTTAACCATGAAAAACGTCTTAAAGAAATATTCTTTGAAGAAAATAGTCCTTATTACCAAACATTTTTGGGAAAAGAATTAGGTTGCAGAAAATTAATGTGTGATCTAAAAGTATCATTTAAATCTGTTTTTGATACAATTGCAGGTTATGATACTAGATGTAAAAATGCGATAAATGGCTCTATTGATCTTGATAATATTGATAATGTTGCAAGAATGTTGTCAAGGCTTGGGATAGCTGTTCCTCTTGAAAGTCTTTTAGAATTCCTAGATATTTTTGAGGTAAAAAACAGCAAAATAGTTTTACATCAAGTTGCCAGAGTTTCATTTGATGAATGGCTTTTACTGCGAAAGAAATTATATAATATTTTAATGCTTGAACCTTCTGATTTTGTTGCTAAAACTATGACGAAACAGGCTATTTTTCTTGGATTAAGAAATAATATCATTAAAGAATATGATTGGTGCCTAACTGATCATGAAATGTATCAAAAATTAATTAATCATGAAATAACAAAGGAGTTGATAGAAAGGCTTTTACTTGCAAATTATTATAGGCTAATTGGTTTGTATTGGATAGAAGGAAAAGAAAGCATTGATATTTTAAAGAATAAAATCAAGCGAGAGGTATTACATGAATCAATTAACAAGAGAATTGGAAAGGGAATCTTAATTGATTATATACCTGATAAACGAGAACGAAAAATAGATGGATCGTCCTCGGATCGCGCTCTTGTTGGTATTATAAGCAAATATGCCACGCCTGGCAAGTTCGAGCAGGAGTTATGTGAGGAATTTATAAAGGAAAATTTCACGTTTATAGGAAAAGCGTCTTTAACTGGTCAATATCTACAAATTAATAAAACAGATGATAAGAGGCAATCTTTTTTGCCATTTATGGATAAGTAAAAAAATGACGAATGAATTGCTTTACAAGTTGACTTCTATTGATTGGGATTTCAAAGATGCATGGACACAAGAAGGTATACATTCGTTACATTGGTATCCAGGAACATTTGTCCCTCAAATAGCTAATAATTTAATACGTATTCTAACAGCAAAAGGAGATACTATACTTGATCCTTTTTGTGGTTGTGGGACATCATTAGTAGAATCAATTAAACTTAATAGAAATGCAATTGGTTTAGATTGTAATCCGATAGGAATATTAATCTCTAAAGTAAAATGTTCAAAACTATCTCCGAGATCACTTAATCATAAACTTGCATCTATATATGAAATGGCTGCCGATAGTTTATTTCAAAAAACTCAATCCAGCATCGATTATAAAACAAATTCACCCCTTCTAAACTGGTTTGCTCCTAATACTTTAAGATATTTATTTAAGCTTTGGGACGCCATTAACAAATTGACAAAAGAAGAAGAAAAAGATTTCTTTCAAGTATGTTTATCACACGTGTTAAAAACAAATTCTTCGCAAGATAAACATTGGGGATGGGTGGCCGACAATGTTACACCTAAAAAGTTAAAAGAAAAAGATATAATTAAAAGCTTTGATCAGCATAGTTCCAAAATGATCGAATCCTTTAATTTATTTTATAAACAAGTCAATGTTTCAAGCAAAAGTGTTGTTTCTACACATAATTGTTGCTTGCCTATAAATATAAGGCAAAAGGTAGATGCTGTTATAACTTCGCCACCTTATCCATCAGTAATAGATTACACCAAAGCACATAGACTTTCTTATTATCTTTTTGAATGGGATATTGAAAAGGATCGACAAATTGAAATAGGGGCAAGATGGAAACGAACAAGAAAAGAACAGATTGAGGAATACAAAAAAGACATTCTTACAGCATTCGAGAATATTAATAACGTTCTGAAGAGAAATGGCTTACTTGGCATTGTTATGGATGCAACGAAAAGAAAACGAACGGTCTTGGCGGATGCTACTTATATAGATGTTGCAGAATTACTTGTAAAGCAATTTGGGTATAAAAATATAAGTGGTTATCTAAAAAGGCAGCTTTCTGATCAAAGACTTCTTGATGGTCACGGAAGGAAAAATTCGGAATATATAGTAGTTTTACAAAAAAACTAAGCGGTTTTTCTGAAAACTAAAATACTTTCAGAACCTATAGTACTTGTTGTATTATTTTTATTAGCACTTCTCTTGTTAAGTATTTTACGTTTAAGATTTGCGATCAACTTTGCTCCTTTTTCTGTTAATAATTCAGATAGGATGGTATCAAGTGGAATGTTTTTATTGGCGATCCTCCGATTCCCAAGAATCCATATCATATAAGAGTTGGGTTTCAAAGAATCAGTTATAACCTTAATAGAAGAATCTATGTCTGTGCAGAAAGACGCTAGTCTTGCTTGGCAATCCAATGGATCATTTTCGAGTTTATTCATTGCTCTTTCAAAAGTTGATGATACGTTACAAAGATACCGACTTTTGCTGATGGCATCCTTCTGAATACCTCCTAAACTTTGCCGATCGATTTCGCTGGTAGTCTTAAGGTATGTTGCAGCAAGTTTTGGCGTAATATCGCACGATGGAATCCATTGTAAAGGTAAATAAGAATATTGCCCATACGGGACTGTTGTCCTATTGTCTCCATATGGAGGGGAAGTAATTAAGAGATCGCTTTCTTCTCCGTTTATGATTTCTGCTGCTGTGTTTCCAATGTTTAAATCGATCTGTCTTTTATAATGTCCATTGCGAAGCAATTTTTTTTGGCAAAGAAGTTCATAAATTTTTGAAAATCGATCAATATTTCGGTAAAGAATATCCTTGAAGGTGTTCTTTGCTGATATATTTCTTTTTTCAATTTCTTCTTTGGGTCTTATATGAAGTTTAAATGTAGACGTTCGGCAATTACTAGTCAATCGAATTGTTTCAGCCAGAGCAATCCAAAAAAATCTACGTGCCCAAGTAGAAGATTCATTTTTAATGGCCTTTTTGATTTGTGAAAGTTCAATTGAGACATTTGGCTGAAACCATTTATTAAGTCCAGCGAAATTTGCCTCAATTTTTAAGCTCTTATATCTGTCTATTCTTTCATTTATTAATTGAACCTTTGAATCTATTTTGTTAATAAAAAAAGGGCCACTTTTAACTTTACATAATAAATAAGCAAATGGATTCACATCTTGGCCTACAAAATCAAAATCTTGTAACATGGCTTCTGTCATACTTGTGCCGGATCCCACAAACGGATCCAGCACCTTTTTGATATTTGGAACAACCTCTTTCATAATGCTCATCAATTGCCCTTGCATTTGTGGTACCATCATAGCAGGATATTGAAAGTATGCATGAGCATGTTCTCTCGCAGCTTTACCACGAAATGACCAATAATCCTTATCATCTTTGATATATGATTCAAGACGGGTTTGCAAAATTTTATCGTATTTATCTGACATTGTAATAAATTACTTTATCTTATGATTTTGGATTTCCCTGTTTTCATAATATTTATCTTCTCCTTATCCCAACCAACGATGATATTCTTTTTAGGATATAGACTTGGGATGTAAGGTTTTATATCCAATACTGGGGTGCCATCAGCCATATCAATTCCAGAAATATAAAGTTTATTTTTTCGAATCTTATTAAGCTTAACAATAGAAATACCAATCGGATTTGGACGATAAGGTGAGCATGTTGAAAAAATACCAAGTTTTTTATCCCATGGTGGATGGGACACAAGTTCTTTAGAAGTAACTAAATGCAAATGAAATATCACCATAATGTGGCTAAATTTATCTAAATCCATAAGGCCTTTTGTATATTTCTTAAAGAGCAGGATATGTCCTGAAATATCAAATGCACTAGTAGATTGCCGGGGTATCTCATTGTCATCTGCAAATGGCGTATGAATTATTCCTATAGATTTGTATTTAATTGATCCCACGTTATTTCTCGATAAACAATGGTTATCTAAGTAGTTAACTCAATAATATTTTTTAGTTCTTTATTTAAATCAATAATAAATTATAGGGTTTTAGAAGTCAAGATACATTAAAAAGAAAAGATTGTGATTGAAAAGTTTAGACAATTGATAATTACGTCATTTGGTCATCTTTCCGCAATTCCTGCAATCAATTGATAACTGATTTTGAGCTTACGCTATCTTGGCACTATTTGATTGTGACGCTGTAAACTTCGGCAAGGCGTTGATATCACCAGCAACATCTAAAGTGCGTCTTTTTAGATGTTTATCGTTAATAATCATGCTGGCACACTCATTCTTCCACAATTCCTACAATCAACAGTTATTGAAGAAAGATGATTATTGACCAATCCTCTTGCCCATACACCTGTTGGTGAAGAGCAGATTTGATAATAATCATTTATCCGATCAGGAAAGAAGCTTATTTCGGCAAGTCCTGAAGCATCTTCGATAGTAGCAAAGCCCATGGTTCGGCCATCCTCGGTACGAGCAGTTCGAGCTGTAGCGACAAAGCCGGCTACAGTTACTTCCCGCTGAACATATTTATAAAGTTCGGTAGAAAGCACATGTTCGGTGTCAAGATAAACAGCAGGGTGGGCGATAAACGGAATACCCGTCATATCTATTTCAGCTTTTAATTTCGCTACTCTGTCATAATCAAGCAGCGGTTCTTTTGAATGTTTATATAGATCAAATAAAAGTAGTTGCCCCTTCTCGGCAGGATTTGATTTAAGCTGCATAAGCATCATAGGCCGAGTTGCGCCAAGGCTGTCACAAGCGCCAAGATGAATAAGATTCTGCAATTCAGGTTTGCTGAATTTCACTCGTGTTCTTAAATCATCAATATCAGTGAAGGCTCTTTTTTTTCTCTGCTCAATAATAGTATTAATTGTTTTAATGCTTAGTTCCCGTACAATTCCCAAACCTGCTCTTATAGCTTTACCTTCTTTTGTCCATTCAAGGGCGCTGTAATTTACGTGAGGCGATAATATTTTTACACCTGATCGTATAGCATCCCAAACATATATTCGCAGTGGATACATGCCGTGATGATTATTAAATAAAGATGTATAGAATTCCTGCGGGTAATGAGCTTTGAGGTAAGCTGTCTGCCAGGCTATATTGGCATATACCGTCGCATGTGCCTTGCAATAAGAATAAGCAGCAAATTTGAGACATTGCTCCCATATGGTTTCGGCAGTATCTCTATCAATGCCGGCTTCATTGGCCTTTATATAAACAAAATCATTGTATTGCTTTTGGAGCTTTACAGATGATACTTTTTTGGAAACATCTGTTCTAAACTGATTTGCTTCCGAAAGAGTATAACCTGCAACCTCAACGGCGATCTTCATAACATCTTCCTGGAATAATAAAAGGCCATAGGTATCTTTGAGCATCTTCTCAAGTTTGGGATGAAGATAGGTGAAAGGTTTTTTATTTACATATCTTTCAATAAATTCTTTTTTCATACCGCCTGATGCAGGACCCGGCCGAATAAGCGACAATGCAATCATCACATCTTTTTGGCTTTTGACCTGCAATCCTCTGCAAAGTTGGCTCATACCCGGCGATTCGCATTGAAATACCCCCATAGTCCTGCCTTCTGTTAGCAGTTTTGCTGTTTTGCGGTCAGTCTGGCTGATTTTGTTTATATCAAGAACATGCTTTTCTTTTGCGAAATTTACTGCTTCATTAACCGTTGATAACGCTCTATTGCCAAGTAAATCTATTTTAATTAAACCAAGAGCCTGGGCACCGTCCTTTCCATATTGAGTGACGATTACACCTTTATTTGTATATTGAAGCGGGGCAAGCTCTCTGACAGGGCAGGATGTGATGATAATACCGCCGCAATGGATACCGACATGGCGGGGAACACCAACAATCTTTTTTGCAAGATCATAAATCGCGGAAGCGTCATTACTGCGCCTATTTTCAACAAGTTCGTTTATTTGAGAAGGCTGCAGTGTCAAATATCTGCCTACATCTCTGATTGCGCCTCTGTAACGATAGGTATTCATTGTTGATATCATTGCTACATGGTCATGGCCACAATGTTCATAACAGAACTTAATAACTTCATCCCTGCCTCGCCAGCACAGGTCAATATCGATATCAGGACAATCTTTCCTGCCGGAATTCATGAATCGTTCAAAATATAAATTATTTTCAACAGGGCATACCTGGGTAAATCCAAGTACGTGAGCTACCAAAGATCCAGCGGCAGAACCGCGTATCTCTACAGGAATATCTTTGCTTTTGGCAAAAGAAACAATCTCATGAACAACTAAAAAATAATCTGAGAAATTATTACCTTTGATAACATCGAGTTCATTCTCGAGCCTTTTTATAATTTGGTGACTTATAGGAGTATATTTTGCAGGAAGAAGTCTATGGCATAGTTTAGCGAGTCTTATATCGGAATTCTTTTCGGTACCAATATCTACTTTGGGAAGATAATACTTGCCTGTGAAAAGAGCAAAATTGCATCTATTTACAATCTGCTCTGAATTAGTAATCGCTTTGGGATATTTTTTAAATTGCTCTCTAATCAGCTGCTCAGCCGGCAAAGATACAAGGCCGCAGTGATCTTCGGCTCCCGATCCTTCAACGCTGAGTTTGCGTATTCTATTTAGGATCTTATTTCTAATAACATCATCATTATCAATGATTGTATAAGCATCAGCGGCAATAGATTCAATTTTATTGTCCTTTGCCCATTGAGCATCGTCCTCATTCTTGCAGCCGAAAAACAATCTTTCCTTCGGCAAGATAAGTTTTAATTGCTTTGTTAGCTCTGGCTGAAAGCAGATGCAAATAAGTCCAACCGAGCTTTTATCAAGTTCTTTTATCAGGCAAAATTGTTTATTGAGATTAAGTGATGAAATAATTCGGCAAAGATTTCTATAGCCTTGTTCTTCTTCAATAAGAAGTATGGCTCTTTGGTTATCAGTAAGGATTTCAGCGCCAAGGATAGGCTTAATGCCTGCTTGCTGGGCAGCGTTATAAAATTCTACAATTCCATAGAGGGCGTTTGTATCGGTAAGAGCTATTGCACCATAGCCAAGTGTCTTGCAGTTTCTGCCCATCTTTGAGGAGAGACCGCTCCCCTTAATAGGCTGAAATAACTTCTGCATGTTAATGCTGCTGCCCGCATACTATTTGCCTGGACTTAAAAGAGGTTAGTCTTTCCAGCAATCCGTGCTAATTGGGGATATTGTTTTATTAGACCATCAGGAACGATCTGCTTGGCACCTGTCAAAATCCATTTAAGTTCAAGTGCATTTGCTAGTTCACCACCACGATAGTGGTTATTAGCAATAACCGTCAGCCTTTGGAATTCAGTTGAAAGCTTTTCGATTCTTTGTTTGATTTCATCGAGTTCTTTTTCATTATAGTAATAATTATAGACTTCATCTCGGCCGGCATCTTTGGAAAACCATTTTTCTGCATTTCTGCCATGAAGTCTAAAATAACCATGCTTACCAACAATGCATGTTTTGTCAAATGCTGTTGAAGAAGGAGGATAATCGAGATTGCAGACTGAAACTTGCAAATCATCCAGGAACTTCAAAGCTTCACTTTGCTGCCAGCTGCTGTGCCTAACTTCGACAGCGATATCAAAACTTTTTCCGAAATTATGTATAATCTTCTGTAAATGACTTCGATTATCTGCGGTATCATCAAAATCGTACCTGAATTGGGCAAGAAGCTGCTTAAGTTTGCCTGTCTCAAGCATAGGTTCAAAGCCATAATGAAACTGTTTGACCATTTCCTGATCAAGCTTACCTTCATGGGTAAAATCTTTATGAAGTTTAGCTGTAAAAAAGAAATCAGGAAAACCGGCAACTTTTGAAAGCCAGGATTTACAGATGCGTGCTTCGGGAGGGCGATAAAAAGTATTATTTATTTCAATTACATCTACAAAGCGAGCAACATATTCAAGCTGGTCAATATTGCTCTTGGTATATACAATTCCTTTCCAGTCAGGATAAGACCATCCAGCTATTCCGATATATACAGGGTTGTTCATAACTAAATTCTTCTAAAACAGCCAATGACTATCCCTATAATACGAACATTTTCATCATCTCGTTTATAAACTATGTCTTTATATTTTGAGTTAGAGGGTTTCAATACCACTTTGCCAGCCTTTACAAAAATTCTTTTTACGGTTGCTTCATCTTCGATAGCAGCAACACCAATCTGACCATTTTCAATAGTGCTCTGTGGTTTTACAACGACATAATCACCATTCAATATGCCATCATTAATCATGCTGTCTCCGACGATTTGCAGAATAAATGCATCCTTATGCTGTTTTTTAACAAGGTCGCCAACATCCATATAGTCAGTAATATTCTCTTCGGCCAGAATTGGCGCACCAGCCGCAACTCTACCAACCAGAGGCAAACCAATGGGTTTTTCTTTTAGAGCTAGATATTCTTTAGATAACCGTAAACCTCTATGAAGGCTACAATCCTCCAAATATCCTTTTTCCTTTAGATAGCAAAGAAACTGATAAACCGAATTTTGAGCTATTGCGAAATGGTCGGCTATTTCCTGCTGGCTGGGTAAAATATTATTTGCAAGTTTCCGCTCGATAAAATCGAGTATTTTCCGTTGTTTTTTGGTTAATGATTCCATATCGTAAAATATATTGTTATTTAACAATATATGCAATTGAAATCTTCTAATCAACTCAAAACTATCGCAAATGTCGTTCAAAAGGACTAGAGAATCCAATAATGCAAAAAATATTTTTCTTACTTATCATGATATAATATCTTAACTTACAAAATTAAAGATGAATGCATAGAGTTTGCGGCACTTGCAAGTTTTGCGTTTTGTGCTAAATTCTTTTTATTACCGGGGCCAAGACCAAAACAAAAGCTTGTCATGCCAGAAACCGTTGGCGAGGGTAAACAACCTAATTATGAAAGAAGGTTGAACATGTCACAGTTTTCACTTAATACGTTCCTCAGAAAAAGTCCGTACTCACTAATTCAAAGTTATTTCAAATCTAAGAAATTCCTGGATGGTTACGATTGGGGCCATGAATTAGATATTGATTCGCTTACATCAGCAATACTGGCTGATGATTGCACCGAAGCAGTATTATGCGATTTTGAAAATATCCATAATATGGCAAATGAATATGGAATAAATTCTATTATTGAATCGTCCTGTAAACCCGAATTAAAAATGCATATTGTAGACCAGCTTACCGGAACGAGAGGGTATCATGAACAATCAATGCTCATATTTCTTAAGTATCCACAAGTGTTCCAATTGGGATCTGAGTTGGCGTATGTTGATTCTATACGGTCATCCAGCTGGAAAACATGTTTTACTGGCAGATATGTATATATCGATACTGAGGAGAAGAGTGCCAAACTGAGCAAGGCCATTTCTGAATATTATCAAAGTCAGGGCCGAGGTAAGCATTGTGTAGTTGATTGGTTTATCAGAGAGTCCACTAAAGAATATTGCTTTTTCGCATATCCAGAAAACTATGCCAAGGAAGACTTGGCCTATGAAAATGGCAATAAATTAACCAGCAGAATTCGCAAACCCGTTATGGAAATTCTATTCGTATATAATTATGGCAACGCCATGTTACAGATTTATTCAAAAGGAAATAGGGCTGACAAAGTACTTCAGGAAATATTTTGCAGAGAGGTGCTTGATCTTGATGGAATACCTGATGAGAATACAATTGTATATGATTTATCTAAGTTAAAAGATACAAACTTTAGATTTATTACTAAGCCTGAAGATAAAATTGAATCTGTAATACTCAAGTCTTTGGAAATACATCTGCCGGAGAAAAAGGTCGTGGTTAGTGCAAATCCAAGCATTGTCGATGAAAGATTAGTTTTTGACATGATGCACCAGGTTGCTCAAGGATTAAAATATGATCTTAAGTGTATTGATATCAAAAAGGCAAAAATAACAGTTAAATTTCGTCGAACTGTTGCAGCCAGATCCAAAACTGTGACCTTTACTGTTACATCTCCTAATGGATGCAGTCTAAGCGATATACCGCATCATAATACAATTAAGGAATATTTACACGAATGGGGATTTGTTAGTAACCTCATAGCCAAAGAGGATGCAGCATGATGAACATTGAAGAACATTTGCGCCTTCTTGCCCGGATAATTACAAGGGCTGGTGGAAATATCATAGGTTATGATTGGGTAAGTCGCTGGCCAAAAGGCAGGCTCAAAGAGCTTGTGGAACTTGGTGTTGTCATTGAGGCTCAGCCTGGAACTGAGATTGTATGCCATGAATGTGATGAGGATTGTTCACTGGAACCACCCATACGTACTTATCCGGATGGCAGAACTATTGGTTTTTTTATATGTGCTCACGGAGGCAAAGTTGAAGTACCCATGGAACACTTTAAAAGATGGGAAGTTTTGTCAGATAAACTCCATGAACTTGGATATGTGCAACCGATTTCTGATGAAGAAGTAACTAATGAGCAAGCTGCCGTAATATTAGGTGGTGGTATTTCCGCTGCAACGATAAGTAAATGGGTAAAATCTGGATTAATAAGTGATAACCACCGAAGTGGCCGCCAGCACCGGGTACTTAAATCGAGTATTCTGCTTTTTAAATATCAACGTGATCAAGAAAAACAATTAGAGCGAGCCAAGGATATGATTAACCTAGAGGCTGCTATGAAAAAGTAAGTTACGCAATTTATTTAAAAGACCCTGAATTTATTTGGGGTCTTTTTTTATGCGCATTTTTCAATATTTCAAGTCCAAGTCGAGTCCTGGGAAAATTATTTCCAAAATTCTTCAAACAAAAAACCTTATTTTCAAACCAAAACCGCCGATCAGACAAATATTTTGCGTTTTTATTAAAAAAGTTTAAGTCCAACTCAAAGCCTGAAAGTCTGCCCATCTAAAATTGGCTGCATGAATGAATTTACTAAAAAATCAATTACATCAGCAAAGCTGGAAAACCAGACCCAGGCAGATTTGCTGGCAGAACAGGCTCGCATAGTTGCTCGCCTTGCTGAAATAACGGCAATTTTATCTTCTGACAATCCTATAGTTTCCCAAAATACACCTCCAAAACAATTATACCCAAAAGAATTTGACCGTAAAGCTTATGCAGTAGGTCTAATTTGGCTTAATCCATCAATATCAACCCAGGAGCTTGCAAAAAAAGTGGGTGTTAACCGGACCACATTATATTTACCCAGCTGGTCAGATGTCGCAAAAGTGCTGCGAGCCCGCATGAATCTCTCGATCAAGGAACATAAGGATTATCACCTAGATGAAGACATGGAGGACAACAATGAACTCGACAGCTAACTCGACAGGCTATATGCCAAACTTCTGCATTTTTGAGCAGATACAAATGATTTACAAAAATTTACTCAACACCCATGCCTTATTACGGAGGCACTTAATTATGAGTATAGATTTAAAAACAGAAAAGTTAATAACGCTGACGCAGGCAACAAAGGTTCTGCCCCAAGTTGATGGAAAGCGAATTCATATTTCTACATTGTGGCGATGGTGCAAAAAAGGTCTGAGAGGAATAAATCTGGAATATCTCCGGGCAGGTTCAAAAATAATGACAAGCCAGGAAGCAATGCAGAGATTCTTCGATGCACTTACCGGATTGGATGAGGCAGGGCTTCAGCAATCAAACTATAGACCTGCGTGTATGAAAAAACCACACTCGGAAAAATCACGTCAGCTCGAAGTCGAAAATGCAAACAAGATTTTAGTCAATGCAAAAATCATTCAATAAGGAATTTTCAAATGGAAGAACAGACAAAATTAAAAGAAAAGAAATCCGAAAAAAGGCATGCACAAGAGGCAGAAAAAATGCGCAAGGCCAGAATACTACTTCGCAAGGTCGACTGTATTCTTAAAAGCAAAGGCATTGAAACTGCTTTAAAATCGCTTATGAAGGCAAGACTTCAAATGCCGGATAATTCTACCGTTTGCAAATGGTTTGAAGCTTATCGGGATATGCTCGACGCCTGGCAGTATCGAATGATGCCGGATGTTGTAGCTGAGTTTCAAAAATTCGGCTTTCGTCGGGCACGCACAATAGCATCCGGGTATGTCGTCACTGGTAAAAACAGAAATAAGCTCCACTTTTACACGATGTGCCAGCGAACATTGGATGAGATGGCTGAGCGAAGCAGACTTGCTATAACCGACCAGGAGGGCGAGATGACGGAAACACCCCCAACCGAAGTTTCGCTTAATGAAATAAACCAAGCGCAAATCGAACAAGGAACAAAAATCTAATTATTTTCATCTACGAAAGGAAAAGTATGTCAGTATTAGAACAAATCAGAACAGGCAAACAACCATCGCCTCCGCGACTATTGCTTTACGGTACAGAAGGAATAGGCAAATCAACATTTGCAGCTCAGGCTCCGAATCCAATCTTTATACCAACTGAAGATGGCTTAAATGAAATAAACTGTGCAAGTTTTCCTAAGGCTAAAAAATACAACGATGTGGAAAGTTATCTATCAGCGTTAGCTATAGAACAACATGACTACCAGACAGTTGTTATTGATTCATGCGATTGGCTCGAGCAGCTTATCTGGGACGAGTTGTGCCATTTGTCGGGTGCAAGCTCAATTGAACGGGTCAGTGGGGGTTATGGAAAAGGTTACACCGAGGCGCTTGGCTTCTGGCGACAGATTGTAGATGCTCTTGATGCTTTGCGTACCGAGCGGCATATGGCTGTGATTTTAGTTTCACATTCCCGCGTGGAACGATTTGAAGATCCAGAATCCAATGCCTACGATAGATACACACCACGCACGCATAAGCACGCAACGGCACTTTTAACCGAATGGGCAGATGCTGTTTTATTTGCAACTCGCAGATTCAGAACCCAAAGTGAAGATGGAGGTTTTGGCAAAACGAGAAATATAGCTGTTGGAATTGGTGAATCTGGTGGCGAGCGGTTAATTCGAACTGTTGGCGGTCCATCTTGTATTGCCAAGAACCGCTACAATCTTCCATATGAAATTCCTCTATCATGGGATGCGTTCATTAATGCACTTAATAATAACAATCAACCTCAAACTATAGGAGATGTAAACAATGGCTAATCTAAATAATTTCAACGCAAACAATGTCGAACCAGCAGATGATTTTGAACCAATCCCTGGAGGTGAATATACCGCTGTAATAGTAAACAGCGAAATGAAACCAACTAAAGATGGCAAGGGCAATTATCTCGAACTTCAATTCGAAATTATTGATGGTG
>MHXZ01000058.1 GCA_001825665.1 Planctomycetes bacterium GWF2_41_51 | reverse complement strand
TATTGGTAACCCAGATAATTCCTATAAACAGCGCAATAGTTATTGCTACCATTCCCAGAAAATCGAGCAGGGGCCGTGTTGCCGCATCAACTTTAGCATGTCGAAGAGTCTGTTTTAAAAGTTTCCTGCTTATCGAAACATAAAGATTCGATTCGTAATTCTGCCTGTTATATACTTTTACAACGCGGAGAGATGAAATGGATTCCTGCAGTTTGCCCAGCAGCGATGCCGTACTTTGCAGAGATTTACGTGAATATTTTCGTATCTTTTTGCCAAAAAATGAAAAAACAAATAATACTGCCGGTGCCGACAAAAGAAAGAGTAAAGTCAATTGATAATTCAGCCATAATGCCATCAGCACCATAAATAATGCCTTCATCGGCTCCTGAAGGTCTTTACCCAGAAACACCTTGATGCCTTTTCCGATTCCGTTTACATCGCCAATCATTCTGCTTATTGCGTCGCTGGTTCCGTAGGCTGTGAAATATTCAACTTTCATATTCATCGAATGCAAAAACATCTCTTCACGAAGCCTCGCTGTCGCAACCTGCACAACTTTAGCTCCGTAATATTTCTGAATAAATGTAAAAAGGCACCGCAGAACGGTAACGAATACTAACCCGATGATTACAAATTTTATTCCCTGTTTTTTAGCTTCTTTACTGTTGTCTCTTGGAATTAAAGTCGCTATTTTTTCTGCTTTTTGTGATACAGTCCATTTTCCCCACCAGTTCGTTCGCTCGAAAAATCCCGCCTTATCGTATAATCCAGCATTTGCCTTTCTAAGCATAAGTTGATGGGAATCGAACTCTCCGTTACTGATTCGCCGAACATTCAAAGTGAAAAATCCTTCGCCGGAAGTCGTTGCCAGCTTTTCAAGCATTTTTGTATATACCTGCTTCGACTCTGGCGCATCATTCGAATCTGGGTTTACTGATATTATTACATCATCCACCCTCAAGCCCGCCTGGGCAGCAAGGGTTTCTTTTTCGATTTTTTGGACTTTCAGGCTATACATCAAATCCTGACTATTGACTATCTCTGTTGTGTCAGGAGTGTTAAATGTAACGCCATAACGCCATTCACAGCTGTTTCGGTCAATCCATCCGTGCAGTCCTTCGTCGCCCATCATCACTTTTAAAAGCGGAATTGCCGTCAAAAAGCTGAACGCGAACAGAAAACTGACTAATATTACTGAAATTAAAAGTATGACAACTCTCGGCCACTGCGGCCATACATACTTCCATATACGTTTTATTGAATCCATTAATTACTCCATTATGTGGTAAGAATATGAAATACGATAACAGAATAGACCGCATCGGTCAAGATTCGATTATTTTGCTCAAACTTCCAATTAGATATTAGGCTACCTTAATTGATTCCAATTGATTGGGTTTCTGTCGAGTTCGAGAATTTCAGAACTGGTAATAACCCATCGTTTGTCGGGTGTTTTCTTAAAATCCAATTTTGCTTTAACTATAAGAAAGGCTTTTCCCATCTGCGCAATATGGCTCTGCTCGGCAAATTTCACCATTGCTTCGAAGGTAAAAGCTGCATTGGCATTTTCTATTTCCATTTGCCTGCTGAAAAACGTTACTTTCTCAACTGCTGCCGTTTCAAACAGTCCCTGGCAATAAGCAACTATGTATGTCTTGGAAGAGTGCTGTGAATCAGCATAATCATCTGCGATTATTTCTTTAATTGGTTCGATATTCTTCTCTTGGAATGCTGCGATACCCTTATTCACTGCGGCAAATATTTTTTCTTTATCCGTTTGGACAAAATAAGCCAGTGCGAAAGCTGCGATATAAATTCCGAGCGGAACAAGATAATGCCATCGTCTTTTCTTATCCGGCCGAACAATCCTGAATATCCATAAACCGATAAAGGTAACCAGTCCTATTCCAATTCCGACAAACGGATATTCGAACACATTCCACATTGTCATCCTTTTCAAAAAAACGAAAAAACGGTGTCAGGAGTCATTTTTGCGTATATAACCCTTTACAAATAAAAGAGATAAACGGTGTCAGGAGTCGTTTTTAGTTCCTCAACGCCTGAACCTGGGCCGGTATTCTGCCTTTACGTTTAATGAAATTCGGCGAAGCGTTTTTGGAAACTTTCATTACCGGAGCCGAACCAAGCAGCCCGCCGAAATGTACGATTTGCCCCGCTTTCTTGCCCGGCACAGGAATAATTCTCACGCTCGTCGTTTTATTATTTACCACGCCAATCGCAAGCTCATCTGCAATTATCGCGCTGATGCAGTCAGCTGGAGTATCGCCCGGCACAGCAAACATATCCAGCCCCACCGAGCAAACGCTCGTCAGAGCCTCAAGTTTTTCCAAATTCAGCGCGCCCGTTCGCACCGCGCGAATCATCCCGGCATCTTCGCTGACCGGTATAAACGTCCCCGACAAGCCCCCTACATTTCCCGATGCCATCGAACCGCCCTTTTTCACCGCATCCATCAGCATCGCAAGTGCGGCCGTCGAACCGGGCCTGCCCATGCGCGAAATACCCATTGCCTCGATAATCTCCGCCACCGAATCGCCCCGCTTCGGAGTCGATGCCAGCGATATATCCACGATTCCGAAATCCACATCCATCAACTTTGCTACTTCTCTGCCGATTAATTCGCCCGCACGCGTAATCTTAAAAACCGTGCGTTTTATAACTTCTGAAAGCGAAGTCAAATCACATTTCGGATTATTCAAAACGACATCCTTCACAACTCCCGGCCCGGATATTCCTATATTCAATGAATAATCTCCCTCACCAACTCCGTGATGTGCCCCCGCCATAAAAGGATTATCTTCCGGAACGTTCGCGAACACCGCAAGTTTTGCGCAGCCGATTCCGTTTTTGCTGTTTCTCGCTATATCTTTTATTATGTGCCCGATTTTTTCAATTGCCGTCATATTCATCCCCGCCCTGCTCGATGCAAGATTCAGAAACGAACACAATCTTTGAGTTGCAGGCAGCGCGTATGGCAGAGAATCGATAAGCAGTTCATCCGCACCAGTCATACCTTTATGAACAAGAGCACCGAATCCGCCGATGAAATCTATATCAGCATCTTTCGCCGCTCTGTCCAGAGTTTTTGCAACTGAAACCGCGGTCGAAATTTTTCTCGGCAGCGCCTCAATCAGCAGCGCAACCGGTGTTACGCTTATTCGCCTGTTGGTAATTGGAATGCCGTATTTATCTTCAAGCTGGTCGGCGCATTGGTTGAGTTTCCTGCCCATCTCGGAAAGACGTTTATAGATTCTTTTATTGAACGCATTGAGATTCCTGTCAGCACAGTCTTTGAGATTAACTCCAAGAGTTACGGTTCTGATGTCGAAGTTCTGTTCGATAGTCATTTTTACCGTTTCAAAAACTTCTTCAACCGATATTCGCATAGTTGATTTCCTGTTATAAAATTGAAAGTCAATCAATAATTCTAACCGAAAACGCAGCTCAACGGAAACAATAAATTCTTTTGCTCATCCCTCAAAATACCATTGAATTTCCTCAAAAATCAATATAGGATTCTATGGAAGGGAAAGAAAACAGGAGTAACTTATGGAAAAAGAAATAATCACCAGACTGCATAAGGATTTTGAAAAAAGCGTTTATAAACAGCCTGTTCGCGATTTGCAAAAACTGTTGGATTATGACGAATGGAGATTTTTTTTAAAGGTCATTGATAAAGCCAAAGATTTTGCCAATGAAATCACAAACTTCAGCATTAAGCGTGATGATTTGAGGTCGGAATCTGGCATCACTAAAGAACAGGTAAAAAATAATCAGGAAGTTAGAAAACTTCTCATAAAACGGAACATCAGACCCGAAATGCTTCCCCCGGCAAACGACATTAAAAAGGTTGAAAGAAAACTTTTTTCTGAGCAGAAATTAATAAAAGCTCAGCTGCTTGACACAACCGAAACCGCAACATAAAATTCTAAACTAAATGAAAGGATTCAAAATATGAAAACTTTAAAGAAATTTCTGCTCACGTTAGCGATGTTAGCATTTCTGGCCGTTACCGGCTGCAACGAAGGCGACAAAGGCGTTTTCCAGACAACTGGCGAAACGCTCGATAATGCCGTCGATAAAACAGGCGAAACTGCCGTAGTTGCCGTTGACGCTACTGGCAAAACCGCCAAAAATGCCGCTGATGCCACCGGAAATTTCGCCAAAGGCACATTGGAAAAGACCGGCGAAATTGCTAAAGGTGCAGGCGATGTAGTTAAAGGTGCTGCTGAAAAAACCGGGGAAGTCGCAAAAACCGCTGTCGATAAAACCGGAGAAGTCGTTAAAGGCAAGTCCGCAAAATCCTGCGAACCGAATTCTGTCCAATAACCGAACTTAGCCAATATTATACGAAGCTATACACTTTCAACTGTACACCAAAAACACAGTTGCAGATGGGGTATTTTTGTTCCTTTTTGTTTGATTAAAATGTCTTTGATATTTTAAAACATCCTATTTTACTTGCAAAATAGGCGTTTAAACGTAAATTATTATAGATAAACAAATTTATTCCGGAGAAATACAAATGAGTAATAAGGTAAAAGCAGTTTGCTTGGATAGTATAAAAAATGCTTCTCCCCGTATGCCGGTTATTGGCGTATTCGCTCCCGGCGACCCCCGTATTGATGTCGACAGCAGAAAACGCTGCCAGAATATCACTGCTATGATCGCAAACGCAATCTCCGGTGCGGTAATAATGCCGAATGGCCAGCCCGTCCGAGTTGTCTATTCCGATATCCTCGTTGACGGCGAACCCCAGGCCGATATAGTCGCTCAGCAGTTCAGAAACGCAGGCGTCAACATTCTCGTCTGTGCTCCCGATACATGGGCTTTCCCGCAGCTTACATCAATTTCACTGCTCCAGCAATTCCCGGCCGATACACCGATGAACATCACTTGCGGCAACAGCGGCCCAAAACCCGGTGTCGTTTACGCTCACGCTTTAAGCGGCGCGATTTCCCAATATGGCAGATTAGTAACTTTGAACGTCGGTAATTGGGCAGATACAGGCCTCAACCCGGTAATGAGCAAAGAAACCGCAAAGAACCTCATTGATTGGTGTTATTCAGCCCTTACTTTCGTTTCGCTAAAAGGACGCAGAGTCGTTGTTTTTGGCCATGACTCGATGGGTATGGAAACAGCGCTTGCTCATATTATTCCAACTAGAAACACCTTCGGCCTCGAAATCACACGCCTCGATATGAAACTTCTTTCCGATATGCTCGCAAAAGAAGCTTACAATAAATCGGAACTTTCAGCACTTCGCGGCTGGATAGATAAAAATATTGGTAAAAGACTCGAAATCAAAACTGCCGATGATGATAAACGTTTCAATCAGTCGCTCGCGATGTATTTAATAGTCCGCGATATAATGACACAGTTAAACGCAGTTGGCGGCGGGTTTATGAGCCAGCTAGAATGGGGAAGCGACAAACGCGGAATCCCAATGCCGGTCGCCGATGTGATGGAATCGCTCTTCAACAGCACTTTCGACCATAACGGCCCCAAGGAACCAATTCCTTACGCCACAGAAGCCGATTCGCAGGCACTTTTGACAATGCTGTTTATGACATGGCTCTCAGGCGGTAATCCTCCTCTGTTTATGGACTTACGCAAAATTTGGGAAGCATGGGAAATCAAGGCACTTGCTGACAAATTGGGATTGAAATCATTGCCGAAAAATGCCGATTGGCTCAGGAAAGGCCTCGTCGATGGCAACAACAGCGGCTCTGCTTCTTTCGATTGGGCGGCAAAACCCGGTACGGACGTTAAGAAAATCATGGCCGGCATTTCAATGCCCACCGCGGATCCCGATTACTTCCCCGGCGGCGGAAACTCCGTAACGTTTATGACCCCCGCGGGTATCGAAGGAATCGCCGGAAGAATGGCTTACTGTTCTGTGAACAATAAATTCAGCCTAATCTGGGACGAAGCTGTTACAACCGAAGTACCGGAAAAACTTGGCAAAGCAATGTGCAATTTGACTACCCCAACCTGGCCGCATACTTTCCTCGTTCCCAAATATGCGACAATGGTAGAGTACAAACAATACGCCGCCGCAAACCATCTCCACATGACATGGAATCTGCCCGTCGCAAGATTACAGCATTGGATGGATATGACCGGCGTCAACAGCGTAACGCCCTGGGCAGCAAGACCTTCATTCATTGAAGGCGTTGACAGGCCAAGACCGCTGCTTCATTTGATTAACGGTTAGTTTACAATATGGAAAAATCTCAATATATCGCAGTCGATTTGGGAGCCGAGAGCGGCCGCGTTATGCTCGGCGAAATTACAAATGATAAACTCCGGCTTGCCGAAATTCATCGTTTCCCCAACGGCCCGATACAGCAGGATGACTTTCTGCGATGGGACTTTGAAAAACTATTTTCAGAAATAAAAACAGGCATTGCCGCAGCGATTAAACAAGCAAATGGTCAAATCAGCGGCATTGCAGTTGACAGTTGGGGCGTTGACTTCGGCCTTATCGGCGATGACGGCAAACTTCTCGAAAATCCCTATCATTACCGCGACGCCAGAACAAACGGCATAATGGAAAAAGTTTTTGATATTGTCCCCAAACGCGAAGTTTACGAAAATACCGGCATCCAGTTTATGCAGCTAAACACCATTTTCCAGTTGTTTGCCGCCAAACTGCAAAATCCTCATATTCTGAAAAAAACCAGAAAACTTATTTTTATGGCAGACCTCGTTTCATATTTTCTCTGCGGAAATTCTTTCGCCGAATACACCCTCGCAAGCACTTCGCAGCTTATGAATATGAAAACCGGAAAATGGTCGAACGAAATTTTCGATAAACTTTCGCTGCCGATAGAAATAATGCCGCAGATTGTAAAACCCGCTTCAAAAGTTGGAAAATTAAAACCCGAACTCTGCAAAGAGTTTAATTGTCAGCCGATAGATATAATCACCGTCGGCTCGCACGATACTGCAAGCGCCGTCGCCGCCGTCCCCGCTTCCGGAAATAACTGGGCATATCTTTCAAGCGGAACATGGAGTCTCATCGGAATCGAAACTCCAAACGCCGTAATTAACAATGATAGTTTCAACGGCTCATTTACAAACGAAGGCGGCGTGGAAAATTCGATTAGATTTTTGAAAAACATAATGGGCCTTTGGCTTTTGCAGGAATGCAGAAGAGAGTGGGAAAAGCAAGGCTGCAAACTCGATTACACTCAGATTACCGAAATGGCAAAAGCCGCAAAACCTTTCGCCGCCAAAATCGATTGCAACAATTCCGAATTTCTCGCACCCGGCCAAATGCCGGAAAGAATTAACCGGCATCTCAAAAATACCGGCCAAAACCAAATCACCGACAAAGGCCAGATGGCCAGAGTAATCCTCGAAAGCCTTGCCGCGAAATATCGCGATGAAATGCAAACCCTCGAAAAAATCACCGGCAAAAAAATCGATACCCTGCACATTGTCGGCGGCGGCTCGAAAAATGATTTGCTAAATCAATTCGCCGCAGATGCCACCGGAAAAACCGTAATCACCGGCCCCGTTGAAGCGACCGCTATCGGAAATATTCTTATGCAGGCCGTCGCTGCCGGTAAGATAAAAAATCTCGACGCCGCCAGAATTCTCGTTTCAAAAAGCTTTGATTGCGGCAAATTCCTGCCAAAACCCTGATAATTGACGCCATTTTAATTTCCGGTTATAATTATCCCGATTCTTCGAAAGGCAAAATATGGCTAAAAAATTTGTCAGGGCGGTCTTCCCGGGTTCATTCGACCCCATCACCAATGGCCACCTCGACGTTATAAACCGCGGCATAAAATTATTCGATGAACTCATCGTCGCCGTCGGCAATAGTCCCATCAAAAACCAGCTCTTCACCCTCGAAGAACGTGTCGAAATGATTAAACCTCTCATCGCAGGCATCGAGGGCGTTACCGTCCAGAGTTACGATTGCCTTACTGTCGAATATGCCGCTACCGTCGGCGCAACCGCGATGCTGAGAGGCCTTCGAAACCTCACCGATGTCCAGTACGAATTTCAGCTTGCTATGACAAACCGCGCAGTCGCAGGAATAGAAACCATTTTCGTTATGACCAGCGAACAATACGGCTTCACAAGTTCAACCTTAATCCGTCAAATCGCCAACCTCGGCGGCAACGTTTCAAATCTGATCCCCCAGAGCGTTTACGAAAAATTAAAGAAAAGACTTATCGAAAAAAATCGGTTGGATTAATGTTCACTATAACCGTACATACTTCTTTCAGCGCAGGCCACCAGCTAAAATTCCCCGCCGGCCCAGAACCTTACCACATCCACGACTGGCAGGTAGAAGCCGCACTCGCTGGAAAAAATCTCGATAAAAATGGACTCCTTTTCGATTTCAATATATTCAAAAAAATCCTCGACCACATCGTTATGCCTTTCAATGACCGAACCCTCGAAGATTTGGATTGCTTCAAAAATATTAATACTTCTGCTGAAAATGTCGCAAAATACATCTTTACCAGTATTAAGAATAAGCTTCCGTCCGGCATAACCCTTGTCTCAGTTGAAGTTACAGAAGCCCCCGGCTGCAAAGCCAAATACAGCGAATAATATCATCAAAGCGTACGAGGTTCAGGCGTTCCCCATAAGTTTAGTTATATGCCCAAACAGCCGATAATAAAAAAAAGGAAGAGATTTTTTTCGTTTTTTTCGTATAATGTTATTGAAGCTTGTTCGCTGATTAAAAAGGTAAATTATGCAATGCGAAATATGTAAAACAAAGACCGCAACCGTCCACTTGACGGAAATCGTTGATGGCCACAGAACAGAAACCCATCTCTGCCAGGCCTGCGCCCAAAAAGAAGGTGTAACCGTAAAAAGCCAGCTTTCACTTAATGAGCTTTTAAGTTCACTCATAGCCGCACACCAGCAGACCGGCGAAAACGCCATCGAAGAAAAAGTTGGTAAGGTTTGCAGCGATTGCGGTATGTCGATGGAAGAATTTCGTAAGCAGGCACTCCTCGGCTGCCCGAACGATTACAGCGTATTCGAAGCAGACCTCCGCGAAATTATCGAAAAAACGCAGGACAATAATTTAACTCATATAGGCAAAATTCCTCCGCGAATCGCAAAACCTGCGGCCCAGGTGCAGGAGCAAAATTTAATTGAGGACATAAAACAAAAACTCGAACAGGCTGTCAAAAAAGAAGATTACGAACTCGCAGCAAAACTCAGAGACCAGCTTAAAGCTTTATCCTGACATTTGCCGAAAGAATTGCAATGAGACTTACAGATTTGAGCACGAAAACAAGCAGATGGTTTGACCCCGATTCACCATTATCGGACATTGTCATCTCATCGCGAATAAGACTCGCGCGTAATCTCGCAAACAGAAAATTCATAACAAAATGCACCAGTAATGAAAAAAATCAAATCCTGCAAACTCTCAAAGAGGTAATCCTTTCTCTAAATTCTCTCGGCGATATTTTCTTCATCGATATCGAGCACGGCAGTACAATCGAACGTGATTTATTAATAGAGCGCCAGTTAATTAGCCGAAACCTCGCCGCAGGCTCAGGCCCGCGCGGCGCCGTTATAGCCCAAAATGAGCTTTTCGCCGCACAGATTAACGAAGAAGACCATCTGCGCCTTTCAGTTCTTGCCCCCGGCCTGAACATCGAAAAATGCTGGCAGCGAATAAATGAAATTGATGATTCCATCGGCGAAAAAATCGAATACGCCTTCAGTCCGAAATATGGTTTTCTCACCGCCTGCCCCACAAACCTCGGAACAGGCATCAGAGTTTCTGTCATGATGCACCTGCCCGCGCTTAAAATGACTGACCAGCTAAAAAAACTTTTCGATTCCGCTCGCGATATGAACCTCACAATCCGCGGCCTCTTCGGTGAAGGCACTGAAGCAATCGGAGATTTTTTCCAGATTTCAAATCAGGTAACGCTCGGCATCAGCGAAAAGAAAATAGTCAATGATTTCCAGACCGTGATAATTCCCAAAATTGTCGAATACGAAAGAATAGCCCGCGACAAATTGCTCATTCAGGAAGTGAACATTCTCGACGACAAAATCGCCCGCGCACTCGCCCTGCTAAAAAGCGCAAAACTAATCAGCTCGCATGAAGCGATGTTCCTCTTAAGCAACTTGAGAATGGGAATCAATATGGGCAGAGTAAAAGAAATATCAATTCAAACCATAAATGAATTATTCTTGCTCACTCAGCCCGCTCACCTCCAGATAAACAAAGGCAAATCCCTCAACCCGCAGCAGCGCGACATCCTCCGCGCAGAAACCCTCCGCGCAAAATTGAATTAATATTATTCTTGAATTAAATCCAATTTCCTGCTAATATTCAGGCTCAATCCTATAGGAATTCATTAATGAAATTAAAAATTGTGCTTTTATATCTGCTTCTCTACACAAACCTTTGTGCAGCCCTGGACAATACATCCATAAAAGACACTGAAAATAAACAATTCCCCAAATCTCCCATCGGCTTCATTAAGGGTTTTTCATGGGGAACTTTTGGACGAAACGGCGACTACATCGGCCCCCACGCCGAGGAGTCTATGAAACTTTTAGCCGAAACAAACGCCAACTCCGCAACAGTTGTTTTCGCTATGTCGATGAAAACAAAAAACAGCACAGAAATTTTCTTCGACAAAACAAATCCTTATATGGCTTCCGATGATGATATTCGAAACGCCATAAGACTCGCTCACAAAAATAATCTCAAAGTAATTCTCAAACCGACCGTCAATTGCAATGATGGTGCTTGGCGAGGTCACATCGAATCCGAAGACTGGGAAAAATGGTGGCAAAGTTACACAATCGCTATGGTTCATTATGCAAAGCTCGCGCAGGATACGAACTGCGCTGCATACTGCATCGGCTGCGAAATGGTTACAACCGAAGACGCCGAATCACATTGGCGAACGATGGTTGCCGAGATACGCAAACATTATAATGGCCCTCTCGTTTACAATACCAACCACGGCCGAGAAGAAAAAATTAACTGGTGGGATGCCGTCGATATGATTGGCATCAGCGCATATTATCCGGTCGGCACAACTAACATCGCCGCAGCGCTCGCCGAAGATATGAATCACATCGATAAAAAATCAAGCCTTGAGCAGATGAAAAAAAATTGGCTGCCCATTCGTGAAAATCTCCGGCAGTTATCTCACAAATGGAACAGGCCGATTTTCTTTGCCGAGATTGGCGTGCGCAGTACAAAAGGTTCATCCGCCGTTCCGTGGGAATATTATAACGACTGGCCGTACGATGCCGATGAGCAGGCCAGATATTACCAGGCCGCTTTGGAAATGTTCTGGAACGAGCCTTGGTTCGCAGGCTACGCATGGTGGGCATGGCATTCACATCTTTATTCGCGGGAACGCGCCGCCCGCGACCGCAGTTTCTGCCCACATCTCAAACCCGCCGAGCAAATCCTCAAAGAATGGTACAGCAAAGAAAAATAAGTGCTGAAAACTTTTAAAACCTATAACCCCTTTTGGGCAATGAGGTTGAATAAAAAAAAGCATTTCTTGTTCATGCACGTTTTATAACCAATCAAGCATCTAAATCAAAAAAATAACCATAAATGATTTGACTTTTCCTCCAGATGTTTCTAATATTCGGCGGTTTTTGACCACATCGCTTAAGCTTTGTGCCGAGGCGGACGCACTTTGGTCAAAACCATCTTAAAAAATCCTAATTATTATTTTTTTGAAAGGAGCGGATGCGCAATGGCTATGAAAAATGCCAGACAGTACCTGCAGGAAAAACTGGACAATGAAAATTTTGCTAAATTATCAGCACTCAACAACGATAAGCTCTTCAAGTTTATCGCCGATTCAATTGAATTAACAAAGCCGGCAAAGGTTTTCGTCTCTACAGACACCCCCGCCGACATCGATCATACACGTAAGCAGGCCGTTGCCACAGGCGAAGAAAAGCCTCTCAACATAAAAGGCCACACAATCCATTTCGATGGCATGGAAGACCAGGGCCGCGACAGAGAAGTTACTAAATATCTCGTGCCCGCCGATGACACCCTCAGCCCGGCTTTAAATCAAATTGAACGGCAGGAAGGCCTCGATGAAGTTCGCGGCCTGCTCGCAGGTTCGATGATCGGCAGGACAATGGTCGTACGCTTTATGACTCTCGGACCCAATAATTCCGATTTCAGCATACCCTGCGTCGAATGCACTGATTCATTCTACGTTTCGCACAGCATGAATCTCCTCTATCGTCTCGGCTATGAAGAGTTTAAACGCCTCGGCTCAAAAGCTGAATTTTTCGCAACGCTCCATTCCTGCGGCAAAATGGACGAGCGAATGGTCAGCACCGAAGCAGACAAAAAACGCATTTACATCGACTACACAACCGACACCGTTTACACCGTAAATACCCAATACGGCGGCAACACAATCGGTCTTAAAAAATTAGCACTTCGTCTGACTATCCGCAAAGCCGACCGCGAAGGCTGGCTCGCAGAGCACATGTTCCTTTCCGGCATTAACGGCAAAAACGGCAGAAAAACATATCTCGCCGGCGCATTTCCAAGCGCTTGCGGCAAAACCTCAACTGCGATGCTCCCCGGCGAAACAATCCTCGGCGACGACATTGCTTATTTCCGTGCTGTAAACGGAAAATGTATGGCCGCAAACGCAGAATCAGGTATTTTCGGAATCATTCAGAACGTTACCGAAAAAGACGACCCCGCAATCTGGGACATACTAACTAAACCCGGCGAAGTCATTTTCTCTAATATACTTGTGAAAGATGGCAAACCGTATTGGCTCGGAATGGGCATTGACATACCAGCCGACGGGGAAAATTTCTCCGGCCAGTGGCACAAAGGCAAAAAAGACGCAAAAGGCGCCGAAATTCCATGTGCACACAAGAACGCACGTTACGCCGTAACGCTGCCCGCTCTGAAAAACTGCGACCCGCAACTCAACAACCCAAACGGCGTTGAACTTTCAGGCCTTATGTACGGCGGCCGCGATGCTAAATCCTATGTCCCATGCCAGCAGGGCTTCAACTGGGAGCACGGCATCGTCGCTTACGGCGCTTCACTCGAAACAGAAACCACTTTCGCAACCGTCGGCAAAGAAGGCGTTCCCGAAATCAACCTTATGAGCATCCAGGATTTCGTCGCGATTTCACTCGGCAAATACGTAAAGAACAATCTCGATTTCGGCAAGAAATTCAAGAATCCGCCGCTTGTTTTCGGCGTTAACTATTTCCTCCGCGACAAAGACGGCAAGTTCACTAACGGCGTCCGCGACAAACACGTTTGGGTAAAATGGATGGAGCTTAGAGTCCACAACGAAGCAGGCTGTTTAGTTGCTCCGACCGGCTTGATTCCCTGCTATGAAGATTTACAGGTTTTGTTCAAACAGGTACTTAACAAGGAATATCCACAGGCCGATTACGTCAATCAGTTTACGATTCGCATAAAGGAAAATCTCGAAAAGATTGATAGGGTCGTGAAGTTCCATAAAGAGAACGTTTCCGAATCACCAGCCGAAGTTTTCAGCGTTTTGGCAGAGCAGAAAAAACGTCTCGAAGAAGCTGGCAAAAAGTTTGGCGAGTTCGTCTCACCATTCGATTTGAACAAAAAATAAAACCGCCGTATTTATCACGGCTTTAAATTATTTACTGTAAGGGCAGACCTGTGTGTCTGCCCTTACTTTATTCTTATTTAAGGCAATCATTTATGCAGGTCAGAATTCGAATATTTCCATCTTTAAGAGAAACAATTTTTATTTCCCTATAATCCGGCGCAACCCTGCTTGAATTCTCAACAAACGCAAGGAATTGACCGTCCGGTGAAAAAACCGGGGCAATACCCGTATTAATTGCACCTTTATCTGTTATTCTTTTAATTTTTCCAGAAAGTATTTCTTTGACATACAAGTCACTTTGAAACGGTTTATTTATATCATCTACAAAAGCAATTGATTTGAGATCAGATGAAATTGCAAGACCAGTAAAGTCACCGTTACAAATGCTTACTAATTTTTCATCTGTTATACTTCTCATTATTAACTCAGACTCGTATTCTTGAGTGTCGAGAGAACTGGTATAAAACAAAATATTATTTTTGGCAGCAAAAATAAGTGTTTTTGAAAGTGAATTTTCAAATAGCTGGTGTAAATTAGTACCAATGACGTCAATTGAGAATATCTGATTCTGCACCTTAGAATTTGTGTTAGGGTCGTAAAATCTTTCTGTAAAGAAAATATTTTTATTGTCTGCCGAAAAACTAATATCAACTTTTATACGGCCGTCCTGAGTCAATTTTTTTATATTAATTCCATCAGCATTCATAACATATATTTCCTCACTCCGGCCATCATGCATAGTAAAAGCAATTAAACCATTTGAGCTATATGTCACTTCACGCACACCAAAATATTGCGGCAATAGCCTTCTGTAATTTGAACCATCCATGTCAATCAAATAAGGCTCTCCAAGACAATCCTCCTTATCTGATACAAATACAATATTCTTGCCATCAGGGGTAAAGAAAGGCATAACTTCACTGTATTTGGTTCCCGTCAATTTTCGAAGTTTTTTACTGTCTATGTCAATCGAATATATATCAAAAGAGCCGTTTTCTGAACGCTGAGAAAAAATCAAACTTTTACCATCCGGAGAAAAACACAAGGTTGACCAAAATTTGCCAAAATTTTCTCCTGCAAAGCCTTTACCCTTTTTATACATACCTGCTTGTCTAATTTGTCGAATTTGATTCACTTCTCTGTCATTTGGATCTCGTATAAAATTAGTTATATGCGATATTGCTGATTCACCCTTTGGAATAGTGAGTTGGGTTTCAGTGATAATTATCTTATCACCATCACAATAAGCACTCATGAATGCTGATGTATAAAACCCGCTTGAGTCTGTTATTACTTGCTTTTTTAAAATGACACGCTTGATGTCATAAACAAAGCGTATCCCAGCTAAGCTATCTGCAAAATTATTTTTTGAATTTTGGTGGGCTTGGCCGCCCGGAGAATTCGATTCAATTATACAATCCTCTTTAAGTAAAAATTTTAAGCGAGCGTTATAATATTTATCTAAAAGGTAAAATTGTATAAGCCCTGGAATTCCCCGTGAAGTCGAAAAACGCGGATTAGTATAACGAATATATGCTTCGGTTAATCGCATTGCGCGTGATTTCGAAGGCAAATATCTTACAGCAATGAATAAAATTAAGCATGCCGAAATTATATAAAATGAATATTTTTTTAATCTCTTTCCCATAAATTACCTGCCTTTTTTCTTGTTTTTTCGCCTGTCGTTTTCTTAGATAGCTTCTATATCCTAAAAATCTTTCAATCTACCCCGGTGATTGACATACTGGCATTAAAAAGACACCAATTAACGCGGCCTTTTCAGACACTGATTTATTAGACATAATTTTCAATTTTCTTAATAAGGATTTGTTCCAGTACGGGATCATAGATCGGATAAATATCGGGAATATCGAATACAATTATTTTTTCTGGTTTTTGCTCGTAATCAATCAGAATATCCTGCATATATTCTTCCATAACAAATATCCTGTCCGCCTAGTCGGCAAGATATTTAGTAACTCTCCTTTCCGCAAGCTCATGAACTCCCGCCGATTGACATTCGATATTTTTGCCTTTCGCCTGCGCCATGCCTTTGCAAATTTGTTCCGCCGCTTTGCTGCGGTTTCGATTTGCCGCACAGATAAATAAATATTTCACTGCTTCCATAAACTATAATTTCGCCTCTATGATTAGGATTTTTTATTTTTTTTAGGGTTATTTACTTTATCGATTGCTTCAATGTCCGCTAAATCCTTCAATCGGCCTGAAGCTTTTTTATTTACGATGAATTCTTGCTTTCCCAGGAAAAAAATATCCACATCACCGTACTTGCCGGCAACTTTGCCGTTTGCGGCAGTTTGCCAATCCACCCCAGTGATTGACATAATGATATCAATGCGGAAAGGAGGATAGCCAAGCTGAATGATATTTTCTAATTTTAAAAAATCGGCTTCTGTAAAATTCAAAGATGCAAATCCGAAATCGTTTAAAGCGGCAAGAATTTTTTTTGCGTTTTCAACATCAGGTTTAACAAGCAAATCTATATCGCCGGTGAAACGCGGGGCTCCGTGAAAAGCCAGTGCGAAACCGCCGACAACCAAATATTCAACTTTGTGAGCGTTGAATAATTCGAGCAACTCTTTGTAGTCTTTCTGTATTTCCATACATTTGCCTTCTTAAAATTTCGACAGCCTCGATACGTTCCTCGGGGGATTTTGAAAGCCAATATTCGAGGTTCTGCTCTATCTCCGAAAAACCTTCTAAACTATTTTTTATTACCACCTTTTTAATCATACTAATATTATAACCTATAAATTTTTTCAGGAAAGCAGAAAAAGACACTGATTAATGCGGTATTTCCGACACTGATTTACACACTTGCAAAGGACGCTGCGCGGGATTAACACTGTTTATACAAAATAAATCTCTGTGGGCGGCGCTTGCCCCGTGAGATGATCGCTTCGAGCTATCTCATTCGGGGTGTTCTCAGTAGCTATTGTTTCTTTTTGCCGCGATTTCTTTGAGTTTCATATAATTAATCTTGCCGGAGCCGAGCGTCGGCAGCGATTCAATCTTTATAAAATTATCTTTTCGCGGCTTTGCGATATTCGGCAAGCTGCTCTTTGTTATAGTTTCATATAATTTCTCAGCGTCTCCCGCCTGCGGTAGATAAAACACAATAAGCTCTTCACCTTTTTTTTCGTCTGCGATGGCTGTTACAGCTGTAACCTGTTCGCTCGCCCCAATCGCATCATTTAAAACCTGTTCGATCGCACCATGCGCAACCATCTCTCCGCCGATTTTACTGAACCTCGCAAGTCTGTCGGTAATCGTAACAAAACCATCCGCATCGATCTTCGCTATATCGCCCGTATTGTACCAGCCGTCTTTAATAACCTCGCGCGTTCTTTCGCAGTCGCCGAGATAGCCAAGCATAATATTCGGCCCCTTCACCATCAGCAGTCCTTCCCTGCCCGTTTCGACCGGCTGACCTGTTTCAATATTATCAATCCGCACCGCCACTCCCGGAATCAAATTCCCAACCGAACCTTCCTTCGTGCCAGGCTGAAAAACATCATTCATTTCAATATCCGGAATATTCAGCGACACCACCGGCGATAATTCCGTTGCTCCGAACCCTTCGACCGGCCGAATCCCGAACTTTTCTTCGAACACATCCGCAAGCTGCCGTTTCAATTTCTCCGCACCTGCCGCAACGAGTCTCAAACTTGCGAAATCCTCCCTTGCAGCCCGTCTTGCATAATTCAAAAGAAATGTCGGCGGCGCAAATAAAATCGTCGAGCGATTCTCACGAACACTTTTGCCTACCGCCTGCCCATCGAGCGGATTAGCTATATATGAAACCGAAACTCCGCTAATCAGCGGCAACCAGAACCCACAATTAAATCCGAACGAATGGAAAAATGGCAGCACTCCGCAAAGATTATCGCCCGCCCGAATCATCACAACCATCCGCACCGCCTCGATATTCGAAATTAAATTATGATGGCTCAGGCAAACGCCCTTCGGCCTGCCGCTGCTGCCGGAAGAAAAAATCACTGTCGCCAATTCATCCCCGCCCTGCCGCATCTTCGCCGCAAGAAACTTTATCGGCAAAAACTTCGCTTTAAAATACGCTTTGATTATCAAACGCTTTGTAACCGCTTTTGCCATATCTTCGAGATAAATTATATTTTCTTCGCCGAAGGATATTTGCGCTTTTTCGACAAATTTTCGCGATGAAATAATATTTTTTATTCCGCATTTCTCAACTGCGTAACTCATCACTTCCCGCCCCGCCGTGAAATTCAGATTCACAGGAATTCTCTCGCACAAAGTAACCGCAAGATTCGCAAGTGCTGCCCCTGCCGACGGCGGCAAAACTATCCCAATCTTTTCGCTTTGCTTGCTTAATTTCTTAATAGCCTCGCAAAGCACAAGCGAACTTACTAACGTATGACCGTAATTGAGCCGTTTGCCCGTCGAATCGCTGATACATCGTTTTCTCCAGTTTTTCCTCGCCGCTTTAATAAAAAGATATGGCAGCGACCGCTTCGATGATTTAAGACTATTAAAATAATCGCACGAAAGCTCCGCGACTTTTTGCCGAACAAGATTTGCCGATGAATCCGCAGGCAAAGCCTTGCCGAAATGAATCGCAATCGGATACGGAAATTTTTTCGGAATCATTCTCAGCACCTTCCCGCCGTAATAGCTGAAAATACTCCCCCACACTCCGCCCAGATAAACAGGAATAACCGGCGCATCGCTTCCCTTCATTATCCGCTCCAGCCCCGCTTTGAATCCCGCCATCATTCCGCTTCGCGTCATCATCCCTTCTGCGAAAATGCAAACGAGGTATCCATCATCCATCGCCGCCCGCGCCTGCCGAAGCGATTCCACAAGCTTTCTCGGCGGGTCCGCTGACGATATCGGTATAACCTTCATAAGTTTCATCATCGGCTTTAGCCACCATTTGTTGTAAAATCTTTTTTCAACAACAAACCTGATTCGCCTCTGCCCCGCCGCAAGCAAAAGCAGCGCATCGACATACGAAACATGATTGCTCACCAGCAGCGCGCTTTTATCCAGCGGAACATTTTCCCTGCCGACAACTTTAATCCGATAGCAAATCCTCGTCAGCAGCACCGCTAAAAATCTCACCAGGAAATCCGGCAGCATAATTATCGTTATAATCGTCGGCACCAGCGTAAACACTCCCAGCACCATAAACATCTGCGATGCCGATAATTTCCAAACACTGTCGAAAAAATAAATCATTCCGCTGGCGATTAATACGCCAATCCATCCGAGAAATCCCGATGCAGCTAAAATCTGACCTCGCTGCGCTGATGGACTGCGAATCTGAATAAAAGTATTAATCGGCACAATGAAAAGACCCGCACTTACACCGGTAATAAAAACAAGCGAAAGCGTAGTATAAAATGAAGGTTCAAACCCAAGCCATATCGATGAAACAGTCATACCGATTGCACCAAGCGGCACAATTCCAAATTCGACATCCCGCCCGGAAAGTTTGCCTGCGAAAATGGAACCTATTCCAATGCCCATCGCCGCGATAACAAATAGATAAGCGCTTTGAGTCTCGGTCAATTGCAGATGACTTATGCCGTAAGGAATCAGGTTCGAATAAACAAACCCGCCAATCAGCAGAAAATAAGCCGACGCGATAACCGCAAGCAGCAGGTCTCTGTCAAAACTTATATCTCGCATCGTCCGCCAGATATCCCGCACAAAAAATACCGATGACTTCATTCCCGAACCCGCTGGATTTGTATGCTTGATTTTCAAACTCGTCGCAAATCCCAGACAAGCGATTGCTATACAGCCGATACTCGTCAATTCAAATTTCGCCCCCGTAATCTGCGACATCATCGGCCCCATCGCCGTACCGATAACGATTGCAAGATAAGTCAACGCTTCCAGTTTTCCGTTTGCATTCGATAACTTTTCATGTTCGACAAGTTCCGGCAGTATTCCGTATTTCGCCGGCGCAAAAAACGCGCTTTGCGCCGCCATTACAAATAACACGCAGTAAAGCCCGATACTGCTGTTAAATAAAAAGGCAGCACACCCTGCCGCCATAATTATAATTTCCGCGATTTTAGCCCCGACTACGATTTTGCTTTTGCTGTACCTGTCTGCAAGTTTACCCGCCGCCGCCATAAAAAGCAGAAATGGAATAACAAACACCGCCCCGGCCAGAGCCGTCGTTTGCGCCGCCGTTTGCGTCCCGTTTAATTTGATGAGAAACAAAATCACCAGCAGCTTGAAAATATTATCGTTGAGCGCACCAAAAAATTGCGTCGCGTTAAACCACCTGAACGAATTATTCATTTTTGCTTCCATAACATCCAATCATAATCCAAATGTCATTGCGAGGCTGAGGAGTTTACTCCTGCGAAGGCAGGAGCAGACAGCCGTGGCAATCTCAATCCTTCAAACAATATTGGTATCCACAAACATCTATTTCTAAAATTAAAATCTAACAATTTATAATTCTTAGTGCCTTTGTGCCTTAGTGGCTATTAAAGTATTCTATTATCGCAGCAAACACCTCGTCCCGATACTTTTTTACTTCATTAAAAAATTCGTGCTGCGCATGTTCCACAAATTCAATTTCCGCATTTTTGAATTTCGATTGAATAAATTTAAGATTATGTTTCCACGCTACTGTCGTATCGTTTGTGCCCTGAATAACTAAAACCGGTTTGTCAATATTGCAAATGTTTTTAATTTTCTTTTCCCACTTAAACATCGCATTGACCCAGTTCATTGAAATACTTTTCGCCTGGAGCGGGTCGCGATACTTGAGAAATTTTACATATTCTTTATCTGATGAGATATTGTGAAAGCATCTGAAAATATTTTTCCCAAACGGCCTGTAAATAAAATAACCAATTTTGCACAGCTTCCACAAAGTACACTTCACCAGCGGCGCAGCAAGAATCACTTTATTAAACGTCGTTTCAGAGCCCTGAGCGTAAGCGATGGGTAAATTTATTTTGCAATTCGTCATATAATCCATCACAACCGCACTGCCCATACTATGCCCGATTATATGATAAGGCCCGCGCATCTGTTCTTTGATAATCTTCAAAAATTCTTTCAGCGCAAGACTATATTGCTCAAAATCATCGATTGCCGTTTTCTCTCCGCTCGAAAGTCCGTGCCCCGGCAAATCAAACGCCGCGACAGCGAAACGATTATCAAGCATAAATTTTATAAACTTGCCAAACGTCCCGCAATGCCCCAGAAAACCATGCACAATAATTATCGTTGCTTTATATTCCTTTGGAACCCAAACCTGCCCCACCAATTCAAATCCGGCCGATTGAAATTCCACAAACCGATGTTCAACACCCTCGAACCCCAGCCCGTAAAATTCAAAATATTCCTCAACAGATTTGAAATATTGATTAAGCATTTGTTTTCGTTTCAATTCCGATTGCACAAACAATAACACCGTCTATAACAGAAATACAAACATTCACGAACATTTTCTACCCTTCAATTCTCAAGACATGGCCGCAAAATATACCACAGCTTTTCGGCCATCAGTTGATGTCCTTTTTCGGATAAATGTATAAAATCCCTTCCTGCTCCTTTTGTTCGCTGAACACTTGCGAAAAAGCGTTTTGGTACAATCAAAGTATCATATTCTTTGGCCAACCTTCTTTGAATTTCTCCATATCTAAAATGTTTCGGAAGCATTGGAATTTCCATCATAACGATCGTTGAATTTTGTTTTTTCACAAGTTCAAGTATTTGCTTAAAACTATTTTCAAATTGCGGATACGGTGTGGAAAAGAGAAAATCATTACCACCAATTTCCAAAAGCACCAATTGATTCGGCTCTGTGATTTGCCTCGCCTGTCTAATGGCCGTTGTTACAGTTGAACCCGACACAGATAAGTCAATTACGTTAGCGCCATATTTATTTATAAATATTTTCGGCCATGTCTTTTCAGCTTTTCCTCCGATGCCTGCACTGACTGAATCCCCAATAATAAAAAGTTTATCAAATCTTTCTTTTGGCATATCTGGTTTTAGAACCAAAGGTATTGCGGAAGCGAAAATAAATAAAGTTGAACACAGGACTGCTATCGATAAAAAATTAAAATAACGATTTTGAACTTTATTTTTGGAAGCAAAAAATAAGAGCCAGCCTGTAATTAATATTGCCCAGGCAAAATAATAAAACCTCGGCAGAAGTATGACGGCCATAAAAATCAAAACCAATGATATTATGGAAAAGAAATAAATAATAAGTTTATGACAGACTTTTTTGGAAATCATAGAAAATATTATCGAAATAATAAGCAGAGCAATGCCAATAAAAAAAGTATGACCGGCAGCAATAAACCAGATTACAGTCTGAAACATATATTTTCTCCGATCCATTTTAATCTGATTTTATTATTCATTTCCGTGTTCATCTTTACATCCCTACTCCCAAATACTCCTCAATAGATTTGAAATATTGATTAAACATTATTCAGTTAATTCCTTTACTTTTTTGATCTAATGGTAAGAGTAACAAAAATTATAAGGAATATAGCCCCAACTGCAACCGGCCAATGCCCTGCCATACTGAAAATTGTCGCGGAAGAATTATAAACAGGAACCTCAGCAACAATAACGCCCGCTCCTTTTTTAAAATGATCTAGTTTTGCGAGCACTCGCCCGTCAGGGGCTACTATCGCGCTGATACCATTCATTGTCGCTCGTACAATCGCGTATCTTGATTCTATCGCGCGATGAATGCTATTCTGCAAATGCGTACTTTTTACTGTTGCCCAATCCATCGTAGGAACCGCAATTATACCAGTTTTATGTCGCCCATACTCTCTCGAAAGCCGCGTAAAATTATCATCGTGGCAAATCATTCCTCCAAAAGAGATACCATCGGCATCTATTATATATAATTTCCCGTCACCTTTCCCGCATTTTTCATAAAAAGGAATTAAATATGTTTTGCTGTATTCAGTTGGTTCTTTCCCGCAGGGCGTTATAAACATTAGCTGATTTAGTTTTCTTGAAGCATCAAAATATCCGACCGCCAGAAATACATTATATTCGCCTGCGATTTTCTGAAATTTTTCCTGCCATTCATCTCTATCATAATCATTAATATAAAATCCCATTTCTGGCGATACTATAAGCTTTGCACCTGCACCTGCCGCTTTAATTGCCGGCTTTATAAAAAGTTCTTCAAATCCTTCCTCCGTTTGTGCATATTCGACATTTTTAAAATCTTTAGTTGCCCACCCTATTGCCGCAACTTTTATTTTCCCTGTGGGCTGTTGTGCTAAAATAACAAAGTCTGCGATTGCGAAAATTATAACTATAATAATTGATGCACTAAGCCATCTCCGTTTCATCTGTGGATTAATAATTGCGCCGACAATCAAAGCCTGTATTGTTCCCAATACAAATATAATGCCCGTTATTCCTGTCAATGAACTGAACTGAATCAAATAAGGGTATTGCGACCATGGCCGAACTATCGATTGCGCAGTTCCCCACAACGGAATCGCTGTAAAATTTATCCAATCAAGAATAACCAGAAACGCACCAGTTGCGAATGCTCCCCATATATTATTTCTTCGAATCAGCCATGCACTGCCCACAGCTAATACAATCATTATAATTACTAAATGAGCAATCAAAATCATGGTAATAGGAATCGGCATTCGAAGTGTAACCATCTGCGGCAAAGTATAGAACAGACCCATATATATTCCAGCCGTGAAAATTTTTGAAAAGCTGTTCTCTCGTTTAGCTCCAATATATAGCACAGGAATTAAGGCAAACACCTGCATCGGTGCAAGCACAGGATAAATGTTGGGTATCGCCAATAACAGTCCGCTCACCGCACCAGTCAGTCTGCACATCATTTCATTTTTTATTTTTTCTTTTTCCATTTTTCTCTACCGTGTAAATCCGTGTCGGAGCGAAGCGGAGATCCCCGAGTCTTTTGGATTTTGTTGCCTTGAAAACAAAATCAGAGGGGATTCATTCGTGGTTTATTTAGTACTCCGCAAATGAAACTTCCCAAACTGCCGATTACAAAAAGCACAGGGCAAACTAACAACGCAAGAATAAAAAATACCGCCTCATCACCTTCTTTTCCATGAAAAAATAAACCGTAAACGACATTATGTAAAATCGCGAAAACCGGAATACAAGCCGCAGAAGCACCTGCTAAAATAAGAAAAGTCTTTTTTAGTTTCCCATCTTTACTTTTGATGCCAAGAATAACTTCGCCAATCCCCAGCACAATTAAGCTCACAGCAAAAATAATCAGCCAGGTAAAAGAAAATCTCCCGAATCCCAGCCTCTCATTTAGCCCAAACACTCCGCACATCAGCACAGCAAATATCACCACCATCACCACTAAAATAAAATAACGAATTTTTTCAGCCTTTATTTTCATATCCATCTCCAATAGTTTATATGTGTATTGTTTATATCTTAACTTTTTAGTAAAAAAATAGTTTTACTGTTTCCATGACCAGGAACAATGAAACGTCGATCGAAATTCAATCTATAATTCACAATTTTCAATATAAAGTGTTTATTCGTGTTCATTCGTGGTTACTTATTAGGGCGGTTATGTATTAAGGCAATCTCTAAAAATTGCTTTTTTGACAATAATTTTTTTTATTAACTTTTTATCTGTACTTTTTTGAACAAAATTTTAAAAAATCACG
>MHXZ01000057.1 GCA_001825665.1 Planctomycetes bacterium GWF2_41_51 | reverse complement strand
AATCAGGAATTCAACCAATTTCAGTATAAGAGCTTATGATTATTATACGAAATGTGAGTTAAAAGGTTATATAATCCTGTTAGCGACAGCATTCAATAAACACCTTTACTATCTTCTGTTTAATCCTGAACAACCCACACAGCAAGTTCTTTTACCACAAAATTTATAATCGTACAAAGGAGATGTCTTTTTGTGCGTGATTAGTTAAGTGGCAGAACGACGCATTGCCAATGCGTAAACGGGAGTCCAATTCTCCCATCACGCATAGATATTGCCAAAAAGGTAAAAATTAAAATATCACGCAACTAAATCAGTTCAAACCTCTTAAAAAATGAAAAATCCTTTGACCGTCTTATACTTTAGTTTATCAACGTTGGCAACGTTTGATAACTCTAAGCCAAGACGTTATGTAAAGATTTATAAACTTAAATGATATTGGGAATAATATGAAAAAAATATATGGGAAACTATCTCATGGAAAAATTACAATAGATGACATCAAAAAAAGGTTATCTGATAAAAATCAAAAAATGATTGATGAATTTATTGATTATAAAAGAGGCTCTGTCGTCGCTGATAGATTAAGGCTGCTTCATAATAGTCTGGTTAAGTTTGGTGATTTATTAGAAAAAGATTTCGATGCGGCAACAAAGGATGAAATCACAAAAGCATGGAATATCATACTCGCTTCAGAGGACATTACCATTAAAACAAAACAAGATGAATATATGCATATTCGTCAGGCTTTTAAGCATTGGTTCGGTGAGGATGAGGAATTTCCCAGACAAGTTCGGGCCATGAAAAGACCTTACGGCAGAAGCAGATTAAGGTTGCCAGAGGAGATGCCCACAGAAGAAATAATCCATTCCGCCATAAAGCTGTGTATGAATTATCGAGATAGGCTTTTTGTCGCATATGAAGGACTTGATGCAGGTGCAAGACCCATAGAATTACGACTATTAAAATGGAACAAACTCAAAAAAGATGAGAACGGTTACTATTTTAATGTATGGACGGCGAAAAAATCGGGCGATACCGAGGAAAGACCTATCCGGGTCATATTTTCAGAACCGTATTTATTAGATTGGATGAAAAATTATCCAGGTCAGGTAAAAGATGAACACTATGTTTTCTGCAAATTAGATGATCCAACAACACCGGTATCCCGAGGGATAGTTACATCTTTATTTAGACGTCTGCGAAAAAAGTTGAAATTGACAATTAGATTTTCGCCATACGTTCTTCGTCATGCAACCTTGACCAGGATGGGCAAAAATCCAAATGTTCCGTTATCCGTTCTCAAAAAATTTGCTGGACATACACAATCCAGCAATATTATTGGAGAATATCAGCATTATGGTTCGGAGGATGTAAAAGATATGCAATTGGGGTATGCAGGAATAGCGCAAGCAAAACAAGATAAATCCTATGAATTCAAGAACTTGCCTATAAAATGCCCTCATTGCGATAAATCCAATGCGTGGGATGCAGAAATTTGTGGGTTTTGCAATTTCGCGTTATCACAAAAAAGGCAAGTCGGTTTTGAAGAATACATGCAGCGTATTGAAACATTGGAAAAAGACCGCCAAAATGCCAATGAACTGGTGAAAGAGTTAATAAAAAAAATGGCTGATATGCAAATCAGCTTAAAAAATGAGATTCAGGAAAATAAAAAGCAAAATAACCTTATGGAAACCTTCCCGGCATACTCGGCAGATCATCGATGTCAAAGTAATCTCTAAGACACCTCTCGCAGCAGAAGAGTAAGGTCTTCTCCAAAGGAACAAAGGCACCTTTGGTTCCCAATACCCCCTCATCTACCCGCAGCAAATGCATGCCTATTTCCAGTTCTCTGATACAGTTGGCGCATGTTTTTTTTATTTCCATGCAAAAGTAAGATTTTCATACTTAAATAACTTTGAACTGTTTTACTCAATACCCTTTTTTAAAAAAACAGTGACCGAAAAGTTTAAAAAGACATTACTTGTGTCATTATTAAGTAACATCACTACCACTATAAAGTGACAGCTACTATTATCCGCAAAATGGAATATCGAAAAGTATACAAACCAAAACCAGAAAACCAAAACGAAAGAAAAATCATATTAGCTCTCAATCAGCCGCTTACAGCCAAGCAAATTGCAGCAAAAACTGGTATACCAAAGGATACCTGCAGCCACTTGATGCCCAAATTCATCAGAAATCATCTGGCAATCTGCCTAAACCCAATCGCCGGCAATACAAGGGTATACTGGCTGACAGAACATGGCAAAAAATGCCGGGAAGAACTTTGTATCGAATCGAACCTTCGTTATACCGAATTTACTTTACCGAATCTTAATTGGGAACTTTACGGCTGGATATGTTTTAATCAAAGGTCTGTGGTATTACGAGCCTTAACCGAACCTATGCAGCCATCTCAAATCAGACGTAGAAAAAATTCGTTTTTCTTCCACTAAAATTACTGGCAATAACATCCGTGATATTATTCGATTGCTTGAAAAACAGGGCATAGTTAGAAAAGTCTTTGTCGGAAAAAGAATTCGTCCAAAATACGAACTTACGGAAACCGGACTTCAATTTCAGAAACTATTAAATAATGTTGTAAACTGATAATGGCAAAATTCAAAAAGACACTTGAAGAGAAGGCAAATGAGATAGCCGCTTACCCGGCGAGAGTTCAGTGGGAAAATTCCATACCCGGTATGATCAGGCGAGAAATTGCCCTTACTGTTGATCAGATCAGGCGTTTACAGGAAAGGCATGATGAGCAGTTCAGGCGATTGCTGCGTTTAGAATGCTACGTAGATACAGAACTTTTACAAATGGAGCAGCGCCAGCCGAGATACGCGCCTTATCATTTCCCGGAAAAAGATAAACTCAGGCAGCGCCTCTTTGATATAGAAAAGGAGCGTCGGAATATAAGTCTTCGTCTTGAAGAAAAAACTCAGGGACTTGAGGACCGGCTGCTATCATTAATAAATAAACATCAGCAGCTTGACAGTGAAAATGGACGTTGAAAAAATCGCAGCAAAACTAAGGCCTCTGATGCCGGATAAGATTAGTCAATGGATGAAAACAAGGGAACTCGCCGATCCGGAATTGAAATCGCTTATCGAAAAACAGATTATTTCAACCGCATATAAAATCTTTGGGGATTTTAACAGTAAAATCCTTCTATCTCTCCCCTCTGAAAACAAATCTTTTGGTCCAATTAATCTCGGTACAATTCTTTACGACAAGGAAAAATGGCCGTTAGGTCTAAAATATGGTGAGATGATCCAAAATACAGCTATCCTGGGCAGATCGGGCGCAGGAAAAACGAATGTAACTTTTCATATACTAAGCCAGCTTATTGAAAGAGGGGTCCCATTTGCCTTTATGGACTGGAAAAGAACGGTCAGGCATTTGATTCCAAATTTCAATAATAAATTAAATATCTATACTCCCGGCAGAGCTTTATCAAAATTCCCATTCAATCCCTTTGTTGTACCGCCCGGCATTGAAGCAAATGTCTATGTCAGTCAGCTTGTCGATGTTATGAGTCAGGCCTTTACACTCGGCGATGGTTCGCGAAGTATCCTGCGAAAAGCTATTGCAGCTATTTATGAAAACGGTAATCTCTGCCCTACTGCGAAAGATATCATTGCTGAACTTCAAAAAGTTCCTGACAGTGGCCGTATGGGCGGGTGGAAAATCACCGCACTGCGGGCACTGGAAAGTCTTGAATTCGCAGATCTTTCATCAGGAGACCGGATTTCACAGCAACAGCTCGCTCAAAAGATGCTCTATGAAAATACAGTTATTGAACTTGATGGATTGGCTCAGGAAAGTAAGAAGTTTTTGATACCATTATTATGCCTATGGCTATATTATGTTAGATTAGAATCGCAGGAGCGTGAAAAATTAAAGCTTGTTATATTTATTGAAGAGGCTCACCATGTCCTGCATAAGCGTGAGCAAACCGCAAATGAAACCGTTCTTGAGATGTTATTTCGCCAGTGCAGGGAACTGGGAATCGGAATAGTTGTGATCGACCAGCACCCCCATTTATTATCTTCCGCCGCAATGGGAAATACCTATACAACTATCTTTCTAAATCAGAAAGACCCATCAGATATTAATAAAGCCGCGGCTGTTTGCCTGATGGACAGTGATGATAAGAAATATTTTAGCAGCTTACCTGTCGGGCAGGGAATTATAAAACTTCAGGATAGATGGACAAGTCCTGTTTATATTCAATTTCCATTTATTAAAGTCAACAAAGGTTCTGTCACAGATGCAATGCTCGCAAGGTATTCCGCTGTCAATAACACAAAATCAACAGGTTCAGGCCGGAATACCTTCACAGAGACTTATTTCGGCCAGGTTCCACGGGTTCCACAGCTTGATATAGCTCTAAACGATGATGCGCTGCGGCTATTTATTGATATACTTAATTTTCCCATGGATGGAATAAAATTAAGATATCAAAGACTTAATATGAGTATAGGCTCCGGCGATAGATTAAAAGATTTTCTTATTAATCAAGGTTGGCTCCTGTCCCAAACTGTGAACATCGGCCAGACAAGAAAAGTATGCCTGCGTCTGACTAAGCAGGCTTATGATGCCCTGAATTTAGAAAATATCCCGCCGCAGCATGGCTCAATCGCACATGAATATTGGAAACAATATTATGCCCAAAGATTTGCGGAACTTGGCTACAAAATCTCTTTTGAAGTTCCCAGAATTTCAGGCAGGGTCGATGTGGTTGCTGGTAAAAATAATGAAAGAATCGCCATTGAAATCGAGACCGGTTTGTCCAATTTTATCAGGAATATCCGGCAGGATTTAGCCGCCAAATATGACAAAATTGTAGTGGTGGCAACAGATAAATATGCTTTTGAAAAAATCGAAAAATCTCTGGCAAAAGAAGGACTGATTATCCCCAAAATTCAGCTCGAGCAGGCAGGCAAATTTACGGTTCCCGCTTAGCCGAATAATAGTTGGATCGAGACGAATTTATCCTATTTAATTTGCCTTCCAGGGACTGTTCAATCTTAGCCAGTATCTGCTCCTGCTAGTTGCCTGAAAGTGAAGATTCCAGCAAATAAATACCGTCAATTCCCGCCTCTTTATAGGAAAGTATTTTATGGAGGGTCTGTTCATTATAGGCGGCATCGCCGTTCATACCGAAATATTCTATCACCATTTGATAGTCGGTAAGCCGAAAATCTGGATATGTAATTCGCACCTTATCCCGGTGTTTGATGGCCATTGGATAACCGTTGCTGTCTGGCTCGACTGCAAACTGTGGTTACTTTCAGCGTTAAATTGCAAAGACCTATCGATTGAATCCTGTTCTTGTTTGTTGTAATTTATTTTTTCCATAGCGTCTCGATTTTTCCTGCCTTTTACACTTTTAGCGAAGCGACCCGAAGGGGAAAAGTCTAAAAGGTTAGGGAAAAATAGCGTAGTGGAAAAAATAGTACAAACAAGAATCCTTTGGATTCGATAGGTCGTACTTTGCCGCACAAGCTATATATCTTTAAACCCAAAAGCTTAAAATGGGGCTGAGCGTTCATGGCGAAGCCGCGAAGCAACTTTTTATGCTTTTGCGGCGGGCACCCCGCATGCCGGCAAAACTATTTTCAAATCTTAGTTTGAACGTTTATTTCATCACGTTGAAACCTTTGCTTCAACCTCAGGACAAAGCTTCCAATTCTGCTTTGGCACTTTCCAGATTTTACTACCCAACAGCTTTAGCTCTGTCTCGGAAATATTCCCGAATTCCGCATATTCAGGAAATGCCGACAGCCTTGCATACCCATATAAAATCTGATCATCCCTGTAAATCTTTCCGTCAATTATAGAATCCTGCTTATAAAGTTTTTCGGTTATATACCAGTAACTGCCGTCAAAGCTTTCGTAAACTTCTATTATTGGCTCTCCTTGAATTGTTATAATTTCCATCATGCACAGCATTACCTCCTTTTAAATCTTCTAATTTATTGCATCTCCATACTCTTGATATGGAAGATCCTCCATGCAAGTCCAATTTGATTGGATTTTGGCTTCAGGATTTATTTTCTTTAATGCGTCATAAATCTGCTGGTGAGCTTCTTCTTCGCTCATCCCACCATAAAGATATCCCTCACCATCAAACATTACTTCACTTTTCCAAGTTGATGCTTCTCCTTCCCAGCCGAATTTTTTAAAGCAGACTTCTTGAAGCTGCTCTTCGGTAATTCCGATTGTTATAATGAACATTCTATAAAATCGGCTCATTTTTTACCCCTCTTTGCTCTTTGTATTGTGAATATTTTTTCTTCACGGGAAGTTGAAGGAAAAATCGTTTTTTAAAAAAATTAAAAATAATGATTTTGGCTTGTGCTTATTCAAGAACATCAAGTCCGACCAGTTCTTTTCCTGCCGGCCCCGGATATCCGATGGCAACAAGTTTTTTGCCTTCAAGGCTGCCAATTCCGATCAATCGCTTGTATTGACCATTTGTCAGAGTAACATAGATTTCCTTGTCATTCCAAATCGCCTTAATTGAATAGGATGGATACTTTGACTTGCCAAGTGAAGCCTCTCGCGGCGTCGCAACCAGGGCTTTAATCACATCTCCCTTTTCAAGGAAATATCTTGTACCCGGCTTCCCATCTTTTTTAGGATAGTTTTCAGTTTTCATAGCGTTTGCCTCCCCCTTTCATTTTTTTACAAAATATATTTACATTTCGCTCTGCAGTTTAAAGCCTGAAATTTATTTGCCTGATTTCCTGCCACTGAATTGAACTTAAATCATAAGACCTTGACAAAAGCTCTTCCAAAGCTTCGTATTCATTGTCTGTTTCTTCTTCCATGGTCAGTTCTATGTGATTGACATCAAACGCATGAATATTTAAATCGCCTTCTTCTGTCAACACTGCTATTTTTTTTTATCTTCCTGCATTTTATCAGTTTTTAATGGTTTTTATTTTAATTTGAGATTTTTTTCACAATCGTCAGAAAAAAATCATTGTGAGTTTATCCATTCTTCTTTAAACGCAACTTTTAATTCTTTGTACCCTTCAGGGATTTCATATTCAACTGACAGAATGTGCTTAGCCCAGATGCCAACCTTGTCCGCATCGGGATAGTCAAGATCATAATCGCCGCCGCCTCGCCCATTTCCAAGTGCTGTTAAAAGCGGCAATGGATTTACCTGCCATCCATTTGAATTAACCGGTATTTTTGAATAAACGACATATTCCTTTGTTGTATGATTTACGAGAATCGCTTTAAGCTGCTGTTGTTTTGTCAAAAACTCGTTTGGCTGAATTTTATCGTTATCGGCAACTTTACTATAGTAATCTTCTTCATCGTAATAATCGCCACACCAGACAATTGGGTTTTTATGCCATGAGCCGCCGGCAACCATCATTTTCATGACCGCACCGACAAATTCGTTTCCAATCCAGGAATGCTCCATGAGTTTCAATCCATTTCCATAATCATGCGAATAAAGCCATTGCCCGTTCTCAAGATTAATAGGTTTGTAATATTGTCCCATTTTGTTTTAAGTGTTTTTTTTCTTCACATGGTAATGAAGAAAAAAATCGTGAAACCTGTTAATCCATAATCAATGCTCCTTTTTCCATAGCTGCGCCTATATTGGTAAAAGCACTGTCAAGAATCTGGTTTTCGGTTAATTCCTGCTCGCTATCATCAATACAATTGAAAATATAAAAGATGTTATCATCAGGAAAATACCTTATATATTTGGAACTTAGAAACCCACCCTTAAGCAGAATGAAACAATCCAGCCCATTTTCAGTCTTGGCAAGTTCTTTAAGCTGCTCAATGTTTCTGATTCTTGGATCTTTGATTTCTTCTGTGTTCATATTCATTCCTTATTTTGTTTTATGTGAGATTTTTTCTTCACAGGAGGATGAAGAAAAAATTATTAAAATGATTTCTTGATGCAATAACCTCTAAATATTTTTAGCCGAACAAGTCCTCTCCAAGGTGAATTACTGTAAGCTGAAAGCATAACAGTAATACGCCAGATTTTGCACGAACGATAGTGAGTGCCTTTTTTGAAAATTTTTCCACAGTCCCAACTATAAAAAAAGAAAAAAGGGCTGAAAGCCCTTAATTAAAAGTTATCTCTCCTGCGATATCAAAATGTCCGTTTTCCCACGCATCTGTGCTTATTGGATAGGCATCAAAGAATCTTTCATTTTCTTGTTTTGCTCTATCAACCATTGTACGGATTTTAAAGATAGCTAAAACTTCTTTATCCGTTGCACAATATTGTTCAATAACCTTCTGCTTGATTTTGCCTAATTCTTCCCAAAACTCTGAAAAATCAGCATCGTTGCACATCTCTTCAATATCCTCAAGAAAAGACATCATCTCCAACTGGGAAACATACTTTTCTGATGGCTTTGTTTTAGCTTGAGAAAAATCGGCAAGTTCACACTGCTTATTTTTATTTGAAGAATAATTTTCCTGATTTGTCTGGCGGATTTCCTTTGCCTCTTTTTTGAAGAGAATGGAATTTGCTCCCTTTACAAACCACTGTGCCTGTGATTTTATAAGGTCAAACTCTCTGCAAAGGTTTTCCACCTGCTCATCAAAATCCAGTTCTTCAGTAGCATATTTAAAAGCATAAGCCCAGCATCGCTTATAGTCGTCGCCAAGCTCTGTTTCCATTGCAGTTCTGGTTATATGAATAGTTAAATGGTCTTTCTGTTGTATTTGTTCCTGCATTTTTACTTATACCTCCTTTCAATTATTTTAAGTTTAGTCCCACCCGACGATAAAGGCTTGTTAACCTTAACGCCCAAGTTCAACTGTGGGCGATTCTTCACCCGGGGCAACAAGCCCAAATGAGGCAGGAGCCTCATTATGCCAGACTAAGTGCGATCGAATAGACCAAAAAATCTAAAAGGTTAGCTGACTTTGGAAGTGCCTTTTACATTTTTTAGCGCAGGAGGCAATTTCACCGGAGGTGAAATTTTATGGGCTGAAAGCCAAAAAGCTTAAAATGAGATGAACTTTAGCGAAGCGTGTGAAACGATTTTTATGCTTTTTTCAGAAATATATCGCGGCCCCCGCCGCCTAAATAGAAATGCAGAGGAAGTTTCCTCTGCTTAAAAATTATTTATTTATTCAATAATTCGCAACGATAATAGATAAAGCATGCCTATGATTGCCAATCTTCAGGTTCCCCATCTGGCCACATTCCACCGAATATTTCTTTATGAACCGGCGTTTCATCTGTCCAACTATGTATCGTTGATTCTCTAAAAAGAAATTTAATATCTGACAAAATAGCTTTTCTTGCTTCCTCCATATCATACGGCACAGCATTACCATTGCACATATTGAATTGCTGCAAAATAGTTGCATCAATATTTTCATTGTAATCACTAACGTTTCCATCAGCGATATAAGCAGCCTCAATGGCTTTAAAAGCCGGCAATGCTTCAACAATCATTGGATTAACATATGCTCTCCATTTTGTTTGAGGAACATCTGATGCGTATGTCGTTTTAGCAGCAGAAGTTTCAGCAATAGAAATAAACTTTTCTAAATTATTTACATTTCTCGATAATTCCTCTCTTGGCACTGATTCCGACCATGTCATGGTATATAAAGGTAATAGTCTTCGTGCGCATCGCGCAGCAAAAGCAACTTTCACCCAACGCGGCAGCAACGTAAGTATCTTTTTAATTTCATTTAGAAATTTCTGCGATTTCTCATTGTTTGATTTTTCTTGCATATTATAAACCTCACTGTCACTACTTTTTTAATTTCGACATCTGCTTTCTTATATCTTAAGCTTTGAAGTATTTCAATAAATTTCTGCCCTTATGAAGAGTACTTGTCATCTTAAATTTGATTATGCGAAAACAAAATTTTTAAATACCGTTGGACGCAAGTGTAACAAGTTTATGCTTTATTTAAAAGTATTGCGGCCCCGTCGCCTATAATAAAAATGGGTGGAGGAAATTTTTCATCTGCTCGGAAGAAAAAAACACATAAAAAGATCCTTAAGGACTCCTGATTCATTCAATTGAAAAATGAAAAGAAATCCGGCCTGGAAAACTGGGATAGACAAAGAACCAAAAAAAATATTCCGCTGAATACCGTAAGCCATGATCAAAAGAAAAAAAGATGACAAGCTACTATATACTCATGCATCGTAACAAGAAATTGGCCTCAAGATTTGGCTGAACCAAAGCTAAGAAAGATTTGCAAAAATCTGGTCTTCATCTGACAAGAATTGAGGTGATAAAATTGTTGCCATTAAACCTGATTCATCGGTATAGTAGTCACTATTTATATGGCGTTAAACGAACATAGGAAAACTTGCTTGGTTCCCCACCTTCGCCCTTGATAATTTTCAAACCTCGTAATATTTCCTGTCCAGAACCCAGATTTTCCGAAAGTTTGATGATTTCACTAGAATAATCAATTGCCGTTTGACATTCAGGACTTCCCTTTTTCAACATTTCTATCAACCAATCGAGGTTAGGGAGCGAAAGAACTTTAAGACCAGCCAGATGAGTCATAATCCAACAAATTTCAAGTTGAACACACTCAATATCTGTACGGCCACGTTGCATCAAAATATCAATATGACTGAACGAAAACTCCAAAGGTAAGTAATCTGATTGCTGAAGTTTTTTTGATTGCTCAACTTTGGTGTCTGGAATTATATTAACAACACGTAACTTAAATATTTCGTGGGTTTTAATTATATCGCTAATTGTTGTAACAGCCATGAATCGGACATCGGGGTCGTCACTCGCTAAGTATTGGATGATCCAGTTTATCTGCTTAATTGAGGATTCCTTAGAATAATATAACCACACGCCTATAGGAATGTAGTCACAAGGATCCGTCAGCGACACCTTAGATTGCAAGTCTTTAAAATACTGAATAGCTTCTGCACTGAACTTGTAATCAATAACCATGTCTATATGCTCTGCACTAAAAACATCTGCAATCGATTTAAGGTTATAGCGGATAGTATCGAGTGAATAAGGGCTATCCGGCTTTATTAATTGCTCTAAAAGACGGTGAATTTGCTCTACCGACATTTTCCCCTTTACCAATTTTAGCGTATTAAATGCCTCTAAATGTAAGTCTTCCTTCCATTTACTAAAGTGAAAAGACGCTCTTTGAACAGAAAGATTAATTAATAAATCCAAAGCTTCCTTAATATTTAAATACGCAAGGCTTCCGAGAGCTTTTTGATAAAATGCTTTTTCCTTCAAAAGGTTCTTGAGTCTGGCAAAGATAGCTTTCTCTACATTACATTGTTTGTTTAATTCCGCACAGCATTCCGCGGCTAAAAAAAGGCGAGTATGGTGAACATCTTCATTAAATCTTGAAAAAGCAAGCTTTTCGATGAATTTACCCTCTTTACGCCCCGCTAAGAATTTGATAACATTTTTCCATTTAGGATCTGTCGCATCACGAATGACATCTTGTTCACTTTGCTCATTATCACCCACATACTCAGCAGCTAAATATTCCTGAAAAGATTGGTGACTAAAATACAGAAACTCATTTGTCCCTTTAGACCTGTTTATTATTAGAGAAACTAATCCATATTTTAAAATTTTATCAATTGTTATACTGTGCCTTTCACCCTTCCAAACGTCGGAAAGAGGTATTTTTTGAATAGACGGTTCTTGAGCAGCCAATGCCTCATATGATATTTTGCATAATACTTGCCTCACCCCCATTTTATCTTCCCATGAGGGCGTAAGATTATCATGTTTATATTCTTTAAGAATATGGTCGATAAAATGTTTATACAATCCAGTTCGATTTGTTATTTTCTCATCTCGTTTTTCTCCAATAAGAAAACGAACCATGTAAGCAAGCATGGGTATACCCAGCATCTCTAGACATGAGGCACATAATTTAGAAGCTCGCTCATGCTTATCTCCAAAATATGACTTCTGAGCTTCTACGTCAAAAGGTTTCAACCTTAAAAATTTTACATTTGAGTTCCCTTCTTGATCAGCTACAGCGAAAGGTCGGGATGCAACAATTAGGTTGCGCAAAGATATTCTTAGAAGACCATTAAGAATGGTGATATATCCTCCAGGACTTTCTATTTGATCAAGACCATCAACCAAACAAAACAAACTTTTTAAAATTTTCAGTTATAAAGTTTTGCAACTCAATTCTTGAAAATTTATCATTTAATATTTTACTAATACATTTTATGAAACTATCTACATCGTCAAATTTTAGTTTTTCTAACTCAGAAGCATGAAAAAACAGGGGAATTTTTTTTTGTTCAATCATTTTGATTTGTAAATCTCTTAAAAATGTTGTTTTACCTGCGCCTGTATCTGAACTTAAGATATACACCCCTTCTGAGCTTATAAGTTTTGTATATGCAAAGTCATCCCATTTGCGATTACGATCTTTTTCTAATTTTTCATCAAAATTTTCTATCGTACCTATTTCTAATTCCAATTGCTGATAATCTTTGGGTTTTTCGGAATAAATTTGATGGAGCTTTTCATTAAAATGTTTTATGGCATTTTTTTTAAGTTCTTCCCGAAATTGACTAATTTGAATCTTATTTATTTTTTTTATTTCTTTGTTTCGATCTGCGCCATCAAGCACATTCTGTTTTTCCGTGATATCATTTTCTTTCAATAGAAGCGTTTTAACCTCAACACCTAAAACATTTGCTACTAACAGTAAAGTCGATAAATATGTTTGCTCTCCATTTTCCATACGACTAATGGTTTTTACCGTTAGCTTAGCGTTTTCAGCAAGTTCGAATTGGCTAAGTCCTTTTTCAGCTCTTTTTGCCCGTATTGCAGCACCGTTTGGCAAAAAACTATTCTTACTGTCTTGGTTCATATAATTCTTCATTACTGTCTACCAGATTACTATTAGATGGCGCATAGATTGCGCAGACATATGGATTCCACTACGATAAATTATAGGCAATTAAATGATTTTTTAAAGAAAAAAATGGTACATGAAAATTCAGAAAACGTCGCAACCTTTCCCGAACATCCCGAACAGGATAATGCCGGAACTACCCCCCTCGTACCCTCAAAATCTGCTCAATTTGAGTTTAAACCTGAAACGCATGAAATTATTAACGAACACCTTAAAGACCATCAAGTTGCCATCGAGTGGGAGAAAAAAGAGCTGATACAAAACCTACATATCTGGCGGGAAAGATTTATTTTTGAGTTTAATCTCAAAATAGATGGATTGCCGGCAATCTCAATTGACAGGATCAGAAAGTCGGCATATGGTCTTTTTAAACTAGGCCGCAATGGGTTTGGATTACGCAATGAAATAACAATTAATGAGGTATATATTGATAACCGCGCATACTGGCAGATAATCGGCACATTTTTACATGAACTGCTACATGCCGAACAGGAACAGTCCGGAAAACCCTACAAAACTAAGCGTAAGAATAAAGATTACAGATACACTTATCACAACAAGGATTATAGAGATAGAGCCGCATCATTTGGGTTAATTGTCGATCAATGGGGGCATCAGCGGTATGTTCCACCACCATCACCATTCTGGGATATTTTATATAAATATGGAATTTCAATAACTGATATAGATAAGGAATCAGATTCCATAGCACCTCTTGCAACAGCACCAGGAAATTCCAAATTAAAGTTATGGATATGTGGGTGCCAGCCAAAGCCGGTTCACGTTCGAGTTGCAATCGAGGATTTCCAGGCCAAATGTCTGAAGTGTGGCACAATATTCAGGAGGGCTTAAAAATGGATTCAAACAATGGCGTAAAATGTAAATATAGTCCTTCTCATATAGAGAAAACTGCAGAGCGGTTAGCCTTTCGACGACTTCATAAGATTCATAATCTGCCTAATATACAAGGTCATTACAAAATAATGAGAAAAATGCAAAATAAATTCCAAGGACAATAAAAATGTTTGAACGACTAAAAGCAATATTTTCGCGACCAACGCAGGTTGATGTAACACCGCGTCAGCAGCAGCAGGAACCTCCGCATCATCATAACATATTTAATCTGCCGCCAGGTTGGAAGCCTATCGATTCTGTAATTAAAAGCGTTCGCATCCCCGGCACAAGTTTGGAACTTGGTAGCGCCGCACGTGTTGTAGAAACAGACCAGGATGAACGGCTTGATTTTGATAAATTACATGGGATTCTCGCAGGCTGCTCCCATTTCATATATTCCATCGAGCAAATCGGCGGCAAATGTTTCGTTTGTGAACTGGAATCAATTGAATTATTGAAACAAAATTTAATAACCCTATCACAGGCAGAGGAGAGAAGTTTATATTGCACTCAATGTGCCAGCTATTGTATGGCTTGCTTCAAGCGAGTATGTGCTACACATACAAAATTATTCCTGTGTCCTAATGGCATATACATCCCCCTTTGCTGGCCCTGCCACGAACATGCGACCAGAAGCTTTTTGGACAAGTTAATTGCTTTCATAAAAGGCTGTATTAAATGATAACTGAACCGAACAATTACGAATTTCAACATCCCGATCCGAATTCGCGGTTGAACAAGTTCAGATCCATCGCTTATGATCCTGAACTTCAGCAACTTAAACAAATTCTTATAGGCATCAATCGATGGGAAGATGATAATATTCAAAAACTTTTCAAACGTGCAAAATTAGGAAGGCCACCCACTCGATTAGCTACAATAAGGGAGATTCTCTATATATATGAAAAATACAAAAACGAACGCATGGAATCGGGCAATGTTTTCATGCCTCATGCTATGCATGGACAAATCTCCAACAACGGCCAAGGTGTTCATATATGCGACCAGGTGGGAAATAACATACCTATGAATGCCAACAATGATGATTTTCAATTGAATACACTTGTTGCCGGACGGCCTAAAGCTGGTAAATCTTCCGGCGTTTTCTGCTGGTTATCACAATTATTATTTCTGCCTCTGCTGATTTTCGATATCAAAAATATTTGGCGTCATCGCGCACGAGCCTTAAACGCAAAGGTAATCCAGCCGCCGTTTCATATTGATTTAGAACCACCAAGAGGAATTCATTGGTACGACTGGATTTTTTCCATCGCAGATGGCATTTCGTCAATTTGCGGTTTGCAGTTTGGTGTGGCTCCTCTCCTTGAGGCAGCAAAAATCGCTTTACAGCAGCGGCAAAGATATATCGACCATACACGAACAAATACATCACTATCACTCATGGATATTTTCAAAGCTTTGGATTTTGTCAATATCGCCGGCTTTAAGCGCGATTATATCTTAAGCTGCAAAGCTGCATTACAGCTAATCATCGGCCCAAACGACTTGTTTGCTGCCAGAAAAGGCATTCCTCTGGAAGAAATACTTAATGGCCGTTATACCATTGAATGCTGCTATCTTAGCGCGATGCAATGCAAGTTCCTTGCATTTTACTTTCTGAATTATCTGCTGCAGGCATCCTATCAGCGCCTTGAGAAGGTACACATCTCCAGACTTGTATTTATCGACGACAGCGGCAGTTTTATCAACCGTCCCGACAATGTATTTGGCCAAGCGCCAAAAACAAGTTTTTGGGGAGACATGTTGTCCAAATTAAGAAGCTCAGGGACAGGACTGATTTTTGCGGACCAGCTGATATCTTCCATTTTTGACGATGTGAAACGGCTTTGCGGCAACTGGATAATTGTGGGTGGATTGAATATAGAAAATTATGAAGAAGTTATGGCCGCAATGAAACTCACAAAGGAGCAGGCCGACTTTATCGGTAAAATGAAAACGCGTGAGTGCATAGCTTATTTTCCGCTTTTATATCCACGCCCTATATATGGCGTTGTTCCGCTTGTTTCTTCAATAGCCGAGGGTCATTTCAATGAGTAAATTCGTTGTCGCACAATTTGATTATGAAAAGTGGCACCCCTTGACTGATTTGCCTATTAATAAAGAATCCCCCTCGGCCAAAACAAAGGATGTTGTTGCAAATGAAAACAAGCCAGATAATTCAGTTACTGTAATCAAATCCAGCAATTCAGACATTAAGCATCCGTTCGATTCTCTCAGCGATGCCAAAACTCTGTTGTATCACCTTATAATTAAACCCGGTCTTTCCATTCGGGAAATAATGAAAGAACTCAATTTTTCCGGAAGTGCAATTGAAAAAGCTAAGCATGAATTGGTTACACGGGGGTTGATTATTGAATCACGCGCAGGTAGAAAGAAACGGCCTATACCAAAGAAGGAAGCGTTTGACTATTTTGGCATTCTTTGTCCCTACCTGGATCCAGATTTAACAGAGCACAGCTTTTATGCGCATGTGCTGGGTCTAACTTTAAAGAAAAATACCTCCTGCAAAAAAGTATCATTAGAATACAAACTCTCAAATTCTGGGAATGCCTCCGATGTTGTAACACAGGATATCAATGGCAACTTGTATGCGTTTGAGATCACGGATTCAATTAGCAACATAGCGCAAAACTGCCTCAAATATGATAACACCGCATTCACAAAGATAACTTTCGTTTGCCGTAACGATGACATTTTAAAAGCTGTAAAAAGCAAAGTCATAAATGCCGGCCTGCCTTTGCAGCTGTTAGGCAAGCTGGATTTTGTTCTGTTAGATTCGATTCTGAAAGCGACTAAAAAATGATAACCAACTGGAAAAAAATTTGTATCGCGATTTTGGTCGTCTTCCTCATCTTTCAAAGAAAGAAAATTTGGGATTTTATAGATGATTGCCGCATACGAGAGCTTTTTATCGATAGCTTTGATTACATTTGGCGGCTGCCACAGGGACTTCGATTCATGCTGCTTTCAGCGTTTGTTATATGGATTGGTTTAATGGTTTTCAAATATTTGATGAAAGGCGGTGGACAATGAATTAACTAAAAAAATAGAAGATGTCGGAATGGCAGGCTTTATGTATTTCCGACCAGAAAGCCAATGCCATGGAAAAATAATATTGTCGGAAATTAAGGAAAATTAATATGACTGTGAACACTTATCGTGGGGTCGTAAACGATCGACCACTGGACACAATGGTGGTCAGGAATCGTGAAAAACCACCCTTTATGGACAATGTTCTTGCTCAAGCAAACCGTCATGGGGAAATACCTATGCGCGCGGTTGAAAACAGCTATGACAAAGGACAATAGTCCAGAAACTTTAAACCTTAATGGGGGCTATCGCTCCTGATGGCCCCCGAATTTGAAAGGAAAAATTATGAGTGATGGTAATTTAATACATCCAAGGCGTGTGTTGGCGGAAGTGGAACTTGTTTCAAGCCATTTTGGCGAAGTACAATTCGAGGATAATTGGGTTTTAGTATGGGGTTTTGATTTGCCGGACACTTTTAACAGAAGCATTTCGAAACTTCTGATAGTGCTTCCTAACAATTATCCTGAATCACCACCTGCGGATTTGTACCTTATAAAAGGGCTGAAGAAAAACGGCAAAACGCCAGAACATTATTTTGAAGACAAGTATGGCGACTCCGATATTAGAAAAAAGGGTTATGCCTGGTATTCAATTCATTTTTATTCATGGAATGCAAATGCATTAAGCATGATTCGTGGAGATAACCTATTAGTTGCAATCAATGCGTTATACGATGCGTTGAAATTTGATGAAGGTGAAAGGTGAACTATGAACATAAAAATTATAGCAACAAAACAGATGTACGAAGATATGAGAAATAAACTGTTCCCGGAAAATGATCCCCTGGAGCAATTCGGCTTTATCATCACCGGCATCAGCAGAAACAGCAACGGCTGCAATCTCTTGTGCCGCAAATTTATTTATGCCGATAAGTCATGTCTTATCAAACAATCAAGAGTAAGCGTATCGCCGGACCCCAGATTCGTTCGATATGTCTGGGGCATCGTAAAGGAATGCAATGCCGCGTTAATCACAGTTCATACCCATCCTTTTGCAAAAAACAACGTCAGCTTTTCCGGCATAGATGATAACAGCGAAGCGAAAGGTTTTCCAAACGAAGTGGAGTTTTTAGGCGAAGGTCCACACGCAAATATGGTTTTGGGAACAAATTGCTTTGATGCTCGCTGGTACAACGCAAAAGATAGGAGCGTATCACCAATTAATGAATTTAGAATAATTGGTGAAGATGGCGTCAAAATCCTGAAACCAACCTCTCTTCACGATTTTTCGCACGACAGATATGGCATCAAAGAAATTTACGATCGGCAGGTTTTAGCTTTTGGAAAAGTCGGACAAGCTCTGCTTCAGAAACCAGTAATCTGCATCGTCGGCTGCGGTGGTATAGGTTCTATCCTGACAATTCAGTTAGCAAGACTCGGTGTCAACAAACTTATTTTAATAGACCATGATCGCGTCGAGATTTCCAATTTAAATCGATTGGCAGGAAGCAAATTATCGGATGCAAAATTTAAAAGACTAAAAGTTCAGATGCTTGCCAATTATATCAGAAAATTCAACCATAACGTTCAAATACAAATAGTCCCTGAAAGCATCTTTTCACCAAGGTCACAAGCCGCGATAAAGGATGCTGATTTTATATTTGGCGGAACCGATAATCAAAGTACACGTGATATTTTGAATACGAATGCTATTCACCACATGATTCCGTATTTCGATTGCGGAACAGGAATAAAAGCTGATGCCAAACATAACATTGAACACGCGGGCGGACAAGTCCGAATTGTTATTCCAGGACTTGCCTGTCTGAGGTGTATAAATGGCATCAATACGGACATTGCAAAAATGGAGCGTCTTCCCGAAGACCAGCAGCAAGGCATGATTCAACGCGGCTACATAGCAGGAGAAGATGAACATTCTCCGGCGGTTGCATCATTGAATGGTGTTATCGCCAATTTTGCCGTAACGGAATTCATGGGCTACATCACCGGGTGTAAGCCTCGTTTTAGATACATCAATTATGATTTCTTAAAGTCATTTGTTGTACCTGTTGAATTTCTGAAAAAATCGGATTGCTTCAGCTGCAGCGAAGATAGTCTTTTAGGATGTGGCGATGGTGGCCTAACACTGCCGGAATATGCCGTTGCGTGTGAAGTGTAAATGTTAAACTATTTTTTTAAGGAAAAATCAAAATGAAAAATGTAATTGAATCAATTGAACAGTTTCTAAGTATGGCAAAAGAAAGAAATCTTGATGCCAGTGGAAACCCTAATAATTTATGTTTTACCGTCAATGGATTGAAACTTGATCAGTGTTTCAATGTTCCGCAAACCAGAGTGATGTTTATAATCCATCCGCAAAACAAGGACGCCCTAATTTTGATCCCGGAAGAAGTTGCAATACGATCGGATGCAAAACTATCATGCGATTTCATCAGTTCAAGCAGATTTCCAGTGGGGTGGAAGTGCGTTTTTGAGAATACTTTTCTTAATATCGGCAATGTCTTTGAGCTTGTATTCAGTGTCGCCGGCCTACTGGCAAACTTATCGCTATATAACCTCATCCGCAAGCAGGATGTCACTAAGAAAGCTGATGTAACTCCGGTTGAAGTTTTACGCATTCTGGAAAATCTTTCTAATGACTCGTCTTCAAATAACTCAGAACAGATAAATAAAAACGACAATGAAACTGGAACATCTTCTAAAAATTTTAAGTCAACCGGTTTTCGTATCCGTCAATATTCTGATGTTAATGATGTCACTGAAAACCATGTCCCATCGACCGGTGAGAAAGAAAGGGGCAAATAAAATGGAACACAAATTAAATTCATTAATCCTGCTGCCGATTTTTATCATCCTGCTTGTGGTGATATTTCGGACGATCAAAAGCTCACTGAATGTTGATGTTGTGCCAAGTTTGATTTTTTCTATTTGCATGTCGATTCTAGCGACGATAGGCCTAAATAGCGATTTAAAAGGAAGCATGGCAATGCTTATGGTTCCTTACAAAGCTCTTGCAATTTGTGTAATAATCGCACTTTTGATTACTTTCTTGTTTAAGATGCATAAGAAAGCGAAGGATAAATTTTCGGACACGTTCAAAAAGAATCAACAATCTGAAATCAATAAAAAATAACCGTTAAGGAGCAACTAAAATGATGTTAATAGAAAATCTACTTATTGGCGTTATTCACATAGCCTTTGCCGCGATTGATGTATTGTTTCTGGTGATACTTTTGAAAGTGATATATGACAGATGGCAAATTGCCTGGATAGAGCCAATCTTAACTGCAATCAGACCAATGATGAGCGTAGTTATGAACAGATTCGCGGCACTTGTTTTAAAAGCGACTGGTAAATCTTATCCTGAAAAAACCTGGTTGGTTCTGTTGATAATCTGTTTGTTGGTCATTCGGTTTTTAATTGTAAGTATTCTAAGATAATTTTGGAAAGGGACAAATAAAATGGAACTCAAACTAAACTTATTAATCTTGCTGCCGATCTTTATCATTCTGCTGGTGATAATATTTCGGATATTCAAGGACTCACTGAAAGTTGATATAGTGCCAAGTGTGATTCTTTCAATTTGCGTTTCAATTTTGGCGATGATCGGCTTAAACAGCAACACAAAAGGAATTAAGGGAATTACAGGGACGATTCTGATTCCGTACGTAGCTTTAGCAATTTGCGTACTCTTTGCTCCCCTGCTTGATTTTCTGTTTAAAACAAATAAAAAGCCGGAAGATGAATTTCCCAAAACACCCGAAAAGAATTCACATTACGACACCGATGAAAAAAGGAAATTCAAAACAGATCGTAACAGAATAAGAAGATAACTAAAACTTTTACAATGAAAGGACTTTTAAAATGAAAACTTACACTTATCAGATGAAGACAGGAATCGTTAGAACGAAAGAATTTGAACGAAAAGGTCTTGCTACACATGGTGTCAATGTCGGACTCAAGTGCGGTCACGAATGCACATATTGCAGCATTCCAACAATGATTCGTGCACATAAAGCTTTTACACAATTAGGGCTTTCTGCATTTAATACTGGATATGCTTTAGTTGATCCTGACACACCACAGCGTGTAGCCCATGATGCAAAACATATTAAAAGCAGGGGCTTGGTTCAGCTTTGCACAATAGCAGATGCATGGTCGCCTGAAGCTCAAGAATGTAATTTAGGGCGCAAATGCCTCGAAGCGATTCTTTCTGAACCTGGCTGGACGATAAGAATCCTAACCAAAAACGCAGCCATCGAAAAAGATTTTGATATTATTTCAAAATATAGGAACCGAGTTCTATTTGGGCTAAGTATTACAGCTACCCCAGATAAGGCAAATATCATTTCAATAACCGAACCAAATGCCTCACCAATTCCAGAGCGTTTGAAAGTTATGCAAAAAGCTGAAGCTCAAGGATTTCGTATCTATGCTATGTTATGTCCCCTGCTGCCATGTATTGCGAATTCGCAGGAACAAGTCGATGAACTTGTCAAAACAGCAGTTGACTTTGGCGCAGAAGAAATATTTGCAGAGGCCGTAAATCCAAGAGGTCGCGGACTAATTCTTACACAGCAAGCACTTGAAAATGCCGGCTTTCATAATGAAGCCAAAGCAGTTGAGGTAATTCGCAGTCAGTTAAATTGGTCGCAGTATGTCGCCGGATTAATCAGGAACTTGCAGCAAAGCGTCAGAAAACACTCCGACATTAGGAAATTGCGATTCCTGCTCTACCCAAAAGGACTAACAATGAAAGACTTAACCGAAATCAAAAATGACGATGCCGGAGTTGTTTGGCTGTAATGGGCATGGATTAGTTATGGAAAATCAAACAATACAATCGGATGTAAATAGCTGGCCGCAACGGTATCAGGAGTTCCCGAAACCTTATTTGTTCCAATTAGAATGATTCGATCGAACTTTAATAATTCGAATAACGAGAAATGCCAGATATGCAAAGATCTGCTGGCCAGCTTGCATCAATTTTTTGATATGCTCAATGATGCAGAAAAAAATAATAATAGCTGGCTTACTGTTGATGAAGTTGCTCAAGAGCTTAAAATATCGCAAAGCATTGTTTATAGATTAATCAGAAACAAAGAAATCGAGGCTGTAAATATCACACCCAAAAATGATGAATTTGTCCGCAAAGGCCATTACCGCATTCAACGCAAATCGCTTGACAATTACTTAAATCAGCGAAAAGTGAATCCCCTGCCGGATAAAATTACTTCCCATCACCATCCGCGGAATCTGCTGAAGGTAAAGAACCATCTGGGATTATAAATTTACGCATATTATTTACCACACGGTCGGTCTGCTCTGATACATCTTGCACATAAGTGGTTGCCATTTTTAAATCCGCATGGCCGAGAAGTTTCTGAACCGCAAAAGGATCACCACTGCGTGCCGCCATTGTTGCTGCAGTTCTGCGAAGAGTATAAAACCCAACACCTTTTTCAACCTTTATGCCTGTCTTTTTAAGAAGTTTGGAGAACTGCTTGCTAACGGCATTCTCCTTTGATAATTTTTCAACCCCAGACTCATCAGTTTTTGTGTTAGCACGCACCCAAAATAGTCCCTTTGTTGTATAAAAAACAAGTTCCCCCCTCTTTGGTACATCTTTCAATGCTGAAACGGTTTCAGACCATAAAATCAAATTCCTAGATATTCCAGTCTTACCTCTTGGATATACAACACGATTGTGTTCCAAATCTAGATTTTCCCATTTAAGTTCAGCGCAGTCCGTACAACCAAAGCCGCAATTTAATCCAAGCAAAATCATGGCTTTTATTTGAATATCGGCCACACTAAGCAATTTTTGGATTTGCTCAAATTGAAAGATGAATTGCTCTTTTTTAATTTTGGTTATTTTCTTAACTGCTTTTAAATTTGGCCCTTTGTTTATTAGCTCATTTTCCTGTGCCCAATTATATAATGATTTGATCACTGCAATTTTATTATTAACCGTATTTGCAGTTTTTTTGGAGTGCACAGCCTTACGGACATACTGTTGTATATCCATGGTAGCAATATCATTTATCAGCTTATTGGGACCAATAAGTCTGACAAAATCTTTTAATATAAGCGTTTGATCATAAACATGTCGAAACTTTATCTGCCCAATTAAAGCACGCGATTGCTGATGTTCAATATACATATTACAAAGATGCTTAATTGACACATCTTCGCAACTACATTTCTCGTTATTGGATTTGTGGGAATGTAAATATGTAGCTTGCTCAAGATATCGTTTGTATGCCAATGCCTTATCAGAACCAAAATAGTAAATCTTACCTCTTATTTTCTTGCAATACTGCCCCGTCTTATGTAAAGTTAAAGGAAATTTATCAGAACGGTTTTTTCGTTTACTTTGTGTATTATTCATATGAAAACCTTAAAGACTATATTATTAAATTATTCGAACGAAGAACAGTATAACACCCATTTGGTTGTAGTCAAGGTTGTAGTTATGGATTACTTAGATTTATTCTACAGCCATAAGTCTTTGTAAATAAACGTCTTGGAGAGGTGGCCGAGAGGCTGAAGGCAACGGTTTGCTAAACCGTCGTACCGGTGAACGCTGGTACCGCGAGTTCGAATCTCGCCCTCTCCGTTTTGAGTTGTGCATACATCTGAAATGTTCTGCTTATTTGTGTCTAACCCCTTTTTTGATAAAGAGCTATATTCTTGACCATTTACAAGAATAGCACCATTAATTTTGTTTATTTCATTGCCAATTTGCGACATGCCTTGTCTGGCCAAGTAAGCTGTTTTTGCAGTTTTTTCATCAGTTTTTGTATCAGTTTTTTTATCTACATTAACAGGCAAATCATCGGTTCCGGTTTTTAAAACTATCTGTTTTCCAATTTCAATTTCCGGCAACATGTTTAAGGCTGCTCTCTCTGTAGAACAATTGACATGGCTATATCTGTCCATTGTTAAAGTTATGGTTGAATGCCTTGCTAAAGACTGTGCAACTCTTGGGCTTACTCCCCCTCTTGTAAGATTAGTTATAAAAGTATGCCGTAAACTGTGAAAATCCACAACCCTGCCTGAATTATCTCTGTATTCGATTTTTGCTTCATTCAAATCTTTCTTAATCAACTTTGCACCTTTTTTAGCATCAAAGGTTGCAAAGAGTTTATCAGAATCTTGTGCTTGCAATTCTGTTTTCCAATTTTTGAATAAATTAGCTATATCCGGCCTTAGTGGCAATTCATCTTTTTTCCTGTGCTTACTGTATGCAGCTTCAACGATTAAAAACGGTTCAGAATCGTTCAGGTTTAACGAATTCCAAGTAAGGGATACTAATTCACCCGCCCTCAATCCCGTATTAATAGCAAGTGTATAAAGCATTGCTCGTTGTTTGCCTGTCATATTATGACATTTTATGCTCGAATTTTTTGTAACATTAATCAACTTTTTTATTTCCTCATTGTTTGCCGTCAGGAGAAATGGCACAGTATAGTCTCTTAAGCTAAGAGAGGGTTTAATGGGTTCTTCCCCATGGGGAAGAATTTA
>MHXZ01000056.1 GCA_001825665.1 Planctomycetes bacterium GWF2_41_51 | reverse complement strand
CTCATCCTCGATTGTATATAGCAAACGAGGGCTTGGCGCAAGTTAAAATAGGAAAAATTTCAGAGCTTTTCTACAGAGCTCAACGTCGAATGAATTGAAAATTGAAGAATGTTATTGACAGGATGGAAATATGAAACTGACGAATTGGCAGGTTTTTAGTGAAAAAGAAATAAAAGCAGTTAACGAAGCGTCTTTGGATATCCTGGAAAAGACCGGTCTGCTTATCGAAAGTAAAACGGTAAGAGACTTGTTAGTTGAAAATGGAGCCGTTTGTAACAGCGAGAGAGTTACTTTCCCGAGAAGTCTTGTTAACGATTGTATAGCGAAGAACAAAAAAATTATTCAAATGACAGACCGCAACGGCAAAGACGCATTTGTAATCGGCGACGGAGGAGTTCGTTTTGCCGGTGGTCATAATGCTGTCTTTGTAATGAAAGATGGAACGGGTGAAAGAAGAAATGCAATAATAAAAGATATCGAAGATTATGCGAAAATTTGTGAGCATCTCGATGATATCGATATAGCAGGAGTTCCGCTGAACCCATCTGATGTTCCGCCTAAAACGATGCTTACCCATACTGTTGCGGCTATGATGCGGAATACGAAAAAGCCAGTGTTTTATTCATCTGAAAGCAAAGAAGTTAATTTGAGCATAATAGAACTTGCCAAAGCCGCGACGGGATTTGACAGCTTCAAAGAACGCTCGAGTATGATAAGCCAGTTATCGACAACAAGTCCATTATACTGGGAGGCGGGGGCTGCTGAATCAGCGGTAGAATGTGCAAAGGTTGGAATGCCACTGGCGTGGCTGCCGCAGCCTATTTCGGGGCTTACATCACCTTATACTGTAGCGGGAAATATTACGCTGCATAACACTGAGGTACTTTCTGCTGCTGTAATTACGCACTTGGTTAATCCGGGTACTCCGCAAATCTACGGTGCTGCGTGGACATCGTACGATATGCGGTATTCGAATGTTGTTATCGGCAGGCCTGAAGAGGCTTTGATGCGAATCGCAGGAGCTCAAATGGCTCATTATTATAATATGCCAAGTCATAGTATCGGACCGGACGCTGATTCAAATATCGATGATGAACAGCTTGGCTGGGAAAAGATGATGAGTTTACTTGCCGCAATAAGCGGAGGTAATGATCTGATCGTCAATTCTGGAATGTTCGGAACGGGAATGACTTTTACGAATGAACAGCTTCTCCTTGATAATGAAATGAATCGTTTTGCTGAAAGGATAGCGGCTGGTATCGAAGTTACTGAAGATACAATAGCAAGAGATTTGATTTCCAGTATCGGGCCGCGAGGTGATTATCTCGCTTCGGATCATACACTGAAGTATTTGCGAACTGGAGAACATGTTGAGCCAAGTATAATCAAAGGGTTAAATTATGAGAACTGGCGAAGCAATGGTTCGAAAAAATGCACTCAACTGGCGGCTGAAAAGGTTTCGAAAATGCTCGAAGGTGAAAATAAGGCTTTGCTAAAAGCTGATGTTGGATTAAAATTAAGTCAAATTCTTACAAAATGGGATGAATTGTACAAATAAGAATCTGAAATTTCGCAAAGGTAATTAAATGCCTGCACAAAAACTGAAACCACGCATAGGAATTGCCTGTTTGTCCAGCCCTTTGGAAGTGGGCGCTGACAAGGCAGCCCGGATGGAACAAAAACTCTCAGAAGTTCTGAAAAGTATCGGCTGTGAGGTCGTTGAGGCAGGATCGGTTGACAGTCCTGAAAAAGCAATCGCAGCGGGCAAAAAGTTGGCCGAAAAGCACGTTCATGGTGTAGCTTTTGGTGCGGTAAGCTGGTTTGAAGATTACCTTGTTGTAGATTTGCTTGAAGAATGTAATGTGCCGATATTTTTGTGGTCATTTCCGGGAGTGGAAACGGGGGCATTATGCGGCAGCCAGCAATTAACGGCCTATTTAAAGCAGCTTGATTATTCATATAGCTGTGCGTTTGGTGATGTGAACGATGAAGCAGCCATAAAAAAAATACAAAGCTGGGCCAAAGCCACTGCATTGAAAAAACTATTAAGAACGTCGAAGATCGGCATAGTTGGACATCGTATAGCCGGTATGGTTGAAGCAGCAGTAAATGAGATCCAGCTTAAAAAATCATTGGGGCCTCGTGTTATCTATTTTGATTTGGCTAAGATATTAGGTATATCCGCTCAATTGAGTAATTCTGATGTTCAGAAAAAATGGGAAGAATTAACGAAAAAAGCAAACAAGTGCGATGTTTCGGAAAAAGAAGGTGTTGACTCAATCAAAATATATAAAGCATTACGTGAAATAATAACTCAAAACAATTTAAATGCACTTGCCTTCGGCTGTTATCCTGACAATATGGGCTGCGCGTGTATTGCAGCGTCTTTGCTGGCGGATGAAAATATACCACTTGCCTGCGAAGGCGATGTAAATGCTGCAGTAGGGCAGCTTATTTTATCGTCGCTGACAGGTCGGCCGACGCACAATACTGACTGGCTTGAGCCTTTGGATGACGGAACTATTGTTCTTACACATTGCGGTTCTGGTTCTTTGAGCCTTGCTGACAGCGAGGGCAAAATTACTTTGGGACATGTCAGATTAATGAAGCAGGGAGTTTGTGCAATGTTTCCGTCTAAGCCAGGGATTGTTACAATGCTGAATCTTTTGCCTCGTGGGGAGCATTATCAAATAGCGATGCTGAAAGGTGAAGCTTTGCATACGGAAATGGTTTTTCCGGGCAATCCACTGAGAGTGAAATTCCAAGCACCTACCATGGCAATACTTGACTGGATCCATAACGAAGGCATTGGCCATCATTGGGTGGTCGGCTATGACGATATTTCAAATGAGATAAGAATGTTAGTTTCAATTACTAAAAATAATCGGCTAATTGAGCTTGTATAAAAGTAAAAATTGTGCAAATAAACGTTTTGGTGATTGAAGTGGCATTCATTTGTAAAAGAAGAAAAAATAATGCTGCAGATACAAAATAAGATAGGCTTAATTAAGATTGTAAGTATTTATTAAGCAAGAAGATATATCTTTTTATAATTTTGTTTGACAAGTATTCTATAAAACTGATAAACTAACCTAAACGTTAAGCTTGTTTTAATGGTGCTATGACAACCACAATTAAAAAAATAGCAGAAGTCGCGAATGTTACTCCTTACACAGTAAGTGTTGCTCTGCGAGGCAGAAACGGGGTTAGTGAAAAGACTCGTCAAAGAATCGAGAAAATCGCGCAGCAGCTTGATTATGTTCCCAATTTTACGGCAAGATCCCTGGTGTTAGGGAAAACCGGTCTGGTCGGTATTCTCAGCGCCGGTACAAATAACGACTTATCTGTTTTCTCCTCTCAAATGTTAATCGAGGCCATTGAACGCAAACTTTTTGATAAAGGTTACCAGGCTATTATGGGGTTAACATACGGTTTAGCCAAATATGAGTATGAATGTGTTCAGTTATTTCGTGCGCGTCGAGTTGATGCGGTAATCCTCTTATCTGGTGGAGAGAAAGTTGACAATATAAAAACTTACAATAGTTTTCCTTGTCCTCTAATAAATGTAGAGCATCGTTTCGAGGGAATCGAATGCGACAGAATCAGGGTTGATCGTTCTTATGGAATGTTTGAGGCGACAACTTATTTACTGGAACTTGGCCACAGGAAAATAGCATTTTTCGGATGTGATCACGATGATTTATGCAGTTGTGAAAGATTAATCGGTTATCAAAAGGCTTTTAAAGAAAAAGGAGTGGAATGCGATCCTTCGATGCTATTGAAGATTCCGGTAAATACCATTAACATGGAAAATATTTACAAAATAACATTGGACATTCTAAAAACTATTAAACCTACAGCTATTATAAATACTAACGATTTCGGCTGTATCTCAATTCTTAAAGCCGTACAGGATTTTGGCCTGGAGATACCCAAAGATATTTCAGTTATTGGTCACGATGATATGCCTTTTTCGGCATATATAAATCCTGCTTTAACAACAATACGACAGCCATACGCTCAATTAGCGGCGGCAATTGTTGAGAAAGTTGATAAGCGAGTAAAAAATGAAGAGGCTGAACAATCTTTTGAAAATATTTCGATGCGGGCAAAGTTGATAATTCGAAACTCGACGGGGTCTTGTAAAGAATTTGCAAAATAAATAATACGGCTTAATGATGCAGTGTGTTGCTGCGAAAATGAGGCTGTTTTTTAAGGTTCGGAGGGAAGAGTTATGAAGATGGCTATAATGCTGAAAGTTTTTGTTTTGTTGATGTTTTTGGGGACAGCAGGTAATCTGTACGGATATGGATTATACTGGCAGGGACCAGAAAATGGAGACTGGGCCAGCGCAGGCAACTGGGCGCTGGAATGGGCGGGGACTTTGTATTCAAATTATACCTACGAGGATAATTTGGCGGCAAATGTTCTTAATGGCAGTAGCGTTATTAATTCAGGCGTGAAGACAGTTTCAGACTTTATGATGGCTACAAACCATGGGGAAATTTCGTTTGGCGGAAATGTTGCTTCAGCAGCGACGAGCGAAGATATTACGTTGACAATTAATAATGGCGCAACTCTCCATAGTACCAGCAATTTTGATCTTGGTTATTACAGCGGTTCTGGGGCAGTTATCGTAAATGTAGAACAAGGCGGAAGTATCATTACTGATGGTTATTTTCTTGGCAGCAGATCGGGCCTTCACACAATTAATCTTGCAGGTAATATCGAGGTAGGCGGTAATTTCGGGATAAGCGGCGCGACAATTATAGATTTTGCTTCAACAGGTTCGCTTGTGATTGCCGGTGACTGGAAGTATTATTTTGACGCTTATTGGTCAGGTACTGTAGTACTTGATAGAGGTGTTGGTAATACTGATCCCGGCTGGGGAACTACTTACGGCATCATCGCAGATTATGACTCTGGAACAAATACAACAACAGTAACATCGATTCCTGAACCAGCAACTATATGCTTATTACTAATAGGCGGGTTGGCTATTAAGCGCCGTAAATAAAAAAGTAAGTTTTTAAATTCTGCCGACAGTTATTTTGTCGGCAGAATTTATGTATCATAAAGCATTAAGTGCATTGGGGCATAATTTGAATTTAAGTTCTCGTTTTATTACTTTTAAGGAGACTAAAAAATGGCTAAACAATATTCAATCGCCACGATAATAACAATGGTGATGTTATTAGCCGGCGGCACTTTTGGGGCGGACTGGACCGGGTCAGTCAGTGATGATTGGGATGTAGCAGGGAACTGGAGCACAAATGCAGTGCCGACTATCAATGATGCCGCTAATTTTTATAACGGTACTGCTATTATGTACTCCGGCGTTCATGAAGCGAAAGATTTCTTTATAACACAACTTGGCACTTCAACAGGCGATATCAGCGTTACGTTTAAGAGCGGCTCATCACTTTCGATATCACCGCATCATTTTTATATAGGGTATTATACAGGCCCTTATAGTTCGATTGCTAATATTGAATCGGGGGCAATCGTTAATGTCGCGGGTTCAGTTGTAGTCGGTGTTTCAGGAAGTAAAGCAACAATAAATCTCGCCGGGGAAATTAATGCGGGTGGTTTCAGCATTAACGGCGTAAACGCAATTGTAAATTTTAGTGCTTCAGGAAAACTTACCGTTACAGGTGACAGTACAGCAGCTTTTGCAGATACAAGTTCCTGGATTCAGGAAGGACTGCTGCGAATAGAAGGAAAGACAGTGAATGATGCCGGCTGGCCGGGATTCAACGCTCAATATGACTCTGAAAATGGGATAACAACAATTACCGCCGGAGTAGGTTATGCAGGGCCAACAGCGGCAAGCTGGACAGGCGCTATTAGTGACGATTGGAGTGTCGCAGGAAACTGGAGCGGTGGTGAAGTTCCAGGCTGGAATACTTCGGTAACAATCAGGACAGGAACCTGCGTAATTTATTCAGGCAACGTAACAGTTAAAGATTTTACGGCATTTGCCAATTATTCAGGCACCGGTAATGTAGCTATAACGATTAAAAACGGTGCGAGTTTGAGCAGTTCGTGGAATATCGATCTTGGATATTTTGGCGGAACAGAAACCGTCTTTTTTGCAGTCGAGCAGGGAGCTTCGGTTACAGCGGGATGGATGTTTAATACGCGAAGGCCGGGCAACACCTATACCACAATAGGCGGAACACTAATGGGGTTAGGAGCTACAACTGATTATGGTATTGATATTTCAGCTACAACTATAATAGATTTTACCGCAACCGGAAAACTCATAGCCAAAGGCAATATGGTTGAAACCTTTAACGGTTGGGCTTTGCCGACAAACAATCAATTCAGAGACCGCGGAATAGGCGCCGATGATCCGCAATGGGGTTCAACATACGGAGTAGTTGCTGCTTATGATTATGCGTCCAAAACAACAAGGCTGACATCAGTCGCGGGCCCGATCTGTGATAGTACTTACAGATTGCCTGGAGATGAAAATATGGATTGCACAGTTGATTTTGAAGATTTTGCGTTAATGGCTCAAAATTGGATGATCTGTGCATGGGATCCACAGGAAGCTTGTCAATAATATTAGGTTATCTGTAAATAAGGAGATCTGATTATGTTTAAGATATCAAACAAAACGATTATATGCATATCTGCTGCAATGCTTCTTTTGTGCAGTGCTGCAAATGCGATTTATTATGAACTGGCTTTTATCGGCGGTGATTCAGTTGACCCTACGAATTGGACTGTGGGTAACGACTGGCAGCCATACGGTGATATACCATATGAAGCCGATCCATGTGAGTGGCAGTCGCCTCAGGATTGTGATCTTGTCTGGATCGGAAATAATTGTGTGATACCAAACGGATACGTTGCGTATGTCAGAGACTTTACGCTAACTGTAAACTACCCCGGGAATTCTGAATTGTACATACCTGCCGGTCCTGCAAATCAGGATGTTTCAATGACAATCGAGAGCGGGGGATTTCTAAGGAGCGACTTCAATTTTTATGCCAGCTATTTCGGCCCAACCGATTACAAAACATACTTAAATATCGAAAGGGACGCTATAGTAATTGTCGGCTGGACGTTCAGTGCACGTTCATCGGGGGCAAGCGAAATAAATCTTGATGGATATCTACGCGCTGAGGGAAAAATGGGTACAAGCTTCGATTTGAATGCCTTTACTCACATCGATTTCGGGTGGTCAGGAATGATGGTGCTTGGCGGAGACTATACACTTCAATTCAGCGATGCGAGCGGTTGGATTCAGGAAGGGCTTATAACAGACAGAGGCGTCGCGTATGGGCAGCCGGGCTGGGGGACAACCCACGGACTGAAAGTGGAATATAAAAACAATTCGACGATAATTACATCAATAGCATATACGCCTGATCCCAATGCAGCGTCTAATCCTGTTCCGGCAGATAATGATGATAATGTTTACCCTGATCAGGTTCTTAGCTGGAATGAACCGGTTTTCGGGCCGGCTAATATGTCGTATAAACTTTATTTAGGTATGAATCCTGAACTGAATGTTACACCAGTAGAACTTACGAGCACAACTTATACTCCACCTGTACTTCTGAAAGGGAATACATATTACTGGAGAGTTGATATTGTAGATGCTGACACAGGACAGACAGTAAAAACCGGTTTCAACTGGGAATTTACTTTGCCGATCACGGCCAGTCCTGAACTGCTATCGCCTGCTAATAATTCTGATGTAGTGCAAAGTATGTTGCTGCTTCAGTGGAAGACAGATTCTTATGCGACCGAAAATACTCTTTCATTACGTCTTGCTTCAGATGAGACCTGGACAGATGTGGTAGTAACTGAATCAAGCTATCAGCCTACGGGACTTGAGCCGGGTGAAGCTTATGAATGGAAAGTTAAGAGTGTATTTCCGGATAGTTCAGTCTTGGAAAGTGAGGTCTGGACGTTCAATACCATCGATCCTGTTTGCAACGGCGACCAAAGATTAGTCGGGGATGAGAATGACGATTGTATCGTGAATATTACAGACCTGGCAATTAAATTAGACAATTGGCTTAAATGGTAATTTATTCAGAAATCTGTAAGGGTCTGTGAATAAGTTTTACAGACCCTTTTATGAAATTAAAATTATGAAATTAAAACATATAAAAAAGCTGTTTGTCATTTTTTTGATGATAGCGGATTGCTCTTTTGGTGCATACTGTTCATGGTTTGGCGGAAATTCTACCGGTCCGGATAACTGGGCGATAGCGAATAACTGGGCATGCGGAATAGTTCCAAACAGCACATATACAGCCAATATCAGCACAAATGGGTCTTCACCAGTAATCAGCAGCAATGTCGGCACAGCGCAAGGTATTTATATGTCGCCTTACTTTGCAAGTGATTCAGTTGAGCTGACGATTGATGGAGGAACAATAAATATTGCTCAGAATATTTATATTGCCACAGTTGGAAGCGGCACCGCGAATGTTACAGTTACAAACGGTGGTTCACTAATCGCTTTGGGCAGCGGTTATGGCAATCTAAATCTTAACGGCAGCGGAAAAGGTAATCTGATTATCATTGATGGTACTGTAGAAGTAAAATCTGTAATAATCTCCGCGGGGCATTCAATTGTTATCGGGAATAATGGGAATTTAATTATTCAAAGTGACGCAGTAAACCTGATAAATGATTATATTCAGAATGGCCTTATCGCAGCATATCAGGGTCAGGGATCTGTAAAAGTTATTTATGAAAATGGCAAAACATACGTGAATTTGCAGGGAATAGTGCAGGGAGAATCTTATCTTTTCGCAGATATCGATGGAAATAATCAGGTAAATATTATTGATTTAGCTTTTTTAGCGAGTGAATGGCTTTTAACGGATCCTGGTATTTCTCAAACAAGAATGCCCTGGATAGACGCACGGATGTACAATGGCGGCGCATTAAATAACGAAACTATAAATAAAGCAATCAATGGTATTGGCGGTGTTAAGAGAACTTTACTGCTTGGAGCAGGAATATGGGAGGTAAATAATTCACTTACTATTCCTTTAAATATTAATTTGAAGTTTGAACATGGTGCAATCTTAAATGTAAATGCGACTTGTATAGTGAATATAAATGGTTCGTTAGACGCTTCCGCAAATCAGATATTTTCAGGTTCCGGCCAGGTAAAATTGAATCCACTAATCCAAAGTGCGTATCCACAATGGTGGGGAACCCCTGGATCCGGCGACGATACAGCAATATGTCAGGCAGCTTTGGATTCGGGAGTCAGGAATATATATTTCCCTTCGGCTGTATATAATATAGATGCAGATGGAACTGGAGATCAATCAGCCGGCCTCAAGCTGCCCAGTGACGTGAATGTGGCTTTTGAAGAAGGTTCCAAATTAAAAGTTATTCCCAATAGTTCTACGGTATATTCGGTAATTACAATAACCGGAAAAAATAATATAAGTTTATCCGGAGCCTGCATCGAAGGTGACCGCAATTTTCATACAGGTACAACTGGAGAGTGGGGATTTGGGATATCGATTTCAAATTCGCAAAATATAACAATAAAGGATGTCAACGTTTACGATTGCTGGGGGGACGGCATTTATATATGCAGTGTTAGTGATAGAGTAACAGTCAGAGATTCGATATTCAATCATAATCGAAGGAATGGATGCTCAATAATCAGCGCTAAAAATGTGTTATTTGAAAATTGTGTCTTCTCTAATTCAGATGGTACATCGCCTTACAAGGGAGTGGACATAGAGCCAAATTATGAATCGGATATACTTCAGAATATCGTTTTCAATAATTGCAGGTCATATAATAATCTGGCAAAAGGATTCAGCCCCGCATTCGATGGTGCTTTAATTAATCCGGTTTCCATTACTTTCAGCAACTGCAGCAGTGATGGTGACGGAACAGGTTTTGGTATCGATGCGGGTCCAAGAAATACTTTAGGAACTATTACTTTTCGTGATTGTACCAGCACTAACGCAGTGGAAAACGGGTTTAGCTGCATAGCCGCAAACATAAATACTGTTATCGATGGATTGTACATTGTTAATCCGGGGCAGAGAAATGACTCGCGTCCTCAATTTTCGAGTGGATTCGTGGTTTGGATCGACAGCAGCCGTTCAAATCTATGGTGTGGAAATATTCATGCAAGTAATGTAAATGTTCAATCCAGTGACGGGAAAGCGGAATACGCATTGTATTTAAATAACGAGGCGTCCGGAGGTACTACAACTTTCAGGGATATAGATATCCAGATGACAACGAATATGATTAATGCAAAAAGATTATACAAAGGTACGGGGCCTTACGCGGATTATTGTACTATAACTTTCACGGATAATCCCGTTTACAACAGTACGGCAAGTGTATCTTCTGGAAATATGTATAAGTATATCAGTCAAAGATTAACAAATCAAGGAGCTTCCGGTCCTGTAACGTTTAACTTTAACAGCGCGTCTGCTTCAAGTTTTGACAGCACATATTTGATTGATAATTTAAATGGAAACGGAATTATATTAAATTTCAGTGGATATAATTTAATGCCGGGAAATCGCAGTACATACAGTTCCAGTCAGCAGGGCAGTTATTTAAAAATACGTGCTGACGGGGTCAATTATTATATCATTGAGAGTGTTGGTACATGGCAATAAAAAGGAAAGGATTTTTTTTATGGCAAAGATATTTTTATTCGGAATAGTGTTTTCATTAATGATTTTGAGCCCTTTTTGTCTTGCGGAAACATCATATATAGAAGTAACAGCTAAAAATGGAACTGGAAACAGCAAGTCTATCACCACAGCATTGAAAAGAATTGGGGAAGACCAAAGAAGCTTGCTTGTTCGCCGAGGGAAATGGGTTATTTCCGAAGAAATAAATATTCCATCTAATGTGAGTTTAACACTTGAGAAAGGAGCTTCCTTTGTTATCGAAAAAGAAGGCAAACTCAAAATAAACGGCTCATTCGAAGCAGAAGGACTTTATCAGCTATTTGATGGTGAAGGAAAAGTTAAATTCGGAGATGGTTTTTTGGGGCAGGTGTTGCCGCAGTGGTGGGGGAACCTCGATGCGCAGGATGATGATACTGTGATTTGTCAATCGGCAATCGATTCGGGGGCGCTATGCGTTAGATTTCCGAAAGGCAAATACGATATTGATGCGGTTAAAAAGGGACCGAAAACGGATCCCAACGATGATAATCAATGGTACGGCGGACTCGATGTTGCGAGTAATTTGACACTGACTTTTGATCCGGGGGCGGTGATAAAGGTTATACCAAATGATGCACGAGTTTATTCAGTCGTCAGAATCACTGGAAAAGAAAACGTACGAATAAGCGGTGCGGTTATCGATGGCGAACGTGATGAGCATAAAGGTACTACCGGCGAATGGGGACACGGAATAGCAATTCGCGGACAATCTAAAAACATCACGATAGAAAACGTAATGGTCTCGGGCTGCTGGGGTGACGGAATTTATATCGGTGAAGGCTGTCCTGAAGATGTTCTGGTTGAGAACAGCAAGTTTGACAATAATAGAAGAAATGCGTGTTCAATTACGCAGGGAAGAAACGTTTTATTTAAAAAATGCACCTTCTCAAATACTCACGGCACCGGCCCGCATAAAGGAGTCGATATCGAACCGAATGTAGAATCGGATGTGATTAGCAATGTGGTTTTTGAAGATTGTTATTCTTATAAAAATCTTACTCAGGGGTTTTCGTTGGCGCGTGATGACAAGCAAAACCATCCGGTTACAGTTACATTTCGGGGTTGTATCAGTGAAGGCGACGGTACAGGTTTTGGGATCGATATCGGGCCAAGCGATACGGCAGGCGTAGTCTATATTAGTAACTGTGTCAGTATAAACGCGCAGGAATCGGGATTTAGATGTACATCAGCGAATATGCCGCTGCAAATTGATGGATTGTACATAGTAAATCCAAACCAGAAAAATGAAAAGCCTGTTTTCGGAAGCGGCTTTGTTCTCTGGTGCAAAGTGCCTTACTATAAAGATAAAGACCGTGTGAAATATACAGGCAATATTACAGCGAGAAATGTCAACGTTTTTTCTTCAGACGGTAAAGCTCATTTTGCTTTGTATATGGATAATGAGCTGGGCGATAAAAGCGGTTTCAAAAATATTGATATTGAATTAAAAACAAATATGCCTGATGAAAAACGCTTTTATAAAGGCAACGGGCCATTCACTGGATATTTTAAAATCAATTTTTCCGATAAAATGGATGCCGTTGGCCAGACAAATAACGCAGTAAAATAAAATTTGAAGTTTAATTAGATAGGAGCGGCTTATGAAAGTATATGCAAAAGCTAAAGGTTTTACACTGGTGGAATTGCTGGTGGTTATATCAATTATAGCGCTGCTGCTGGCAGTTTTGATGCCCGCATTATCCAAGGCAAGAGACCAGGGGCAGCGTGTGGTTTGCTTGTCCAATTTACGTACATTGACAACGGCATGGTGTGCGTATGCCGCAGATAACAGTTATGCAATTGTAGGCGGAATTACAGGCGTCAGTGATGCGCCAAATGACAAACCTGAGTACTATTGGAACGCGTGGGTAGAAGTCCCGCAGGATGCGGCTGGGAATTATACCGGAGGTTCAATTGGTGCTTCTTTTGAATTTACTGATGCGTCAATGGAAGATGAAATACGCGGTATTGAAAAAGGATTGCTGTATAAGTATGTTCAGGATGTCAAACCTTACCATTGTGCCAGCGATCCCCGTAATCGAAATGGCGAAGCATGGAGGAGTTTTACAATAGCAGCAGGTATGAACACGAATTATCCGTCTTACAATCAGTCGTTTGGCGTTCAAAATGCCAAAAAGATGTCTCAAATAAAATTAGCGTCACAAAAATATATCTTTGTTGAAAACAGAGATGTTAGGGGATGGAATGCCGGATTCTGGGATATACAGGCTCCATCCAAAGCACGCGCTCAATGGTGGAATGTTGTTGCAGGCTGGCATAAAAAAAGTTCAGACTGGGGGTTTGCTGACGGTCATGTTGAAGTACAAATGTGGCGGGACAAACGAACTATCGATATTTGTACAGAATTGGATTACCCGACACAGGTATCGATGCGGCCCCGATGCAGTGTTAAAAACAACGATTTACTATGGATAGTAGAACGGCGTATGAATAATTGGTAAACTTCGAAGGATTAAACGTGACAGCAAAAAGAAGTACAGCACCCAAAATTAAAAAGACGGATTACCCAGACATCTTTTCAATTAATGGAAAATCCGTCATTCTTGAAGAGAAAGATTTAGGCATATTTAATGGGATTCTAACTTGCAATGTCCCTTATTCTCAGGTTCTTGCAATTGGCGGTATATGGGCTCCGCCTTATGTAAGTTCTGATTTTTTGTGTGAAGTTCGTTTGTTTGGTGAAATAATTAAAACCGAGGGCTATACCTGGTCGCCGCGAGAAGTAGTTCGTACAGGAAGTATCAACGGGATAAAAATTGAGAGTGCCTTCATACTTGGGAATGATTGTCGAGGGGGAATACTGTCGTTTACTCTGACGAATCAGACAAAAACGGCTATTAAGCTGCCTTTGAGTCTGCATTTGGCCGGTATGATAGCATATAATGAGATTTGGGATTTTTTCAAGCAGCGAAGCGAACCGCCGATTAGCCAATATTATGATTTCTCGAGGCGAGCAGATTTTTCAGAAAAAAATGGAATAATTTCCTGGTATAACAAATCCGGCGCAGTCTCGCTGAAAACAAGTTTTGCAGAACTGCAAGGCGATGGATACAGCCCATGCTGGAAAACAAATGTACAACTTAGGCCGGCGCAGAATAAAACTTTTTATTTAAGTTTTGGTTTTGGAAACAAAAAAGATTCTCAATCTGTTTGCAACGAACTTGCCGGCAATTTCAAAAAATCGATAGAGCTGTCGCGAAGAAAATATATAGAATCGGTAGCGAGCATATTCGAAACTCTGCCGATGCTTAAAGCTGAAGATAAAAGACTAGAGCAGTTCTATTACAGGTCGCTTGTGCCTTTGATTCTTAATAAATGGCACGTGCCGGAGTTTGCGCTTGATCCGTATTATTCGACGGGTGGAATTAACGGAGGCTGCGTCTGCTGTTATCTTTGGGATTTAGGCGAAGGATGGGAAATTTTAAATCTTTATGACGCTCAAACGCTTCGCTCGCATATCAAGATGTTTCTGAAGATGGGACTGGGGAAACATTTTGCGTTTCTTCCGATAGGTGGAAAACCTTATGGACCATGGTATCCGGTTAATCAGGAAAAAATAATATTTCTGGTTTACTATTATGTGACGATAACATGTGATAAAGCGTTTTTGCTCGAAAAAGATAACGGCAAAACAGTACTTGATCAATTGATAGGGCAGGCATTGCATAACGATGATCCCAATAAACCCGTAGAATTGATTGATTACGGCAACGGAAATAATCATCTGGAACTTCGCAGGCAGTATCGGTACGACAATTATGTTCCCGATCTCAACGCTCGCCGTTATGCAAATTATAAAGCGACAGCTTCGCTGTGCCGAATGGCGGGAATTGACGGCGAATACCTTGAAAAGAGAGCAGATGAGCTTAAATCACTCATTTTGAAAACAATGTGGAGCAAAAAACATAAATGGTTTTATCATTTCGATACTAAATGGAACAAAGATATTCGATATACCATGCAACTATACAAACTCCTGGGAAGCGGAGTTCTTGATAAAGAACAGACAGACGGCCTATTATCGCATCTGAATGAAAAAGAATTTCTTAGCGACTATGGATTCCACAGCCTTTCAAAACAGGATATCGCCTATGATCAGATCGATACTGATAATGGCGGAGGCGGCATATACAGTGGTTTTGCACCGCAAATAATTGAACGCCTTTACAAAATCAGAAAACCGAAATTAGCTGAAGATATTCTTGAACGGATACTTTGGTGGGGCCATAAGACGCCTTACTGGGGGGATTCATTTGTAGCTAACTGTGTTGATTATCGGCGTGATACACCGCTTCAAAATACATTGGGAGCATTGGCAGGAGCGCAATGTATTATTTTCGGGATGTTCGGGGTAAAACCTGAAATCAATGGTGATATAGTCATCAATCCGCTACCTCCGGCATTTTCACTCAAAATTGAATTGATTAATCTAAGAATCGGCGGTCAGAGCATTGATGTCAAGGTTCTTAAAGACAAATATTCTGTCTATGTTGATAAAAAAGTGATTAGCTCCAAAATAGGTTCACCTATTGTTATAAAACGGAAAAAGGAAATATGCATTTAGCTGACTGGTCAATCGTAGTTATTTTGGTAGCTTTTCTAATATGCATAGGCTGGAGATGTTTGCGATACACTCATAGTGTCGCCGATTATCTTGCGGCTAATCGTTGTGCCGGCAGATATGTTTTAGGAATGTCTGAGGGTGCTGCAGGCATTGGTGCTATTTCTTTTATAGCTGCCTTTGAAATGTATTATAAGGCCGGTTTTTCAATTGTATGGTGGGGCCTGCTGATGGTGGTGGTGCAGATTCTGGCAGCGTTATCAGGGTGGGTAACATATCGGTTTCGACAGACACGAGCAATGACACTTGCCCAGTTTCTGGAGACTCGCTATAGCAAGCGGTTTCGTGTTTTTGCCGGAATTCTTGCATTTACGGCAGGTGTTATAAACTTTGGTATATTTCCGGCAGTCAGTACCAGGTTCTTTATTTATTTTTGCGGCTTTCCGGAACATTTTAATCTTTTTGGTTTTCAGGTTTTAACTTTTGCAGTTGTTATGGCTGCGTTAATTATCATCGCATTATTTTTTACCTATATAGGGATGATAGCCATAATGGTGACAGATTTTTTACAGGGTATTTTTCTCAATATTGTTATAATAATTCTTCTTTTTTTTGTTTTGTGGAAATTTAATTGGTCTCAAATAACAGAAGCGTTGTCTGCTGCTCCCGTCGGTATGTCATTGATACATCCTTTTCATACGAGTCAGGCGAAAGACTTTAATATCTGGTATTACTTAATCGGCGCTTTCGGCATGTTCTACACGCTCTATGCGTGGCAAGGATGCCAGGGATACCAAATAGCAGCCATAAGTGCGCATGAAAATCTTATGAGCAAGATAATTCAAACAACCAAAACACAGATCCAAAATCTTCAGATAATTATAATCCCAATCGCTGCCTATACTTTTTTGCATCATACTAATTTTGCCAATGAAGCACAAAATGTTACTAATACTTTAGCAAATATTGATAATGTAATGATACGCGGCCAAATGACGGTTCCTATTGTTTTAAGATTTATTTTGCCTGTAGGATTAATGGGCGGCGTTTGTGCAATGATGTTTTGTGCATTAATAAGCAATCATGATACTTACCTTCTTTCCTGGGGCAGTGTTTTTATACAGGATATAATATTACCATTCCGCAAAACTCGTCTTACTCCCCGTCAGCACTTGAAGTATTTAAGGTGTGCAATATTTGGAGTTGCAGTTTTTATTTATTTATTCAGTTTTTTATTCAGGCAAACACAATATATATACATGTTTTTTGCTATAACTGGCGCAATTTGGCTTGGCGGTGCTGGTTCAGTTATTATTGGCGGTTTATATTGGAAACGCGGAACTACCGCAGCCGCATATTCTTCTCTAATAGTTGGTTCTACTCTTGCAGTTAGCGGCATTGTCTTTGAACAAATATGGCCGGCTTTGCACGATGGAAAAAAGTTCCCTGTTAATGGCCAGTGGATGTGGCTTATAGCTATGGTTTCTTCAATTATAGTTTATGTTTTGGTCTCATTATTAGGGAAGCGAGTCTCGTTTAATCTTGATCGTCTTTTACATAGAGGCCAATATAGTGTTTCCGATGAAAATGTTATTAAAGCTCCAAAGATAAAAGGGTTTAAAGCATTAGTTGGAATAAATAATGAGTTTAGCGCCAGAGATATTTTTACTTATCTATTCTGCATTGGATGTACTGTGATATGGATAGTTTTATTTGTTGTCGGTACAACGTTAAATCTATTTTTTGAAATTTCGACTGAAGCATGGGCGAAGTTCTGGCATTTTTTTGTTTGGTTTACATTTATCCTTGGTACCATTATGTCTGTATGGATTGGAGTGGGCGGAATTCGCGAGCTTCCCGATTTATTTGTTAGACTTAAAAAAACAAAAAATGATAATACAGATGATGGTCAGGTACGACTTGAGGATGTATCACGAAGCATGGAAAGTTGTAAATTTAGATAATAAAGGCAGTAATCTTGTATCGGAGAAATAATATTGTGAAAAAATATGTTCTTGTAGGTGTTGGCGGTCGATCGATGATGTTTACCGAGGCTTTTGTGGAAAAATACAAAGGAATCTCACAAATTGTTGCGATTTGCGATATAAACAACGGGCGGTTAGATTTAGCAGCCAAAAAACTCAGAGAAGTTTTTCCTGCGTTGAAATGTTATTCCGCTGAAAAGTTTGACGAGATGTTGACTGCACACCGGCCAGATACAGTCATTGTTGCGACACGTGATTGCAGCCACGATGATTATATATGCCGTTCACTTGAAGCAGGCTGCGATGTAATAACTGAAAAACCAATGACAATCGATGAGAAAAAATGCCAGCGAATTGTCGATACAATTAAAAAAACAGGCCGCAGTGTACGGGTAACGTTTAATTATCGCTATTCACCTCCGCGTTCACAAATAAAAAAATTGCTTATGGATGGTGTAATTGGAAAAGTTTTGTCAGTAAACCTTACATGGTTTTTAGATACAAATCACGGAGCTGACTATTTCCGAAGATGGCATAGCAATAAAGAAAATTCCGGCGGTTTATTAGTTCATAAAGCAACACATCATTTTGATCTAATCAACTGGTGGTTGTCATCTGTTCCCAAAACTGTTTTCGCCAGGGGAGAGCGTGTTTTTTATAATGCGCAGCAGGCAAACCGATGTGGACTTAGCGATCATGCCAGACGCTGTCTCGATTGTAAATTAAGCGACAGATGTAATTTTTACCTTGATATGCGTCATGTTCCGCTTATTAAAGAGTTATATCTCGATAATGAAAAATATGACGGCTACTTGAGAGATCTTTGTATTTTCAGAGATGATATTGATATAGAAGATTTGGTAGGCATTGTTGCGCAATACCGAAATGGCGCAATCTTAACGTACAATCTAACTGCTTTCAGTCCTTGGGAAGGATACAGACTCGATATTCAAGGAACACAAGGAAAGCTTGAGCAACTGTGTCAGGAAACATCTTATATTAACGGAGACGGAACTGTTCAAGGCGGTTTTATTGCGGCAGGTACATCATTGAAAATTTATCCGCATTTTCAGACCCCTTATGAAATTCCTGTTTGGAGCGGCAAAGGTGCTCATGGCGGAGGAGATATTTTAATGCTTGATGATATTTTCGGCAGTCCCAAAGAAGACCCGCTTAAGCGAGTTGCGGATTATGTACAAGGTGCCTATTCGATTCTCTTGGGCGTAGCGGCTAATAAGTCTATAAAAGAAGGAAAGATGATTAATATTGACGATCTCGTAAAAGATTTGCCTGCGCCTGATTTTGAAATAGAACAGGAAGATAATGAAATAATTCCTTTTGTGAAAAAAACAAAATTAATGTCCGGCGGTATCGAAACTAAAGCAAATATTCCTCAAAAGGTATATGAAAAAAATACTTTTCCGGCTGGTAATTTAAGAATTAAGCATTCAGATATTGTCTCTATCTAAAAAACTTTTATATTTGAATTTAAAAATACGGTATAGAATGATTATTGCCTTGTTTGATTTTGCATTGAGGTCATTAGTTTTATTGTAATTATCATTGAACCACTTCTCCGCAATCGTTAAATAATTTCTCGTAATTTTAAGATTTTTAAAAATTTTCTAAGGAGGGTATTTTATGAAATCAACTAAATTATTGTGTGAAACTTTTTTAATGATGATTATTTTAGCAGGAATAACAAATGCGAATACGCTCTATTGGGCGGGTCCTGCAGATGCTAACTGGGCTGCGAGTAATACCTGGAAATTAGAATGGGGAGGCGTGTTGTATTCCCCTTACTCCTATGAAGACAATATAAACACGTATCTCGTTAATGGAAGCTGCATTTTATATTCAGGAAATCGAACCGTTGTGGATTTTACAATGTTCAGCAATCATGGGGATATCTACGTAAATGGCAGTCTTGCGGCAGCGGCAACAACAGACGATGTTATTCTTACAGTGAAGAATGGTGCAAATCTTCATAGTAACAATAATTTTGATTTAGGTTATTATGAAGGTGATGGGACAGTAATTCTTAATGTTGAACCCGGCGCTGTTGTAAGTTCTTATGGCTACTTTCCCGGAAACAGACCCGGATACAATATAGTAAATCTGGGAGGGACCATCAGTATATACACTCTTTCGATGAATGCAGCTTCTCACATAGATTTTGATTCTGCTGGATGTTTAATTGTTGTTGGCGGTGCTGCCGTGGAAGATATAGATACCTGGGTTCAAGCTGGTAATATCACGGATAGAGGTGTTGCTTATGGACAAGCAGGATGGGGGACAACTTATGGCATAATTGCTACATATAATGCCGCAATAAATAGAACAATTGTGATTTCACGCGGCGGTATGATTAATGCGGGTGATTACGGTAGTTATAATGATACGTCAATCAGCGCGGCTTTAAGTGCTATTGGTACTGAACATAAAACTCTTTATCTCGCTTCTGGTACCTGGCAAATCTATAATTCTTTGACAATTCCTGAAAATGTTACTCTGCAATTTGCTCAGGGAGCGGTTATGAATGTGGCTTCGAATCGGACTCTTGCAATTAACGGGCCCATCAACTTCGATGGTTCGTTAGGTCAGATATTCAGCGGAAGCGGAGATGTAATTTGTGGTCAGGCTATTTATGAAGTTTATCCTCAATGGTGGGGGGCAGTAGGTACTGCAGATGATACTGTAGTTTGCCAGTCTGCGCTTGATTCTGGCGCTGCAATTGTCCGATTTCCATCGGGTACATATAACATTGATGCCGATGGTACTGGAAATCAGATGATAGGATTACAGCCTCCAAGTAATATGACTATGGTGTTTGATTCAGGCGCTAAATTAACGGCAATTCCAACTTCATCGAACGTATATTCGGTCATCAGTATAGTTGATAAAACTAATGTAAGTATCTCGGGAGCCACAATTGAAGGAGACCGCGCATATTATACAGACAGAGGCGGTGAATGGGGTATGGGAATTTGTGTTAGTGGTTCAACAAACAACATATATATTAGTGATGTCAATGCTCACGATTGCTGGGGTGATGGAATATATATCGCCGGAGATGCAAATGACATAACCGTAGAAGATTCTATTTTTAATCATAATCGAAGAACAGAATGCGCAATTATATGCGGCAAAAATATTACGTTTAGAAATTGTGTTTTTTCGCGTACTGATGGAACTTCTACTTACTGCGGAGTCAGACTCGAACCTAATTATAATTTTGAATATCTTCAAAATATAAAATTTGAAGATTGTCAGTCACACGATAACATAACTAAAGGTTTTTCAGTAGCCTGTGGCGGCACAGGCTCGCTAAATACGCCCATTTCTGTTTCATTCGTAAGATGTACAAGCAATGATGATGGAATGGGTTTTAATGTAGAAGTGGGCCCAATCGATAATGAAGGAATTATTTATATTACAGATTGTGTCGTTAACAATCCAAAAGAAACAGGATTCACGAATTTTTTTGACAATGTGGCAATCGATATTAATGGACTTGCAATTACAAATCCCAATCAAAGGAATAATGCAAATTTACGTGATGCATGCGGAATGGTTACATGGATAGCTTCCGGGATAACGGATATACTGGCTGGCAATATTTTAGCCCGTAATGTAAACGTTATTTCCGCGGATGGCAAAATGCCTTATGCTCTCGGATTCAATAATGAAGGAGGGAGTGGCACAGGTTTTGATAATATTGATATAAGTTTAACGACTAATATCGCTGCCAATAAACGGCTTTATCAGGGTACAGGCCCCTATACAAATTTCACAATTGAATTCTTGCTGCCTTTCATCGATGGTTTTGAAAGCGGCAATTTCACAAGCGGCGGATGGACAAAGCAAAATAATTATTCCACTATTTCCACCGCTGCCAAATATTCCGGAAGTTACGGCTCAAAAATTGCGCAAAGTTCATGGATACAGAAAATGCAGACCACAGAAGGTTTTAATAGTATCCATGTTAAATATAATCGCAGGACATATGGCCTTGATGCAGGCGAATATTTGTACATAGAATGGTCAACAGATGGTTCTTCCTGGAACAATCTTGAATCTACTCAGCAAACCTCATGGGCCGCAAAAGATTTCGTATGTGCAGTGGGAGCAGATGATAATTCTGATTTCAGAATTCGTTTTCGTACCAACGCCAATTCTTCAACTGAATATGCTTATATAGATAATATTGAAATATCAGGAGACGGCCTTTAGCATAATCGGGAGAAATGATTATAGCTTTGGATTTATATTTCAAGTATAAAATTTCGGAGGTAATATAATTGTCAGAATTGAAATTAAAATATAAACCTGATTTTTCTCGGGCACAAAAATATTGGGATGCTTTCTGGAATAAGGAAATCATAGATCGCCCATGCACTATCATTTACGCTAAAAAAGATTTGAAACATTATTCGATGACTCTTCAGGGAGTTGAAGATGATTTTAGCGTAAGTTTTTCCGCATCGCAAAAAAGCCTGGAAAGTATAGAATTTTTAGGAGAGGCGATTCCCGGTTTTCGGCCGGGATTCGGGCCAGATCAGATGACGGCATTTTTAGGAATGCCTTTGACAATCAATCCGGAAAGTCGTGATACAAGCTGGACGGAAAAAATCGTAAACGAGTGGAAGGATTTTATGCCTTTAAAGCTCGATGAGAAAAATCCGGTTTGGCGGCGAATGCTCGAATTTCATAAAGCTGCCGAAAAATTCTGTAAAGATAAATGCCTGTTGTTCAATATCGATCTGCATTCGAATATCGATTGCCTCGAAGCTATGCGCGGGGCGGAGAGGCTTTTGTATGATTTGATTGACAAGCCTGAAATTGTGGATGAATTAATGAAGCAGGTGCGTCCTGTTTATAAGAAGATATATAATGAATTATGGCAATTTGGAGATAAAGCAAAGATTGGAAGCAATTCCGGTATGCATCTTTACAGTCGAGGTAAAACAGATTATATTCAGACTGATTTCATAAGCCTTGTGACTCCCGAGATGTTCCGCAGATTTGTTTTGCCTGCGATTGAAGAAGAAGCGGCATTTCTTGATGATGCTGCATTTCATCTCGATGGGCCGGGGGCGCTGCCCTTTCTGGACGATATTTTAGCTGTAAAAAAAATTAAATTTGTGCAATGGCTTCCGGGAGCAGGAAGGAAACCGAATTTTCTGTGGCAGGAAATTATAAATAAGATACAATCAGCGGGAAAATTGACAATTATTTATGCTTCCCCTGATGAAGTAAAATATGTTCATCAGAATTGTAATTATAAGCCGGAGTTGCTGGTGTACGAAGTTTATGCAGACAATAAGCAACAAGGAATTGAATTGCTCGATTGGCTGAAAAGAAATACATAAGGATTGTTTCATTTGAAAACGCTGTATGAAATATCATAACTTAATGCTTGGAAAACAATATGAAGAAAAAAATATTTTATGTAATTATTTTTACCGCATCATTATTTTTTACAGGTTGTACATATAATCGTATTGAAAAGGCAAATACAATGAATGAGATCATAAAGGCTGTTTATAGCGAACAGACAATAAACGTCGATGGCGTGCTTGATGAGCCAGTCTGGAAAAAGGCAGCGGCATATCCGCTGTATCTATCGAAAGATAAGATAGCTGACGAACAAAAGTTGAATGAAGCAGGCGAAGTTCGTTTTGCATGGGATGATAATTTCTTTTACGTTGCGGCATCATTTCAGGATACTGACATAGTAGCCCAGGGCAAAGAAGACAACATGCATCATTATCAGTATGGTGATCTTTGTGAATTATTTTTGAAACCTGCGAACGAAAGCTATTATTGGGAGCTTTATGTAATGCCAGCCGGTAAAAAGACAAGCTTTTTCTATCCAAGCAAGGGATATTTAGGGTTACCCGGCTGTATAGATGATTACAAATGCGATTTAAAAGTTGCGGCCCAGTGCCAGGGGACATTGAATAATTGGCATGACAAGGATAAAAGCTGGACAGCAGAAATGGCGATGCCTATTAAAGACCTTAGGGCTTACGGAGCAAGTTTTTCGCCGCAAGCAAAGTGGAAAATACTTGTCGGCCGATACAATTATTCACGATATTTGGACCATGTCGAATTGAGCATGACACCACAGCTTTCTAAAACCAGTTATCATTTATACGAAGAATATGCAGATTTAGAATTGATTCACTAAATGAATATAGATGTTTTAATTTTAAATACAGCAGTGGCAGATTTCAGCAGGGTGAATTCAGATTCACAGAGAAACTTGCAGGCCAAGGCGGCCTTGCGAGATGTCAAACAATTGATATGCCATCCTATACGCAAAAATTATACAAACTATGGATAAGAATGTCCAGTTTTTTAATACAGTAGTCGATAGATGAGTCAGGTTGTAACTGATGGAGAAGAAATCAAACAAAAAGGTTTAAAAACCATAGTACCCGGCATTGACAGGGCGTTTCTGGTTGAAGAATTTAATAAAATTATAGTAACAACATGCCATCTTCCTGATTTTAAACCGGGAATAAATGTTTTCACCGAAAAAGAAGATTTGCTGCTATTTGAAGAAGCAAAACTTTATGGTCATAATGCGATACATGCTCTTTTAGCGTATTTGGGAGCACAAAAAGGTACAAAAAAACTGTGGGGCTGTTTTTTTATAATGGGTATTAGTTTTCCTCGCATTATTTGTTTGCTGGATGGCAAGAAAAATTGTTTCCATCCCACTGTAAGCAATTGGATTTCGGTATATTGTATCGAGCCCTTTCTATAAACTTTTTTATCAGTATGGTGTCAAAAAAATGTCAGTTGCCAATGTATAACCACTGTAATATGATTTGTTAGTAACTTGTTAATGAGTTGTAAGTCTCATTTTTAACGGAAAAACGTGATATAACATCTTAGTAGTAATGTGCTTATAGCGGCATTTTCGGCCTCTGAAGCCGAAGGTTCTTCATGCAAATTGGTTATAAGGAAATTTGTAGTAAATCAAAAAAATCATAAAAAATTATTAATGTTTATCTGCGTCAAAAATGCGTCAGTCACCAGTGGTAAACCAGTTGTTAATGAATTTATTCTCTACTTGCAAACCACATGCAAACCTCATTTTGATGCAAATAACACGGAATAAGATGTTGTAGATACAATGCTTATGAAGTGGTTTTTGGATAGAAATCCGTTGCTCTATCCAGCTGAGCTACGGGCGCGTAAGATTTAAGTCGTTACAGTATAACGATTTGGTGTGTATGCTGTCAACTGCTTTTTGGCTTAAATTGGCATCTGCATCAAAATTCGCCAATTTTTGCCGCAAACCTTTGGCTGTTGCTTTTCCTTGCACGAGTTACGCAAGTACCATCACAGTTCATAAGTTCCGCACGCCTCATCGGTTCAGGCGATTCTTCAATTGCAGGGTTCTTAGCGCCTTTCTTAAAGGTATAAATATAGAAAAAAGCTTTAAAATGTGCAACTTGCGTTGGCCTACAAAACGTTAGAGTTCTTGATGCGGTCAGCGGAATAAAAAGCTGGACTGAAACAACAAATATGATAAAAAATGATATGTCAAATATATAGATGCTCATATAATAACCGCGGCTGGAAATTTCTAGATGCTCATAAATTGCGGGCAGGACTTTCTGACAGGAAAAAATAAATAGATTTTGGAATATTAAAAATGGAACATCAATTAAAACGAAAAATAAATGTACCTGCCGGATCTGATACAAATCCGCAAGAATATTTGACTTTCCTGGAAAGATCATATCAGCAAATGAAACAATATTGCCAATATTTTTCTCCTGATGAAGACATAAATTCATTAGAGCTGGCACATTTGATTCCTTATGTTAAGGAAACTGTTCTTGCGATTTATGTTGGAATAAATGATGCTGTTTGCAACAAAGGACTAGTTACTCCGCTACTTCCCCAGCATGGGCATAATAATGTTTTTGTATTTGATAATCAGATATATTCCGGTAATAATAATGTGCCATCAGGAACTATTGATGCCAAAAAAGTTTTAAATGGTTTCCAGCCGCCAAATGATACCTGGAATAAAAATTGGACGTATGTAATGATTGCAGATTCGGCCAGAGCGTTTCAGAGCCTTTGGCAGGAAAAAGGCTATATTGATATGATACCGGCAAAATTTGAAGATTTTACAATGCTTAGTGATTTTAAAAAATCTAAAGCTTGTGTTTTTATTTCTTCAAGATGTTTTGAGCATCCGGTCAATAAATCCAGACCTTATCTTAAAAAGGCTCGTCAACTTGGCGAAAAACATGTTGATGAATTTAAAATTCCAAATGAAATATCTGACGAATTTGATGGTCTTGTGCCGGTTGTTCTTAATAAGGGTGAAAAGCTGTATGTTGCGACTACAGACTTTTCTCCTTGCGCACACGGTTGGTGCAATATTCATTCTGATAATGAAGAATTTGCCGTAATAAATGAGAATTCAGCGATACCGCTCGATTTGGTTATAGCAAAGCCGCCTGTTAATTGCAAATATTCGAAAGGACTTATTCCACCCAAAGGCAGTTCTGATATGACAACGGATTGGTTTTATAGAGGTGATAAAATTATGAGAAAGCCTCTGCTTGAAGGATTATTTAAAGGATAACGATATATGTCAATGGATGTTTTAATTTTAAACACAGCGGTTGCTGATTTTCGCAGTGATGAATTTTCATTTACGGAAAAGCTTGCCGGGCCCGGCGGTTTGGCAAGATGTAAAACGGCTGATATGCCTGCATATACTCAAAAGCAGTATAAGCAGTGGGCAGATGCTGGTATGGTAACAGCCGGCGGGCCTGGCAATACCGCACCATTAGTTGCTAAAGCGGGTTTGAAAGTTGCTGTTGGCGTTAATCTTGGTAAAGGTGATTTCGATGGTTTGGATGCTCAAGGCCGATTCTTCTATGATATGATGACAAAATATAATGTCGATATGTCTCAAACTTTTATTCATCCAAATCTTCCGACCGGAACGACATTTATTTATGAAAAAGTAAATCACGAACGAGGCGGTCTGGCATTCTTTCCAAACGCCAACAATGATTTTGATTATGAATATTTTAAAAAGTCTATAGAGAAGCTCTCGCCTAACATAGTTTTCTATATGTATTCCGGTCTATCAGACCGAGGCGATGCAAATGGGGGCAAAGACCTTGCTAATTTCATAAAGTGGTGCAGACAAAAAGGAATCGTAACTATCATAGACAGCCATACGCTTACCGGCAATCCTCAAAAATTGATAGAAGAAAAAGCAGCCGTTCCTGAATATAAATTACTCAAACCATTATTGCCTGAACTGGATATATTCTTCACATCTTATGATGAGGCAAGAATGATTGCCAATACGTTTGGGGAAAATATTGCCCAGCAGGATTTTATTATTAATTTTCTGGAATTTCTTTCTAAAGAGTTCAGTAATTTTAAAATATTCGGCGTAACGGTTAAGGATGGCGCTTACGTGATATATAAAGATGCAAAGAGAAATATTACAGGCCCGAAGAAAATAACATCCCGATTTATGGGTGGGGGTGTCAAAGATTTGGTTGGTGCCGGTGATTCGTTCAGAGCCGGAGTTGTAACATATATTTCAAAAAATATAGACAAATTTAAAAATGATAAGATTGATATTGAAGAAGCAATTCAAATGGGCAATTTATTTGCATCTCTTTATATAAAAGCACCATTAAACGACAGGTATGGCAGCATAGAAAGTTATAACAAGATGTTGGAAATGACAAATAAATGAAAAATCATATATTTATAGGTTTCGGTTTCGGCCCGATACAGGCAGGTTTGTTTGTCAATGAAGCGTATAAGAGCGGAAATTTTTCACGGATTGTTATTTCAGAAGTTGACCAGAAGTTGGTCGATGCTGTTCGAGCCAACAACGGCTGTTATTATATAAATGTTGCAACATTTGAGGGTATAGAGGCATTTAAAATTGAAGGTGTCGAAATTTATAATCCATCAAATGCCAAAGACCGCAAAGAGATTATAAAAGCCTTGTCGCAATCAACAGAAATTTGTACATCGTTGCCTTCGGTGAATTTTTACGATAAAGGCGTTGCTCAATTGATTAAAGAAGGATTGAGCCAAACGAATAACGTATTAGTTTACACCGCAGAAAATAATAATCATGCCGCTGAAATTCTTGAACAAAAGATCGGTTCATTCAAAAATGTACAGTTTTTAAATACAGTAATAGGCAAAATGAGTCAGGTTGTTGTAAACAAAGAAGAGATTACAACCAAGAATTTAAAATCTATTGCAACTGGGTTCGATAGAGCATTCCTGGTTGAGGAGTTTAATAAAATTCTCGTAACGAAATGCCATCTTGCTGATTTTAAACCCGGTATAGAAGTTTTTATTGAAAAAGAAGATTTGCTGCCTTTTGAAGAAGCAAAGCTTTACGGCCATAATGCGATTCATGCTCTTTTAGCGTATTTAGGTACGCAAAAAGGTTACAAGAAAATGGCTGAATTGAAAAATGATAAAGAAATTATGCAGATAGCCATGGATGCCTTCATAAAAGAATCTGGTGCTGCGCTGATTAAGAAATACGCTCATCTTAATGAAGAATTATTTACGGAAAAAGGTTTTAGCGCTTATGCGGAGGATTTGCTTAAGAGAATGACTAATGCATATCTGGATGATACGATTGAACGTGCGGCAAGAGATCCAGAGCGTAAACTTGGTATAAATGATCGGATATTTGGAACAATGCAATTGGCTCTTGAGCAAGGCATAGTGCCGATTAATATGACGAAAGGGGCAGTTGCAGGGGTGTTTTACTTTGCAGAACAAGAAAAATTAAATATTCAGAAAGATTTTAAAAATATTCTTGTGAAACTGTGGCAGAACGGTGATAGCAAATATAAATCAAAGTTAATTGAATTCACGGAACGAGAACTGACTCATTAAAATAATCGAAAGCCTGAATAAGAGCCGCATTCGGCAATCAACGGTACATACCATATTTTTTTCTATAATCGGTCGGGCTGCATGCTTTTACCAATCTAAAATATCTCGATATGTGTTCAATACCGCTATGGCCTAAATTTAAGGCAATTTTGGAAATCGGGAGGTTAGTTTCTATAAGCATTTTTGCAATTTGGTCGGCATGGCGCTGCTGAATTTCGTAAAAAATAGAATGGCCGAGAATTTTATTAAATCTCTGCTGAAGCGCTCTTCGCGATAAACGGGAATTTCTGACAACATCTTCGACCTGTAAAAGTCTGTTTGCGTTCTGATGTATATATCTGACAGACTGGAGAACTTCGATATCGTCGAGGTACAAAGTATTAGTGGACTGTCTTGTAACAATATGAGTTGGTTCAATGATAATTTTCTGTCCCTGCATAGGTTCGCCATTGATTAATCTGTCGAGCAGTTTCGCTATTTCATAACCTGCGCGTTCATATTTTAAAGCGACGCTTGAAAGGGGCGGATTAGACAAATTACAAATCAAATGGTCATTGTCAACTCCGATAACTGCAACATCGTCTGGTATTTTTAGTTTGGCAACTTTGCAGGCTTCAACAATTTGCTGACTGTAATCGTCTGCATAGGTCATGATTCCAAGAGGTTTTGGAAGCGAAATAAGCCAATTTGCGATTCTTGTCAGCTCATTTTCCCATGAACTTTTTCCCAAAGAACGTTTGGACTCATAGAAGTAAGTTTTGTAACCTACCTTTTTGATTTGGTCTTTGAAACTTCTTCCCCTGTCACGGAAAGTGTCCTGCTTGCGCAAGCCATAATAAGCAAAATTTCTCATTCCTCTTTCGAGCAGATGCTTTGCAGCCATTTGGCCGGTGGAAATTCCATCGTCCGAAAAAGTAGGCAGAAAAGGATATTTTCGGGTATCAACACTGGCAATAACCATAGGAGTTTTGTTATTTATCAGACTTTCAATTTCTTTTGCGTAATGGTCGTGGGCGATAATGCCGTCGATATTGAGGCCTTTTATCCATGACAATAGGGTTTTTTTGCTTCCCAGCCTTGTATATGAAGGCGGCTCGCGATAACAGGCCCAGGTATTGGTGGCGTTTACGTATTTAACAATACCGCTAAGCAAGCCTCGTCCTGCAGAACGAGATGCTTCTATCAAAACCGCTACTTTTGACATGTTTTGCATTTGTAGTCCTTGACTTTAATTAGTAAGTTTTAATTGGCAGGAGTCTAAACTTCCATAAAAAAAGCGTTTATTTTCATAAAAATCGTGAATTTTATTATTTATATTTCTATGAAATTATAAGGCTTATAAAAGATTGCTAACATACAGTTCGATTAAGGTTAAGTTCCTGTTATTATTGGACTTGTAAGGTTGTTTTCTTAAAAATCAATTTTCTTTATATGCGCAAAAAGGTTATAAACTTGCGCGATTCGGCGTTTGTTTTATGTGCCTGTTGTTTTATCATTATAGAAGATTGCTTTGATGCCGCGACTTCGTTTTTACGGGTTGTTAGGAAAATAGTAACAATAACAATAGGACAGGGTTATGAAAAAAAGCGGATTTACACTTGTGGAATTGCTGGTAGTCATTTCGATAATAGCGATATTACTGGCGGTTCTAATGCCGGCGCTTAGCAAAGCAAAATTGCAGGCGTCAGCGATAATTTGTCTGACAGATGTCAAGACATTATCAACCGCGTGGTTTATGTATGTCGGCGATAACAATGGGAAAATTGTCGGTGCGCATACATGGTTAAGCGGGCCGGATTCTAAAGCAAAAAAGAAAAATAATTTTAATGTTGATGCCACTGCCGTTTATTCAGACTCAAAACAGAATTTACTTACTAACTGGGTAGAACTGCCGCAAGCGGAAGATGGTACGCGTAAAGATAACAGACCGCATAAAGATCATGAAATTCTTGGTATTCAGCGCGGTCTGCTGTTTCCTTATGTCGGTAAAAAAATTGATGTTTTTCACTGCCCAATGGATAAACGTTTGCTGCAAGATAAAAAACGCGATTACGGCGGATATCGAAGTTATTCGATAGCGGGTTGTATGGACGGATATTATTTTGCGGGACTAAGGGTGGTGAAAAAACACAGCCAGATACCACAGCCTTCGTATAAGTATGTTTTTGTAGAAGAATATTGGAAAAGCGATACAGACGGTTTTGGGTGGAATTCACAAGCATGGCAGTTAAATCCGACCGGTGATTCATGGACAGACCCTTTATCGGTTGCACACGGAAATAAAAGCATTCTCGGTTTTGCAGATGCCCATGGAGAGGCAATAAGATGGAAAGACAAACGAACTATCGCTTACAGCAAAGACAAAGGCGCTAACAGTGAATATAGAAATCAGCCGGACAATCCTGATTTGAAATTTATGCAGGAACGATGGACAGTATTAAAGTAATGATGGATATCTATAAGGAGGACAGGTCTATGAAATTTAATATTTTTGTCATTTTAATTTTAAGTTTATGTGCATCGCTGTTTGCGGGCACGGCTGACGACCCGAATCTTATCGGGTGGTGGAACTTCAATGACGGCGGCGCAAAAGACTGGTCGCAGTACGGCCATCATGGCGTTTTGCGAAATGGAGCACGAGTTGTTTATGATACCGAGCGGGGAATGGTGCTTCATAATCCCAAAGCCGGTTATCTTGATCCTAATGAAGGGCACAGCGGACATGTTTATTGCGGCGGTGAAAGGGCGAGCATAGCTGACCCCTGTACATGGGCGGATATACCACGGTCATATACAGTGCTAATGTGGATAAAATCGCAAATGTGGTGGACGCCACCGTGGCCAGGAAGCCCAAATCAATTTGAGAAAGAATGGCAGGCGATATTTACCAAAGGAACCAGAGGTTATGGTCAATTGATAATAACTACTGTTGGTACTCAGGGCAGAATCTATTTTCGTGCCAGAGGGCTGCAACCTTCAACCAATGATCACATAAATGGTAATACGTTTATAGATGACGGAAACTGGCATCACATTGCAGCGGTTTGTGAATATGACGCTGTCACAGGACAGACTGCACTGCATCTTTATATTGATGGATATGAAGAATATAACTCACCGGTTATTGCAACAGGTTCTTTGATATTGTGTAGTGACCCTGTTTATATTGCCGGCAGTTACGGCGGGTCGACCAAAGACGGGGAAATCTATATGGATGATGTGCGGTTGTATAATCGTGCTCTGACGGAGTCGGAAATTCTTACGGCAATGGATGAACCGATACCATCTGATTTCACAGGAGATTCCAAAATCGATATGGATGATTTCCGAGTCTTAGCTAAGGACTGGATGGAAACGGATTATACAATAGCAAGCGATACTGGCGGAATGGTCGCACACTGGGATTTTGCAGGTGCAGCCGGAGAGACAACCGTGCCTGACTTAGTCGGAGATAACGATGCTGTGATAGTAGGCGGAGGCCAGCTCGATGGCAATGGCGCTGCAGTACTTACAGGGGGACCGGACGGCCCATACATTGATTTGGGAGCCAATCTCGGCAATGTCATAAGTGACCTTGAATATTGCACGATATTCATCGATTGTGTTTGGGATGGTAATTCCACATCATGGCAGAGACTTTTTACTGTGGCTCAGCCGGGAACTACCGAATTTTCGACTATTACCTATGTGTCAGTTAATGAACGATGGTTAAGATACTATCAAAGACACAATGCGCATGATGAAGAAACAAATGCTTCTAATCCAACTTATGTGCCGGAAATGAAAGGTCAGCATCAAATCGCGATTTCTATAACGAAAGATTACGGTCTCTACGGCTGTACGATAATTTATATCGATGGAGTGAAAGCCGCATTTCACACGAATCTTGCGCCGTGTTCACTCGATCTGCTTGGGCAGACCTCACGAAATTACATAGGCAGAGGGCCTTTTGAACGCGATCCTCTGGATGCCAATACAATCAACATCGACAACAGATTCGCAGGCAAGATTAACGATGTCAGGATTTACGGAAGACGCCTGTCGGAACGCGATGTTAAGGATATTTACGAAGGCGTATCACGACAGTTGTACTTCAAACTGGAAGCGCCGGGTAATTTGTCTGACGCTGAATCTACAAACAGCAAGGTTGTCGATTTTAAAGATTTAGCAGCACTGGTAAATAAATGGCTTCAGCAAGTGCCATTACTGGAAGATAATTTAAATTAAAGTTCAATTTTTTTAGGAGGCAGAAGATGAAGAAGTTTTTTGGTTGTTTGTTAGTAATGGTTTTGGCTTGTGTAGCGAACGCAACGGATTTTCAGTTGCTTGCTCACTGGAATTTCGAAGGCACAGCAGGTACGACAACAGTGTATGACAGTGTAAGTAATCGTGCCGCGACAATAATGAATGGCGCTTCGCTGAACGGTACAGGCGGTGTAGTGCTTGCAGGCGGTTCGGGGCCGAATAATCAGTATATCGATCTTGGAGCCAGCTTCGGCAATCTGATTGGCAGCTTATCCAGCTACAGAGTCGAAATAACATTTACATGGGACGGTCCTGCATCGGGAAATGACAGCAAATTATGGTCATTCAGTCTTCCAAAAACAGAAGGCTCCAGTGATTTTCCGCAAGGAGCTATGTTAACATTTGTAAGTAACAACGATCATTATACGAGATACATTTATAGACGTGATGGCGTTAGTACTCCAGAAATCAATAGAAGCTATAGTACAGATTTGATTGCTGAAGAAATGACAATAGGAATCGAGTACGATGAGAATCTTGGAACAAATGGTTTCGGGGCTGTCAGAACATTGAAAAATGGCGTTCAAGAAGCTTATTCAACCCAGAATCGTGATTTGTCCTATAGCATAATTGGCACTCCGACACGAAATTACATTGGAAAGTCTCCTTATGAGACCGGCAACGGTTTTGATGGTTTGATTTCAGATTTTAAGGTTTATGGCGTTGTTGTTCCGGAACCAACCACAATGGTTATGTTAGGCTTTGGTGCTTTGTCGTTATTCAGGAAACGCAAATAACTATTAAATTTTAGATTAAGCGTACAGGGGGCAGGAAAGCCCTGCCCCCGATTTTTTTAAATGGGAATTGAAGTGCTGACAAATAGAAACATAATTATATTGCTAATTATTCTTGCGATGTCAATGTCTGCATTGGCGGAAATAAACAGCCCTGATAATTCTGTTGTCGGCAAAAATGAACGATTGACAACCAATCTTGTTGATACCCCGATAAAAGTAATGAGTTATAATATTTTCTATGATAAATATTGGGGTGTTCCAAGCGCAACCGACTCGAATG
>MHXZ01000055.1 GCA_001825665.1 Planctomycetes bacterium GWF2_41_51 | reverse complement strand
TGACAGAAGCGGCGGCAACAGCGGCAGAGATGCGGTCGCTTTAATGTTTCAGATGAATATCCCCTTATGGCGGGACAGCTATAAAGCAGGTGAACTCCAGGCGAGGATGAATGAGAGAATGCTTGCTCATCGGAAAACAGATGTTCAAAACAATTTGGCGGCACAGGTCGCCTCAAGTTTATATGATATCGAAGAAAGTCAGCGAAAAATCAACCTCTATGGGGATATTGTTCCTAAAACCGAGCAACTGGTAAACGCATCACAATCGGCTTATCGAGCCGGTACAATTGATTTTTTATCTCTAATCGATTCTGAGAGGATGCTTCTGCAATACACTCTTAATTATCAAAGATCGTTAACGGATTATCAGCAAAAAATTGCAGAGATGGAAATGCTGGTTGGAACGGACTTAACAATACGTTAGGAAATTTATGAAATATTTTAGAAAACATTTAAAGTTAATAATAATTGTTTTAGCTGCGGCAGCAGTTGGTTTTTTCATCAGAGGCGGCTGTGAGACAAGACAAAAACCGGAGCAGGCAGGTATTTCTTCGCAAGCTGAAGAAATTTGGACTTGCTCTATGCATCCTCAGATTCGCCAGCCAAAGCCTGGCAAATGTCCTATCTGCGGAATGAACCTGATACCTGTCGAGCAGCAAAGCCCCGGCGCCGCGCAAAGACAAATCACTTTCACAAATGAAGCGATGAAGCTTATGGAAGTGGAAACTTCGCCTGTCGAAAGAAAATTTGTCGAGACACAAATTTCTATGGTGGGCAAAATTGATTATGATGAAACGAAAGTTAAGTATATCACATCCTGGGTTCCCGGCCGAATTGACAGGCTCTATGTTGACTTTACGGGCATCCAGGTTTCAAAAGGCGACCATATGGTTTATCTTTACAGCCCTGACCTTATCAGTGCCCAAGCCGAATTGCTTTTAGCTGCCGAAGCAAAAAAAAATCTCAAATCGGGCAGTTCTGAATTTCTTGTCGGCTCAACAGAAGACACCTTAAATGCTACAAGAGAAAAACTTCGACTTTTGGGCTTAAGCGCCAAACAAATTGAGGAAGTAGAAAAGACCGGAAAACCAACAGACCATATCACAATTAATGCTCCTATCGGCGGAATCGTAATTGAGAAAAATATCAATCAAGGCGCTTATGTTGAAACTGGAACGAAGATTTACACCATTGCAGATTTATCCGAGGTATGGGTCAAACTCGATGCTTACGAATCTGATATTGTGTGGGTGCGATATGGCCAGGAGATAGAATTCACAATCGAAGCTTACCCCGGCGAAACTTTCAAAGGCACAATCAGTTTCATTTCGCCTGTGCTTGATTCGCAATCCCGAACCGTAAAATTACGTGTGAACGTAAAAAATTCTGACAGAAAATTAAAGCCTGAAATGTTTGTTCACGCGATTGTAAGGTCGAAAGTTGCGATAGGCGGAGATGTAATGGATCCGAACATGGCCGGCAAATGGATATGCCCAATGCATCCTTCAATAATTAAAAACGTACAAGGTGAATGTGATATCTGCGGTATGAATTTAGTAACAACCGAATCGCTCGGCTATGTCAGTGCAAATCTGCCGAAACAGGTTCCGCTGGTGATACCGGCATCTGCTCCGCTTATAACCGGCAAACGTGCCGTCGTATATGTTAGAATTCCAGATCCCAATAAGCCGACTTTCGAAGGCAGAGAAGTTGTTCTCGGCCCTCGTGCAGGTAATTACTACATCGTTGAAAACGGATTATCTCAAGGTGAAATTGTGGTTACAAAAGGCAATTTCAAAATCGATTCTGCCCTGCAGATTCAGGCAAAGCCCAGTATGATGAGTCCTAAAGGTGAGGCAAAACCTATGCCCGGACATGAAGGCCATAAAATGTAATTACCCGTGTCATTCCCGCGAAAGCGGGGACGGAAATCCACGTAATAGTAATATCGACATTAAATTTGAGAAAGGTAAAAAAATGAACACGCTAAAAACACTAATGTTAATTATGGTTTCTCTGTTTATAATAGCAGGCTGCCAAAAGAAAACAGAACCAAATACTCCGCCTCAGCACCAACATAATCACCAAGATCATCAGGCAGAGCCTAATGCAGCCATCTCTGCCCAAATCGAACAAACGATTTGTCCGGTAATGGAAGCGCCTATCGACAAAAATGTTTTCGTCGAGTATCAGGGCAAAAAGGTTTATTTCTGCTGCGAGCAGTGCAAGGGCGAATTCGAGAAAAATCCTGAAAAATATCTCGACAAGCTGCCGCAATTTTAAAAATAATCCAGTTATCGATGAAAGGCCGCATAATGAATGATACTAATGAAAGGCCGACAGGAATAATCGCAGGCGTAATTCGCTTTTGCCTTGAGAACAAGCTCGTAGTAGCTCTCCTTGCCGCATTCATAATTCTCTGGGGCATACATACCGCTCCGTTCGATTGGCAGCTTGAGTTTATGCCCAGAAATCCCGTTGCTGTCGATGCTATTCCCGACATCGGCGAAAATCAGCAGATTGTTTTCACAGATTGGCCCGGCCGTTCGCCCAAAGACATTGACGACCAGATTACATATCCTCTTACAACCGCCCTGATGGGTGTGCCGGGTGTTAAAACAATCCGCAGTTATTCTATGTTCGGCTTTTCCAGCATTTATATAATCTTTAACGAAAAGATTGATTTTTACTGGTCAAGAAGCAGAGTCCTCGAAAAGCTCAACGCACTTCCCGCACAGACTCTGCCTCAGGGCGTTCAGCCGATGCTCGGCCCAGATGCAACCGCGCTCGGACAGGTCTTCTGGTACACTCTCGAAGGCCGCGACGAAAAAGACAATCCCACTGGCGGCTGGGACCTCGATGAGCTTCGAAGCGCACAGGACTGGCTCGTTCGATATGCCCTCCTCAGCTCCGAAGGCATCAGCGAAGTTGCATCAATCGGCGGATTTGTGAAGGAGTACCAGATTGACGTTGACCCCGACGCGATGCGCGCATGGAAAGTTTCGCTCGAAGATGTCTATTCCGCCATCAGAAATTCGAACATCGATGTCGGCGCAAAAACCATCGAGATAAACAGAGTTGAATATATAATTCGCGGCCTTGGCTTTATCAAACAATTAACCGACATCGAAAACACCGTTATAAAAGTCGGCGATGTCGGTGTCCCCGTTTACATTAAAAATATTGCCAAAGTTGCTTTCGGTCCCGCCCTGCGTCGCGGCGCGATTGACAAATCCGGCGCCGAAGCGGTCGGAGGCATCGTCGTCGTAAGATATGGCTTTAACCCACTTGAAGCCATTAAAAACATAAAAAAGAAAATCGTCGAAATTTCCCCCGGCCTGCCCAAAAAGAAACTGTCCGACGGCGCCACCTCGCAGATTAAAATCATTCCCTACTATGACCGCACAGGCCTTATTTATGAAACCCTCGGCACTCTCGACACCGCTGTTAGAGAGGAAGTCCTCGTAACCGTTATCGTCGTTATCGTAATGCTTATGTATCTTCGCAGTTCACTGCTGATTAGCTCGATGATGCCCCTGGCGGTGCTGATGTGCTTTATTGCGATGAAAACTTTCGGTGTCGATGCCAATATTGTTTCTCTTTCCGGCATCGCCATCGCAATTGGAACCATTGTCGATATGGGTATCGTAATCTGTGAAAACATTTTAAATCACCTCAACGAGGCAAAACCCGAAGACAACAAACTCGAAGTTGTTTTCAACGCCTCATATGAAGTCGGCAGCGCTGTTCTCACCGCTGTCGCCACTACCGTGGTCGGTTTTCTGCCGGTCTTTTTTATGACCGGAGCCGAAGGCAAACTTTTCAAACCGCTGGCCTTTACAAAAACTTTCGCGCTTATCTCTTCGATAATTATCGCCCTGACAATCATCCCTTCTGCAGCGCATATTCTCTTCACAAAAAGTTTTCAGGTAAAGCGATGGACTCGCCGCATATTAGCTGCAATGGTAATCGCCGCAGGCATCGCAGCAGGCTTTCTCATTGGTTTCTGGCTCGGCCTTGTCATCGCTGCAATCGGCGTTTATCATCTTGCAAGAAAACAGCCGGCCCAGCAAAAGCAATCATCAAGCAGCAGTACAATCGCCAATATTTTCGCGATAGCTCTTGTTGGAATAATTCTTACAATGGACTGGCTTCCTCTTGGCCCCGCCAAAGGTTTGATTCTTAATACTATTTTTGTTGCCCTTTTAATCGGCGGCCTGCTTTTATTCTTTCACTTCTTCCAGAAGTTTTATCCTCGAATCCTTAGTTGGTGCCTCGAGCACAAACTGGCGTTCCTGTCACTGCCCATACTCATCATCATTCTCGGCGTACTTATCTGGTCGGGCCTCGGCAAAGAATTTATGCCTCCGCTCGATGAAGGCTCGTTTTTACATATGCCCACAACAATGCCGCATGCATCCATCGGCGAAGCCCTTGAGATAATTCAAAAACAGGATGCTGCGATTCAGTCAATCCCCGAAGTCGAGACAGTCGTTGGCAAAATTGGCAGAGCAGAAACTCCTCTCGACCCCGCCCCAATTTCAATGATTGAAACCGTTGTCAATTACAAGTCCGAATATATCCTCGACAAAGACGGCAGCAGAGTGCGTTTCAAATATGACAGGAAAAACCGCCGGTTCGTCCGCGACGCGAATAATAATCTAATCCCCGACGACGGCGGCAGACCCTATCGCCAGTGGCGAGAACACATCAAAACGCCTGATGATATTTGGCACGAAATAACTGTTGCCGCACAAGTCCCCGGCACTACAAGCGCACCCAAGCTCCAGCCCATCGCCGCCAGAATTGTTATGCTGCAAAGCGGTATGCGTGCCCCGATGGGAATCAAAATCAAAGGCCCGGACCTCGACACAATCGAAAAAGTCGGCTTCGAAATCGAAAAATTTCTCAAGCAGGTTCCTGCTGTCGAAGCCTCGACCGTTATCGCCGATCGCATAGTCGGAAAACCATATCTCGAAATTGAAATCAATCGTCAGCAAATCGCACGCTACGGCATTTCCATTCGCCAGGTTCAGGACGTTATCGAAGTCGCAATCGGCGGCGACCCTCTTACAACAACAGTTGAAGGCAGAGAACGATACCCCGTTCGTGTCCGGTATATGCGCGAACTTCGCGATTCTATTGAAAGCATTGGCAAAATTCTCGTACCCGCTGCCGGTGGCGCACAAATCCCCCTCATTCAGCTTGCCGAAATAAAATATGTCCGCGGCCCGCAGGAAATAAAAAGCGAAGATACATTCCTCGTCGGATACATATTATTTGATAAATTGTCCCACTTGGCCGAAGTTGACGTTGTCGAGCAATGCAAAAAATACCTCGAAGATAGAATCGCATCTGCCGAGCTGATAATCCCCAAAGGCGTCAGCTATACTTTCGCCGGCAGTTATGAAAATCAGATTCGCGCACAAAAAACTCTTTCTATCGTTGTACCTCTTGCCTTGTTTATAATTTTCCTGATTTTATATTTGCAGTTCAGAGCAGTTTCGACTTCTCTTCTCGTCTTCTCCGGCATTTTAGTCGCCTGGGGCGGCGGCTTTCTGCTTATTTGGTTCTACGGACAAGACTGGTTCCTTAATTTCTCGCTCTTAGGCGTTTCTATGAGAGAACTTTTCCAGATTCATCCGATCAATATGAGTGTTGCGATATGGGTCGGCTTTTTAGCATTATTCGGAATAGCTTCTGACGATGGCGTTGTAATGTGTACTTATCTTGAGCAATCGTTCGCAGCTTCAAAACCTGCGACTATTAAGGATATCCGCCAGGCGACAATAAAAGCCGGTCATCGCAGAGTCCGCCCCTGTCTTATGACGACTGCTACGACGATACTTGCACTTTTGCCGGTACTTACTTCGACCGGCCGAGGCGCCGACATAATGGTCCCGATGGCGATTCCCTCTTTTGGCGGTATGACAATTGAGGTTCTCACGATGCTTGTCGTGCCAGTTCTTTATTGCATGCTCAAAGAGCGAAAATTTAAATCTAAATGATAACCAAATCTTTTGTGAATGAATAAATTAACGGCAATTCAAAAGGTTACTAATCCATAATAAATTTCAGATTTCTCATTTTGGAAGACCATTATTTTCGTATCATATATTGTAGCTTATTGAAATTCTATTTTCTACCAATTACCCAAAGTATAGAAATTTTAGAAAGAGATATTTATATGCAAAATTTATCCACAAATGATGAGATTAGAAAATGGTCAAAAGCTTCATTAACAGAGCTTATCGATCATCTTGAGCAAGTGCATCAAATTATTAAAAGCGAAAAAAATCCTCATTTGCAACAATTGCTTGATGAGATTTTAAATACATACACCGGAAAGCATAGAGAAATGCTCGAATCGCTTCAGGAATTTTTTACTATATTTAAATCCGAAGCCGAAGACCATATTAAACGGGAAGAAGAGATACTTTTTTCATATATAAGAAAATTGGAATTTTATAAAACAAATGATGGAACAAAGCCGGCAATACCTTTTCACAGCATAGAAAATCCAATAAGTCAGATAGAATTAGATCATGTTAAGCTTGAAAATACCTTATTGGAAGCAATAGATAAAATAGCTTCCGTTTTTAAAACTCTGGAAGAATCCTCTGATTCATTTAAGATTTTTTATGAAGACATGAAATCGCTTCAATCCGAAATTATGGAGCATATGCGTTTGGAAACGAATGTTGTTTTTCCTGAAGCTATAAGATTAGAGTTGTCTGTAATGTATGAGAAGTGATTGGACGGAATCCGTTATATAAATCGGCACGAAAAATCAATATCATTGAACCAGTTGAAAAATCTCTTCAGTTTTTTCTTTGCATCGCTTAAGGCTTTTACTCATATACAGGAATTTCTTTTGAGTTTATAGTAGGACATTGTTAAGGAGATAGCCTATGGATATAACCAGAAGAAATTTAATGGCGACAGTTGGGGGATTAAGTGCCGGATTGATAGTCGGCAACAGTTTTGCCGTAACGGCATATCCAAAGGGAAATGAGAAAGATATGGAATCAGAAGTTACCGCAATTGAGGATTTAATGCGTGAGCAGGGTGTTTTGCGGCGAATATTGATAATATACAGTGAATCCGCAAAAAAACTTAGTCAGGTATCTATTTCAGAGGTTAATGAACCACTCAATAAGGCTGCTAAACTATTCCGCGATTTCGGCGAAAATTATCATGGAAAGCAGCTTGAAGAAAACTTTATTTTCCAGTAGTAAGCAAAATTGGGGGCGAAGCTTCCGGATATCCTGAAATTCTTATAGCCCAGCATAATCGAGGTCGGGAAATTACTGATTATATTTTACACGCTACAAATCAAAAGCAAAACGTTGATGCAAAAAAAGGCCTCTACAATGGAATTATTTGCACGAATGTATGATTCGCACTCGGCAAGAGAGGATACGATAGTATTTCCTGCCTGGAAAAGTACATTAAGCCCCGAACAGTTTGATGAAATGAGCGAGAAATTCGAGGAAATCGAGCATAAGCAGTTTGGTGAAGATGGCTTCGATAAAGCTGTTAAAGAAATCGCGGCCATCGAGAAACAGCTTGGCTTGGCCGACTTGTCACAATTTACCGCTTCGCCAATCGAGCGATAATAATCTTTCACCTAAAAGGTATTGACAGATAATAGAGCATATTGTAATATCAATATCCGATAACCATATTTGATATTGGTATTAATGTGATAAAAGATTTCTTTTTAGGTTTTATAAGGATTCATATTCTCCATCACGCTTCAAAAGAGCCTGTTTTTGGAACAGAATTGATGGAAGAACTTGCCCGGCATGGCTATAAAATCAGCTGCGGTACGCTTTATCCTATCTTGCACAGGCTTCATAATGATGGCTATCTTGTTTTAAAAAAAGAAAATGTCGGCGGAAAAATAAGGAAATATTATCGCATAACCGCAAAGGGCAAAAACGCTTTGCAGGAATGCAGGCATAAAATTCAGGAATTGATAAACGAAGTGGTTGAAGGAAAATAATATATGCTTTTGAATGAAAGAATAACGGTTGCAGGCAATCTGTTCTTCAAATATCGTTCTTTTGTTTTCCCTGTGGGATTATCCGTTTTAATGGTGCTTGAAAGACGGCATTTCTATTACTTCAATCGAAGTCATACTTATGACCTGATTTTTGAACTGATTTGCTTTGCTGTTGCATTATTGGGATTTTCGATAAGGCTGATCGCTGTGGGATATTCGAGGGCGGGCACATCAGGCAGAAATATGAAAAGCCAGCGAGCAGACAGTTTAAACACAGATGGATTGTATTCGATTGTTAGAAATCCCCTTTATATAGGCAATCTCTTTGGGATAATCGGTTTTTCTATGCTTTCACAGAATTATGAGATAGTAGTTATCAATGTTCTGCTTTTCTCGTGTTTCTATGTGCCTATTATTATGAGAGAAGAACAGTTCCTGCTCGATAATTTCAAGGAAGAATTTTTGGAATATGCCATATGTACTCCGGCAATAATACCGAATTTTAGATTATGGAAAAAACCGCAGTTGAAGTTCAATTATCTAAAACTGTTTTACAGGGAACATACCACTCTCTTGGGTATTGCAACAGCATTTTTTGCCGCTGAGATGCTCCGGGAGTTCAGCATGAATAATATATTTGTTCTTGATACAATGTGGACATCTATCTTTACGGTGACATTATTGTTTTGGATGGTATTAAGGATTTTCAAAAAGAAATTTAAAACAATGGATAGAATTGCCTGATGGAAAAGATGCTATTTATCGCAGCTAAACTGCGTGTACCGCTTACACGGATAGTCGCCATAGTCATATTATTGCTGATTCTGTTTACGACCCATTCATGGAAACAGGATAACATAATAGACATTGTGATGGAAACCTGCGGATTGCTATTGATAACCTTATGCAGTTTTGGGCGTTTGTGGGCTTTGATGTATATAAGCGGGTACAAAAGCGATCAGGTTATTTCTGTTGGGCCTTATTCGATAGTTCGCCATCCTCTTTATGTCTTTAGCTTCATAGGTGCTATTGGCATCGGCCTTGCGAGTGAAAATTTGCTTATCTTTGCAATCATAGCGGTTTTTTATATTTGTTATTATCCGTTTACCATACTTGCGGAAGAAAAAAAACTGACTTCAAAATTCGGCCAGGCTTATATCGATTATATGAAATGCACTCCGAGAATTCTGCCAAAATTAACAAAGCCAAATAATCCTGTAATATATCATGTAAAGCCGGATAAGTATATTGCCAATTTTGCCGATGCGATGTGGTTTGTCTGGATATTTATTCTTTTGCATTTTGTCGAAAGACTCCAGCAGATGGCAGTTTTACCTGTGATATTTAAAATTCCATGACATGCATAAACTAACTGAACTAGCAAAATTGTTTCTTAAATTGGGCACGATTGCCTTTGGCGGTCCTGTTGCACATATCGCCATGATGCACAATGAAACCGTCGAAAAACGCAAATGGCTCGATGACCAGCATTTTCTCGATTTAATTGGCGCAACCAATCTCATTCCCGGCCCCAATTCTACTGAAATGGCAATCCACATAGGTTTTTTGCGTGCTGGTTGGCGAGGATTAATTATAGGCGGCGTATGTTTCGCTGCCCCTGCGATAATGATTGTACTTTTTCTCGCGTGGCTTTACACACTCTATGGTACTTTGCCATCGGTTCAATGGCTTTTGTATGGCATAAAACCTGTGGTAATAGCGATAATCTTGCAGGCGCTTTGGCAATTAGGCAGAAAGGCAATTAAAGATAGACTTACCGCGACAATGGCTTTGATTGTTTTTGTGCTTTACTTTATGAATATAAATGAAATCGCACTTTTGTTTGCAGGTGGACTGGCTGTAATGCTGATTAAAAATATCAGGCAATTACGGAAACAGACCTGTTGTATATCTTTATTGCCATTTGGAGGATTTGGTATTTTATCACAGGTTGCTAATTTTAGTTTTCCGACGCTGTTTCTTATTTTTCTGAAGATCGGAGCAGTGTGGTATGGAAGCGGTTATGTTCTTCTTGCTTTTCTGCGAAGTGATTTTGTCGAACGTCTCGGCTGGCTTACAGATCAGCAATTGCTCGATGCTGTGGCTATTGGTCAGGTAACGCCGGGACCTTTGTTTACAACTGCGACGTTTATTGGTTTTCTTATTGGTGGTTTTAAAGGTGCCGTTCTTGCAACACTCGGAATTTTTATGCCTTCATTTATTTTCGTTGCGATTTCCAATCCATTGATTCCACGCTTGCGCAAATCTTCCTGGGCGGGCGCCTTATTGGATGGTATCAATGCAGCTGCGCTTAGTCTTATGGGTGCTGTAACCTGGCAATTGGGTCGCTCTTCTCTGGTTGACATTTTGAGTATTTGCATTGCTGTGCTTTCATCTGTTCTGCTGGTCAGATTCAAAATAAATGCAACGTGGCTGATATTGACCGGGGCTTTGGCTGGTTTATTGAAATTAGCATTAGTGTGATGTCACAACCAATTCAATGCAAGCATGGAAAAATCAATAAAATCGACTTTGCCATCCCGATTTGCATCGGTTCTTTCATAGTAATCATTTGATTTGCCGCCATCGCTTTCAAGCCAGTAATAACAGAATTCTGTCATGTCATCCATGTCAACTTTTCCATCGATAACCAAATCACCCGCAGGAGGGTCCATAACGAAAGCAATACTGAAAGGATTCGATGGTTCATAGTTTTCAAATTCATCATAAATAATAAATGTAATCCATTGCAGTTCTGTTTCCCCTGATGGCGCAGGAGCACGATATTCAAGATGTAAATGAGAATCGGAAAGCGCACTGTGATTCACGAAATCTCCCGCCTCATTAAATTCGATACCAAGAGTGCTTTCCTTTGCAACAAATCCTGGTTTAATTGAAATACATTCGATAATAATTCGGTAATTCACGTTTTTTATTCCCGAAAGATGCCTGTTCGGGTCATTTATGCTTATCACATCAAACCCAGGTTCACCAAACTGCCATCGGTTGTAGCGTGGGTTATAATTAAGCTGATAATACCAGTGCTGCCAATCGATATCGCCGCTATGACGATATTTAAGTGTGCAATCGACAAACAGTTTATTATCATCGTCTGTCCCTGTAATTCCATCCTGATTACAGCCGATTAATAAATGGTCAAGTGGGCAATCGGCAAAACAAGAACCGCAGCATGTTAAAACAAAAATTATTATAAAAATTCTAAACATATTAAATTCCTTTATTCATCATTTGGCCAGCCCGGTGAGCTTTCAGGAAACCAAAAGCAATTGCCCGGCCAGCTATAAGTATCTTCGATTTTCAATGTCTCCGCATGACCATCGGCAAAAAGATAATTTGATTTGTTGGAATGCCTGTCCCATGCTATATATTTTTTGGCTGTGTTAATGCTATAACCCCACGTTTCGGGATGAATGTGATCTTCCTTAGTCCAGGAAGATGGACTTTCACTGACATAAATGCAATACTGTGGTTTGTAAATAAATTTAACACTATTGTATTTGCCGCTATATCGTGGGCAGTTGGAGTCCAGCAGCGAGTTTAGAGCAAAACTCGACCATCGCGCATTATCCGGTTGCTGACGAGAGGACTTGTTCCAATCGACAAAGTTTTTTGCTTCATCGGCAGGGCATTTAAACAACAAATTCTGTTTAAGATACTTCGTCAAAATTTTCAGCCAGTATTCATTCGGGTCATCCGTGTGACATGAACTATCCGGCAAATGCGTTTCACTGTCCTGCAAATAACATTGCAAGGCTACGCCCATCTGCCGCATATTGCTTGAGCAGACGACTTTTTTTGCCTGCTGTCTCGCTTTATTCAAAGCTGGTATAAGAACTGCCAGCAATATTGCAATTATCGATATAACTACTAACAGTTCTACCAGTGTAAACCCTTTTGGACGTTTCACTTTTATTGTTTCCTTCGTAATTTCAATATAGAAAATAATCCGGTTCCAAATATTGCAAAAGAAGCTGGTTCAGGAACCGTTACAAAATTCAGAGTATATTGTGATGATTCGATAAAACCGGTTAATCCGGTATCAAATACTGTAAATGTCGCCGAGAATGCTTGTTCTGCTCCATCAGCTGATGCAAGGAATTCTATGTGATTATGGAAATGCCATCCTTCATCATCATCCCACCCCGGCTCATTAAAAGCATAAGTTGCACTATCGGATAAAAGAATTTCCAGTGTTGTAGCTTCATCTTCCATCCAGAAATTTACAGGGTCTGAATAATTAATTCTTTTCAGCGAAATTTGCCAATTTGACTGCTGTGAATTATCATCAAGCTGGTATGGTGTGTCATGTTCAGCCGAATGCCAGCAATCAATTTCACCGATATATATTTGTTTACCGCCGAGATAGTCGCCTGTCGGGAGCATCTCAATAATTGCAGGCATACCGAAAATACAAAGTCTATTTTCATCACCTGTATTTGATATGCCATCCACATTAATGCCGACGTAAATATGTGAATGGGCTAAAGCAAAATAATTTAAAGATAAAATAACGCTAACTATGCAAAGAATTCTTCTTAACATTGAAAATCTCCGTTAAATTGCTGTATTTGCGCATCATTCAATGTGAGCGCAGAGATACCATGATAATCTAATTTGGTTACTTTCCGGTTTGAAAATTATGCATTTACCGGAGGATCACGGAGATGAGGTGTGAGGAAATCAAAACTTTTTATGATAGTTTGTGATTTAGCAATATGCGTAGAAGTTATTCGCGGTGAATCAAGGTTTACCACATCATTTGGAATGATTGCTTTTGTTTTATTTATAGCAGCTTGCTGACAGACAGGGCATTTATCTTCATTATGCCCGCCTATGTCGGATTTATGTTCTGCAAGGTGAATATAGATTAAAACATTTGCGGAGTTTAGCAGAAATGCCGCCGATACTATGGTAATAATGAATTTTCGTGTTAATTTGGCCATTTTTTTATTGCAACATTGTTGCATTATATTAAGGTTAGAACAAAATTTCAATATGTTTTTTTTCATCTTGTTAATTGTTCCTATCTATACGTTAGCAATATGTCCGTGTCTTTGAATCTATAACAACTTGATAAATCCATAATTTATGTTAATCTTATGGTTTTTAGATGAATATTGATACAAGAAATGATAAATGTTATTGAAAAAGACGAAAAGCTTCGCATTTTAATAATTGATGATGAGGCTAATATCCGCAAAACCCTGGGGATTTATCTTGAGGGCAAAGGAAATATTGTAAAATCTGTCAGCAATGTTCAAGATGCTTTAAATGAAGCTGCATGCGAAGTATTTGATCTTGCGTTCCTTGATTTACGTTTGGGGCAAGCAGATGGAATGAAACTTATTCCTGAATTTAGAGCAACCGCTCCCTGGATGAAAATAGTTGTCATTACTGCCTACGCTTCTATCGGCACTGCGGTAGAAGCAATACAAAGGGGAGCAATAGATTACCTTGCCAAACCTTTTGAACCTGATAATGTGGCATTGGTTATCAAGAGAGTAATGCAAATAAAGTTAATGGAACAGCAGGTGGCCCAGCTTCAAACTGATATCATAAAATCTGGACCTGATCCAATTTTCTCAAGTAAATACACATCAATGCAGAGAGCTATTGAACAGGCTCAACAGGCAGCGCCATCCGATGCAATTATACTGTTGCGAGGTCCGAGCGGGACTGGGAAGACCGTACTCGCAAAAGCTATACATAATTGGAGTAATCGAAACGATAAGCCTTTGGGAATGATTTCTTGTCCAGCATTACCGAGCGAGTTATTAGAAAGTGAACTATTTGGTCATATCAAGGGTGCTTTTACCGGAGCGATCAGGGATAATCCGGGCAGAATCGCAATATGCCAAAGCGGAACAGTTGTTCTGGATGAGATCGGAGATATGCCTTTAGTGTTACAGCCAAAACTTTTACGATTTATCCAGGAAAAAGAATACGAACGTGTGGGCGATCATCACACTTTAAATGCGGATGTAAGATTGATAGCGGCAACCAACATCGATCTTCAAAAAGCTGTGGAGGAAGGTCGTTTCCGGGAAGATTTGTATTATCGTCTAAATGTAATTGAGATTTTTGTGCCTCCATTGATGGAACGTCCAGATGATGTACAAACTCTGGCGGAAAGTATGTTGACTTTCTTTAATGGTCAAAATCATAAGAACATTGTCGGATTTGCCGATGACGCGATGATGGCCTTGAAGCAATATGCTTGGCCGGGAAACATCAGAGAATTACGAAATGCGATCGAACGAGCTGTAATTTTATGCAATAGTGATAAAATCGGTGTAGAACTTTTGAACCAAAACATCAAACCTGCTTTAACACCGCCTAAACTTGGCGACAATATTCCTCTTAGTCAAATAGAGCAAGAGCATATCAGGCGCATATTGGCTTCATCGAAATCATTACAGGAAGCCGCTGATATTCTTGGTATTGACCAGGCAACACTCTGGCGTAAGCGCAAAACTTATAATATTTAGTTAAATTGCTTTTGCATTTTGCAAGACAACATTCGTTGTTTTTTGCAATTTGCAAGGCAATTGTTTTGTAGCCTTTGCTAATCCCCAAAAAAGAGGGTTTTTGCTTTGGTATTGAATTTGCAGTATTTTCACTGAGCTTAAAGTAGGATAGATAATTGAATAAAATTAGTACTGAAAATTTAGTTGTTATTGCTATATTTTTTCCCCCATTAGCAGCGTATATTAGGTGTGGTTTTGGACGGAAATTCTGCAAAAACATCCTTTTAACTATTCTTGGTTTTTATCCCGGAGTTATTCATGCTCTTAAAATAGTTGAAATCTCCGATAACGATGCAGGAAACAAGAAATGCTAAAAATAGAACATAAGGCATTCTGGACATTGCGAAAAAAGGTGATAATTGGCTATAGCCTTGTTTTGTGTCTTATTATCGCAGTAATAATATGGTCTTTGATAAACATGGTTCGTCTTGGCAAGGCCGCCGAAGCGATTTTGAAGGAGAATTATAAAAGCATTCTTGCCGCTGAAAATATGATAGATTCTCTTGAAAGACAAGATAGTGCTATCCTGCTGTTTCTGTTAGATTATCCAGATAAGGCTATAAAACAATTCAAGGAAAATGAAAATAATTTTCTTCTATGGCTTGGTAGAGCCAAAGACAATATCACAATTGAGGGTGAAGAACAAATAATCGAAGGCATTGACAATGGATATATCCAATATCTGATTGATTTTTCAAATCTGCAAACAATAGCTCATTCCGATAGTGCCCAGGCAACAGAATTATATCATCAAACGGTGCTACCCACTTTTGTGTCCATAAGAAAAGAATGTATCGAGTTACGAGAAATCAATCAAAACACAATGTTTGAAGCCAGTAATAAAGCAAATAATGTGTCAAACAGGGCATTCTGGTCTGTATTTACAATTGGTTTGGCTTCTGTGGTTGTCGGTGTGGGATTTAGCTTTCTGCTGGCAGGTTTGATAGTTAAGCCTATTCATCAAATCATAGCAGCTGCAAAGAAAATATCCGAAGGCGATTACGATGTAGAAGTAAAATCAAAATCGCATGATGAAATTGGAATGATGGCCAAAGATTTTAATCAGATGGTGCAAAAACTAAAGGCTTACAGAGACCTAAATCTTAAGCAAATATTAAGTGAAAAACATAAAAGCGAGGCAATTATAGGCAGTATCGATGATGGCCTGATTGTAATTAATTCAGAATTGAAAATTGAAGACATAAATCCTGCCGCAGCGAAGATATTTGATAAAAAGCCCAATGAAATCAAAGGTTATCATCTGCTTGAAATCACCAAAGATGAAAAACTGTTCAATTACGCTAAAAAATCTTTTACATTCGAAATTGCTGTTGTATCCGAAGATACGGAAGCTAATGTTCTGACGATTAATAAAGGACAATCCCAGCAGCATTATTCTTATTCAGCAACTCCGGTTTTCGCCGGTGAAGAATCGGTGATAAGTATGGTTCTGCTGCTTCGAGATATAACGCGACTGAAGGAATTAGATAGGCTGAAAAGTGAATTTGTTATGGCAGCCTCACATGAGCTTAAAACTCCGCTTACGAGCATCGGGATGAGTATATCACTGCTGAAGGAAAAATTGATAAATAAGCTGGATTCCAAAGAAAGCGAATTGCTTAATGTGGCGGATGAAGAGGTTTTGAGACTCAAGGCTCTGATTAGTGATTTGCTGGATATTTCAAGAATTGAGGCAGGGAAAATGCCTTTGGATTTTGATTCTATTACGGTTAAATTGATTTGTGAAAAAGCGGTTAGTCTTTTGAAGAAACAGGCTGATGAGAAAAATATCGAATTATCCTACAATGTTCCAACCGATTTACCGAACATTAAAGCTGATGCCAATAAAATTACATGGGTGTTAACTAATCTTATCGCAAATTCGCTGCGTTACACAGATGCAAATGGCTACATCAAATTATCGGCAACTAGTGTTGGTTCACAAATTCATATATCGGTAGAAGATAACGGTTCCGGAATACCTTATGAATATCAATCCCGGATATTTGACAAATTTGTGCAGGTTAAAACTGAAAAAGCACTCGGCGGAAGCGGTCTGGGGCTTGCTATTTGTAAAGAGATTGTTCGTGCTCACGGAGGGACTATATGGGTTGATTCACAGCCGGGCAAAGGAAGCACTTTCACTTTTACTGTTCCCGTTGCAAGTTAAAATAGGAGATATTAAGATGAAAACCAATAAAATATTAATTGTAGATGATGAAAAAAATATCCGTATGACTATCACTCAATCGCTGGCGGATATGGATGTTGAGACTGATACAGCGGTCAATGGAGAGGAAGCACTTGCAAAATTGAAAGATACGGAATTCGGCCTGGTGTTGCTGGACTTGCGAATGCCTGGAATGGATGGTATGCAGGTGCTTGAGGAATTAAGAAAAGACCGTCCTGATATTAGGGTAGTAATTATCACTGCTCATGGTACGATTGAATCGGCTGTAGAAGCAATGAAGCTTGGCGCTGTTGATTTTATTCAAAAGCCTTTTACACCTAAAGAAATCAGAAGTCTGGTTACAAAAATTATTAAAAGAGAAACACTGAGCGAAGAAAAGAACAAAGATTATGAATCATGTCTTGAACTTGCAAAAAGAAGTGTTGCAGATAGGCATTTCGAATCCGCCGCAGAACATGTTAGGAGAGCGATTTCAATAGATTCTTCTCGTGCTGAAGCATTTAATTTTTTAGGTGCTTTGTATGAACTTCAAGGTGATAAGGTGGAAGCACAAAAAAATTATCGTGCTGCATTATCACTTGATCCAACTTACAAGCCTGCTCAACATAATTTGAGTCGCTCGGCGCATGTAAATCCGGATGCAGATGAGAAAAAAATTCTTTTTGATAAAGATACCAAAAAATGACCAAAGCTGAAAATCTTTATATAATCGTAATTGGATGCGGCAGACTCGGCTCTTTCCTGGCTAATAGACTAAGCAACGAAGGAAATAGCGTTGTTGTAATAGATGTAAATTCAAACGCATTTAATATGCTTAGCGCAGATCAATTCAGTGGGTTCAAGATAGAAGGAGATGCTACTGAACTTGCTGTTCTCAAACAAGCCAAAATAGACAAAGCAGATGTTGTTATAGGCGCAACCCATGATGAAAACGTAAATATTATGACGGCCCAGATTGCCAGGAAAAAATTCAACGTGGCTAAAGTCTTTGTCAGAATACTTGACCCTAATAAAGAATCTTTTTGTAAAATATTAGGTATTGAAAGTATTTGCCTGACTTCAATTGCCGCCGATAAGATGATAGCCGCTTTAAACGAAAACTCTAATATTTAAAAAGGTATCATTGATATGAATATTTTAATTATTGGTGGGGGTAAAATCGCATATTTTTTGGCAAAAGCCTTCTTTGCAAAAGGATACGAAGTTACAATCATTAATCGTAAAAAGGAAGAATGCACAATTCTTGCAAGACAGCTGAAGGCTACAATTGTCTTTGGCGATGCGACTAACCCTCAGGTTCTAAAAGACGCTCAAACATCAACAATGGATGCGGTTTTAGCAATCACTCCCAATGATGAGGATAACCTTGTTATTTGCCAGTTGGCTAGGCTGAACTTTGGTGTTGAAAAGACACTGGCATTTGTCAATGATCCTGACAATGAACAGGTCTTTCAGCAGCTTGGCGTCACAATCGCTTTTTCGACAACTCGTATGATTTCAAATCTGATTGAACAGAGAACCGGATTTGAGGATATTGTCAATCTTTTCTCGATTGCAGAAGGCAAAGTCAATATTACAGAAGTTGTCCTGACAAAAGATTCACCTGTCCTGGGCAAATCTCTTATGGAAACCAATCTGCCTGAAAATTGTTTAATAGCCTGCATTTTAAGAGGAAATCAGCCGGTAATTCCGCGAGGCGCTACTTCGCTTTGCTGCAGTGACCATTTAGTTTTGATCACAATGCCTCAAAATCATGGCCAGGTGCTGAAAATGCTGACTGGAAGCAATATATAGGAATCATAGCGTGAAAAAGAAGCTGGAAGTTCTACATTCTTATGCAAACATAGCTCATTACACCGGCCTGATATTGATGTTGGCAGGGATACTGATGTTAACACCATTGGTATGTCTTTTCTTTTGGAAAAATGAGACGCAATCAGCAGGTGGTTTTGTAACTCCTGCGCTAATAATGATTTTGCTTGGTATTATCTTCTGGCGATTGTTTAAAAACAAAAATGGTCAGTCACTTGATATGCAGCAAAGCGCTGTGATTGTTGTTTTGAGTTGGGTAACGGTTTGTATTTTTTCTGCATGGCCTTTTATGGCGATTCAAAAACTTAACTTTACACAGGCGGTTTTTGAATCTGTCAGCGGCTGGACGACCACCGGCCTTTCAGTTGTAAACGTCCAGCAGGCTAGTCACGTCATATTGTTGTGGCGAAGCATAATGCAATGGGCAGGTGGCGCGGGATTGGCTATTATAATGCTCGCAACGATTGTAGGTCCGACCGGACCTGCTCTTGGTATTGCAGAAGGAAGAAGTCAGCAGCTCGTTCCCCAGGTGAGGCAATCTGCAAAAATTGTTATGATGATTTATAGCGGTTATGCGATAATGGGGGTGATTGCCTATTATTTTGCTGGTATGAATCTTTTTGACTCTATTAATCATACATTTGCCGCTATCTCCACAGGCGGCTTTTCAACAAAAACAGACAGCATCGGCCATTGGAATTCAGTTTCAATTGAAGCGGTGACATTGCCATTGATGATTCTGGGTAATTTGAATTTTCTGACTGCATATCTATTCCTGCACGGAGATGTTAAAGCCATTTCCAAAAATGGTGAAGTACGTTTAATGCTTCTGATGATTCCCATATGTTCTGCCGCATTATTGTTTTTGGTTTGTACAAGTTTGTATCCAACTTTATCAAAGAGCTTGCGAGTCGCTATTTTTGAAACTGTTACAGCTTTGACAACAACAGGCTTTTCGACTGTCAGTTATAGTAATTGGAATTCTTTTGGTGTTCTTTTAATTATTGTGCTGATGCTTATTGGTGGTGGGACCTGTTCAACAGCGGGCGGCATAAAACAATATAGAGTGTATATCTTATATAAATCTGTTATCTGGGATATTAAAAGTTTTTTCCTTCCGGCCAGTGCTGTTACCGAAAATTATATCTGGCAAGGAGAGCAGAAAGATTTTATCAGCCAGACAAGAATTCGGCAAATAGGAACATTTATATTTCTTTATCTGGCAACTTATGCAATAGGCAGTCTTATAATTACCTCAACCGGCGTAAGTCTTGAGGATTCTTTATTCGAGTTCGCTTCTGCTTTGGGAACCGTGGGTTTATCTGTTGGCGTAACAAGCCCACAGGCTTCACCTGTTATCCTTTGGACTGAAATTTTTGGGATGCTTTTAGGGCGTTTGGAATTTTTTGTTATTATCACAGGGCTGATTAAAATCTCACGGGATTTTTTGAAGATGTGCCTGTTTTAAATGCTACTTCTCGATATATTTTGCCTAATAGATTTTGCATAAAGGTTTGGAGCGTAAAAAGTCAAAGAAGACCTTGTTTTTATTGGCATTTTTTGGTATAATACCCTCTTTAAATTGACGAAGAATGGAAGAAGAAACTAAAAAAACAAAATCATCTCTTTCTACGCAGTTTCTTCGCCCACACATCAGCACTTTTTCTAAAAACAAAACTATTTTGTGCCCATTGGAGGTAAAAAAATGAATACAAAGGCAATAGTTGTTGTAATGTTAATGGTTTCATCTTGTGTTTTCGCAACCGATGGGACGTGGACTTATCACGCATGGAACAGTAACACCTATAACTGGAGCGATACGAGCAAATGGCAGAATGGCATTATTTCCGACGGTGCGGGAGCAACGGCTACCATTTACGGTGAAATTGGTGAGTATCAGGGTGAAAGTCATGCCCCCAAGATAAATACCGGCAATCGCACGATAGGACATATTGTCTTCGATGATATTTATCATGAGAGTACAGGTAAGTGGACTCTCACCAGCAGCGGCTTGGATGTTCTGACATTATCGGCGCCAAACTCTACTCCGGCAATTCGAACGAATTGGAGCGGCGTCATCAGTGCAACAATCGCCGGAACACACGGATTCATCAAGACAGGCGGATATATCCTTGAACTGCGGGGCAATAATATATACACGGGTATCACCGATGTTTCGCAGGGAGAATTCTGGGTTACTGCTGATAACGGATTGGGGGCTTTGGGGGAAGGTAATCATACCATAATTAGAAGCGGGGCAACTCTTTACATTGGTGCGCATTCATCAGAACCTCTGATTATCAGCGGAAATGGTGTTCGTAATTGGGGAGCGATGACAATAGGCGGCGACACATATTCGACAGGCGATATTACTGTATCAGACAATACAAAAATTACAGCATTTTCGGAAACTCCCGGAACTATCGCAGGCAATATTTTTATCTCCAGCCCGGATATGCTGACCGTTTATACAGACAGAAATAATTATGGCGGCGGCAATTACGGTTATCATAAAATTAACATTACCGGCCCCATCATCGGAACAGGAGGTCTGCTTATCAATGGTTTGGGTGTTGTCAATATCAGCGGCGATCTTTCTGGTTTCAGCGGCAATATTACATTCAAAGACGGCACACTGAATATCACTAATCTTCCGGTCGGACAAGCTTGTCCAGGAACTCTTTTCGTTACAGGGGGCAAAATGACTGTCAGCGATACATTGACAATTGCTGATAACGGAACGCTGCAAATAGAACTTGGCGGACAGATTTGCAGTGGCACAGCGGCGGCAATAGATGTAAATACCGCTGACCTCGGCGGAACGCTGAATGTAACTTTGCTTAGCGGCTATTCTCCGCAGGACAATGATATATTCGATTTATTGGACTGGGACACATTGACTTCTGGCAGATTTACCACAATAAACCTGCCGACGCTTTCCGAAGGACTTCGCTGGGACACTTCATTTCTTTATACCGCCGGACAGATAAGAGTTGTTTCAGGCGAAAAGTACGCAGACGGCGACGGCTCACCTGAAAATCCTTTCAAAATCGCAAGCAAAACACATTTGCTCAATCTCGCCGGGGACATCAGCGATTATGATAAATGTTTTATATTGACTGATGATATTGATATGGGTGGGCAGATATTTTCGACCGCAATTATTGCGTCTGATACCGATTCTTCGTCGCTATGGTTTCAGGGAGCCGCATTTACAGGCACATTCAACGGCAATGGTCACAAAATCACCAACTTCACTATTACCGGCGGCAGTAATGACTATATTGGTTTATTCGGTTCAGTTGAAAACGGTTTGGTTACCAATCTCGACGTTGAAAATTGTTCGGTAAGCGGGGACAGCCATGTAGGTGTTCTGGCCGGTTCCGGCGGAAAATTTGTTAATTGTCATACATCTGGAACGGTAAACGGTATCGAAAATGCCGGCGGCTTGGCAGGCCAGGCACTCTATAAGATCAGCCGTTGCTGGTCGAACGGTTCGGTTAACGGTTCAGGCAGCGGCAGCGGTATCGGTGGGCTGATCGGAATAAATTTCACCAACATAACTGGTTGCTATTCTAATTGCTCTGTTAGCACAGTTTCATCGATTCGTGTTGGCGGACTGGTTGGCTATAACAAGGAATCAGGTGTTCTGGACCAATGTTATGCTACAGGTTCCGCCAGCGGCGATTACTATGTCGGGGGATTTGTTGGATACACTTCTGCCGGGTCTATCTTTTTCTGTTATTCAACAGGCGCGGTAAGCGGCAATAGTTCAGTGGGCGGCTTGGCAGGACGTAATTACAACTGCACCATTGATCATTGTTTTTGGGATGTAAATACATCCGGCACAACGACGAGTGACGGAGGAAGCGGCAAAATAACGACAGAGATGAAAATGCTTTCGACGTTTGAGGGCTGGGATTTCACAAATGAATCAGATAATGGAAACAATAATTTCTGGCGAATGTGCAGTGACGGCAGAGATTATCCGCGTTTAATCTGGCAATTTGCGGCGGGTGATTTGGCTTGTCCGGAGGGTGTAAATATGTATGACTTTAGCACATTTGCCGAGCATTGGGTTGCAGGTGACTGTAATGCGAATAACAATTATTGCGGCGGAGCGGATATGGATTATTCCGGCGATGTCTATTTTGCAGATTTAGCAATGCTGACAGAAAACTGGCTCAAACCGCTTGTCGATGTAACTGCGCCGGGCAATGCAGTTAAAGGGCAGCCGAACGATAATGACTGGCCTACGGGAGAAACGCCTGCAATGGCAATCGATAATAACGACCATACAAAATTTTTGCATTTCAAAGGTGAAACACAATCTACCGGTATTCGCGTAACCCCGGCAAATCCCGGTACGATTGTTACAGGCTTAACATTTACGACTGCCAATGATTATCCTGACCGCGACCCTGTGGCGTTTGAGATTTACGGCTCGAACAGTGGTATTGACGGCCCATTCACGCTGATTGCTTCGGGGCAGATTGTTGATTTTAATCAAGCGACAGCATGGCCGAGATTTACTAAAAATTCAACGCCGATTACATTTGCAAATGTTACAGCTTACAATCATTATCAGATTTTGATTACCGCAGTGCGAAATCCAGCCGGAGCAAACAGTATGCAAGTTGCGGAGATTGAGTTGTTAAGTAGCAGATAAAGAAATAACAATATTTACTTTAGCTAATTTGTTAAAATTTTGACAATAATCATAACTGTTTTGTTTGCAATACCTTATGTGGCAAAAAAAGTCAGGTTATGTATTGCGTTTTTTCTGGTTTTGGTTATAATCTAACGGTTATTGTTGGTTTCATAAAGAGGACTAACCGAGACGAGTTTGTAAGTTATTGACAATGCAGGAATAGGAGTAGAAGAATAATGGGAAAGAAGAAACTCTTCAGAGCAGGCGTAAGTCTGCTGGCAATTCTATTGTTTCCACTTTTAGCTAACGCGGTTGTTTGGGATTCTCATTGGGGTGGTCCGGGCTACGGCGTCTGGAGCGGCATCTATAATTGGGATTACGGGCCTCCGAACAACAATCCTGCAATTGAATATTATTTCAATGTTTTCATTCCCGGCTCTGCTGATGTCGAAGTTGATGGCGCATATACTGTTAACACAGTCAATATTTCAGAGTCGGCAGGTTTTATAAGCATCGGTAGCGACACGGTGGGCAATAAATCTCTGACCCTTGCCGGCGGTACGAATAATGTCAACGGCAGAATATCGATAGATGATGCCCCCGGCACATATACCGCAACCCTTAACATCGCCGGCGATTCTCTGATGCAGGGAACAGGGTCAATCGATTTTGTGACCACAGGCTACAATTATCTCAATGGCGCAGCCACTCTGACAATCGGCAGCGGTTTTACACTTCAGGCCAACAGCGGCGGAAGCGGGATAGTCAATGTTGCAAATATTATAAATAACGGCACTATCCGCTCAAACGGCGGAACGCTTAATCTGAATGAAAACATAACAAACAATAATCTCATAGCCGCTCAATCAGGCACACTCAATTTAGACACAATGACTTTAAATAACACAAACGGAACGCTTTCCGCATCGAGCGGCGCTAATTTCAATATCAATAATTGCACGATTGAAAGCGGACTTTTAACAGACGGAACATTTAATATCGAAGGTACACTTAACGTTTTTAACAATGTAACAATTGACGATGATGCGACTGTCGCGCTCGGCGGCACATACAATGAATATCTCAAGTTCAACAATATTACAAATAACGGCCAAATTCGTCTTATAGACAATCCAGGCGTTTATATCGCTGCTCTCCAATGTAATGGTGCGGCGAACATTGATGGCAGTGGCGAAATAGTTTTTGCAACAGGCGGCGGATATAACAGGATTACCTATGCGAATTCATCTGCCGCAGATTCCATTACAATCGGTGAAAATCAAACCATAAGAACCGAAAACGGCGCGACCGGCGACATATGGCTGGATGTGATTAACAATGGAATCATTTCCGCAGACAATGGCACAATTACAATATATGAAAATGTCGAAAATAATAACCAACTCCGTTCAATCAATGGCGGAACCGTAAATTTAAGTACGATGACGGCAGATAATACCGGCGGACAAATAAGCGTTGATTCAGGAAGCAGTTTCAATATCAGCAACAGTACGATTGCCGGCGGGACCTTAACAGGCGGCGGTACATTCTCTATCGATGGAACAACCAGCTTCTTTGATAACGTGGAGCTTGACCAAGATACTGCTATAGCAATCGGTGGTGCGACCAGCGAAAATCTTAAAGTAAATAGTATCGAAAACAATGGCCAGATTCGTCTGATGGATAATCCCGGCACTTATGCGGCTATTCTTAATTGCGATGGTGCGGTTAATCTTAGTGGAACAGGCGAGGTGGTGTTTGCTACTGCAGGTTATAATTGGATACAAAAGGCCAATACATCCGGCGACAGTTTAACCATAGGTGAAAATCAAACAGTCAGAACCGAAAGCGGAGCGTCTGGCGAAATATATCTGGATGTGATTAACAATGGAATCATTTCCGCAGATAGCGGCACAATCACAATAAAAGAAGATGTCGAAAATAACAATCAACTCCGTTCAATAAATGGCAGCACAATCAAATTAGAAACGATGACACTAAACAACGCCTCAGGTCAGCTTTATGCCGATTCATCGAGCGGATTCACTGTTCACGGCAGCATAATTAACGGTGGTAATTTAACCGGCGGGACATTTAACATAGACAGCACAACCAGTCGTTTTAATAATGTTACAGTCGGCGAAAATACATCCGTCTCGTTCGGCGGGGCAACTACTGAATCTCTTTATTTGCAAAACAATATAACAAACAACGGACAAATACGGCTTTCAGATGACCCGGGATACTATACGGCATCTCTGTATTGTGACGGAGCAGTTAATCTCGGCGGAACAGGAGAGGTGCTGCTCGCGACAGGCGGTTATAATTATATAGATAAAGTTCATACGACCGGTGATATTTTAACCATCGGACAAAATCAAACGATTAAAACCACAACAGGCGGAATTGGCAACATAAGGGTCGAGACTATCAATAACGGCACAATCGCCGCTGACGGCGGAATGCTCACCATTGAAAATAATGTTTCAGGCAGCGGCAGATGGCGAGCCGACGGCGGTACAATTCATATCTATCGCAAGAATGTCTCAACAACCGGCGATGTTGCTCTTGTCAATGGCGGAAAATTGCAGCTAAGTTCCTCTTCGACAAATTTCAATATGCAGACAAACGATTTGTATATCGATTCGACAAGTCAAATTGAAATAGACGGCATATTAACCATTCTCGATGATTTAATCACAGCGCAGACAGACGAAGCTGATTGGATTTTTACTTCTGATTCAACTCTGCAAATGAAAGGTGGTATTGCAGCAGTAACAGAAAACTTCGGCAATTGGGGCAGTCTTGAAATCGCCGGACTCGATAATGGCGAAGTTTCCGAAGGTTATGTAAATAATTTTTCACTGCCGAATTTAGTCATTGGCGAAAATGCGCATATTTACCTTGCAGACCTGATGGATAACGGAAATAGAAATGGTTTTGTTGGTTTTAATGAAGCGTTATATGTCGATACACTTGTCTTTGCCGATGGATTAGGTACTCTGAATCTCAACGGATTAAATATTTATTATAATACTTTAGTCGGTAGTCAGGAACAGATTATTAATGTCGTTGTGCCCGAACCTGCGACGATTGTCCTGCTTAGCCTTGGCGCTTTAAGCCTCCTTAGAAAAAATAAATACATCCTTCATAATGTAAATTCGCACGATTTTAAAAGCGCACAGTGAAAGCGTTTAAAACCCTAAATTTCAATGTCTTCAATAAATAAAAACGGCTTATTTTATACAGAAAGAATTTTCAATCATAGCTCACAAGTATGATGCTTTAAACTCAAAGTTTTAAAATTAAGATGTTGTTTTCGCAAATTCCCTTCCCCGAAGGTTTTTATTCTTTGCTGTGGTCAATGGTATCGTTTTTTTACCGTTTACTTGATTCTCAATAAAAATAGTTATTTTACTCACATCTTCAAGAAATTCATTATGCGGAAGTGCTGCA
>MHXZ01000054.1 GCA_001825665.1 Planctomycetes bacterium GWF2_41_51 | reverse complement strand
AGGAAATTCGGATAGTTTATTGTATCCGACTAATATCCGGAACTTTTAATTGTCGCCGGTTGGTAAGAATAATTGTCGCTTATCAGGAGCGTGGATTGAAACGAGAGGTGTTTAAAATGAGTAAAAAAATAACAGATCGCTCCTCACACAGGAGCGTGGATTGAAACATATAAACCTCTCAAATAATTATATTATACTAAATCGCTCCTCACACAGGAGCGTGGATTGAAACGATTTTTGGTGTTGGGCTCCAAACTTACGGCAAATCGCTCCTCACACAGGAGCGTGGATTGAAACGTTGAACAGTAAGATTCATCAATTCTGGCGTATATCGCTCCTCACACAGGAGCGTGGATTGAAACAAAAAGTGAACAGCAAATCCAGCAAGAGGCAACATCGCTCCTCACACAGGAGCGTGGATTGAAACAAGACACGGAATAAATTATAAGTGAGGTAAAAAATATCGCTCCTCACACAGGAGCGTGGATTGAAACACAAAAAACACAAATTAAAAAACTTGAAGCCTAAAGCCTTTGTAGAATTTAAGCTTAAATCCGGCTTCTAAAAATTCAATTGTGAGACCTTGCGAGCCCTCGCGGCTGTATGCTGCATCGCCTAGTGCAGCGCTCATTTTTCGGCGCTGCAGAGTTTGGACAAGATTGGTCGGATTATGCTAACCTATTCACCTAAATATTTATTTCCACGGCGGATTTTCAGGCAAATAGCCCTCAAATTCCTTGATTACCGCACTTTCATAAATACCGGCATATTTGCCTTCTATAAATTTATCAAACGACTCATCATAAAATCTTTTCCAGCTTGCTTCCTCATTTCCAGGATTGATCGAATAAAACAGCACGCCATTTTTACGAGCAGCGTGTTGGTCTCCCGGAGCATCGCCAATCATCAGAATTTTATCTCGCTCATATTTTTCGCACATAATTGCAAGGTGCTGTGCTTTTGTACCCATTTCCTGGCCGGCAATTACTTTCACGTATTTGTCAATGCCATGTTCAGACCATTCTCTTTCGAGGGCTTCGGTTGGAGTTGCCGAACAAATAATAATATCAGCTATAGCAGAAACTTTCTCCAGACTTTCACTAACCCATTTAAATAGCGATATATTCCTGACTATATCTGCAACGGCTTGATTAACCTTGTTGCTCCAATCAAGTGCTATTTTTAATTCATTTTTTTCTTGCGCATTGTTTGATTCTGAGATTGCCTGTTTAAGGCCGTCATTGCTTAACAGGCTATTGAGGGCATTTACCCAATTACAGTAATAATCAAATTTCGGAACTTTAAAGCCTCGTTCTTTAACTTTTGGATGCTCTGGCAGCAGTTCGGTCAAAATCCTAACAATTGTTTTGTGTCTATTTGCCCCGCGAGTTTTGCTGAACAGGTCTGCAAACTCCTTACACTCCCTTGCAGCATCGGCAACTGGCTGCAAACCAAAACAAGCTATCATCCATGGACAGAAACATTCCCTCTGTTTTATGCCCATTGCGTCAAATACACAGCCGTCAGAATCAATCGCTACAAGATACTTTTTTGTTGGTTTTAAATCTTTTAGAGACCTTGAAAAATCCGTCATATCCTTCCTTATATATAATTATTATATAAAACCAAATTATGGTGGCAATACGCAGACAATTGACATTATTTTACGCAATAACAATTTAATCAACGAAAGATTTGTCCTTCTACCTGCAATACCACCTAGACCTATATCTATTACGTCCCATTTGATTTTGTTAATCACATTCAAAATTTATAATTCGTAATTTTCAGACATCCATTCAACAGCGCGTGCAAGAGTTTGCTCAGGGGTATATTGCGGACGATAATCAAGCAATTTTTTTGCTTTAGATATATCAGGACACATATGAGCTTTAAAATGCCACCAATAACCAATATCAGGACTTACGTTCGTAGTATATTCATCCCATGTAATTCGCCTAATTGGAATTTCGACATTATAAATATTAGCATATACAGATATCAATTCTGTTGCGGTAATAGCATAAGCAGCACCAACATTAAATATCTGACCGGCGCATTTATCACTGTTCATAACAGCTCTTACAAAACAATCTGCTATATCCTCAGCATCGCAAGGACCGATAAGCACGTCGGCAGCCTTTGGCAGAATTACCTCAAGACCTTTTTTATGATTTCTGTGCATTTCGATACTACGTCCACCTAAACCATCTATGGGTATTTTGCCTGGACCGCAAATATTGGGAGGCATTATAGCGGTAAAAGCAATACCATCTTTTTCGCTTATATCGATAAGATTTGATATCTCGGAGTAACGTTTTTTATAATGATTAAAAACACACTCATTTTGCGTTTGTTCAGGGGTAGGAACCACTTTGGGTTCCCCATACATCCATAAAGAACCACAAGCGATAAAATGTTTACTGATTGATTTCAATGTCTTATAAATATTCCATATGCCGCCCGTCATATCAATAACAACATCCGGAGATTCCCACAATAATTTCTCCAGTCCATTAATATTCTTAATATTGCAGACTAAATATTTGACTTTTGACCATTTTGGTTTTTGGGGAATAGGAGTTCTGCCGGAACCAGCAACAATAACATCCGCATCAAGATCAATAAGCTTGGGTACCATAAACTTTCCAATATGACCTGTTCCGCCAATCACAAGAATTTTCATTAAATTTTCCTTTCATCCATTTATAATTTTACAAATTTTTCCTTCGACCGAACTCTTTAATAATTCTTTTTGTTTTGAAAGAAAATTTGTTAAATAGGGCTTGGACATGTGATTATCAAGAGCAGCTTGATTCTTCCAATTTTCATAAATTATAAACAAACAATCGTCAGAACTAGAGACATGTAAATCATAATTGATATTACCCTCTTCTTTGCGAGTCATATTTGCCAGATAAACAAGTTCCCTCTTTACTGACTCTTTAGTCTCACTCTTGGCCATTACAAAACATACTATTGTTATTTGGTTACAATGCACGTTCATTCCTTTCACATTTCCGACTTTTTTCTTGTAAATTACTTAAACCGACCGACTTTAAGCCACAAGGAGTTTTTCCAAACGGCGAATAACATTTTTATCATGAGAAACTTTAATAACATTTTGAACCTCCTGACGCCAGATAATCTGCTGCATATAAACTTTAAGCTGGCTGATTAGTGGAATAGACAGCATATTCTTGGTATCGTTTGTATCGCCTTGTGCATGCTGACCATCAATGCCAACATAGGGCAGGCATAGGCGATGTCAACCAGGCAAAGGTGTATAACCATTGCCCGGTACCGCCATACACGGTAATCGCCCAGCTCCAGACGCTGTTTCTATTCCTTGATCATCACTTCAATAGCCCATCGTTTGAGATATCGGCTGACAATTTTCTCATAGATTAATGAATATTATTTGTAACCAATGCGATAACAGTTTTATCTTTTCTTCTTTTAGAAAAAAACAACCTTAACAACGCTCAGTTTGTTCTTTATACCTTGCGGAAAGATGTCTCAAACTCGCGTATCAAATACATAGTGCGAAGAATATTAATCTTTGTTTCTTCAAGAATCATTTATTCAACTCCAAATTGCCTATTTTAGTAAAATAATTCTCTATAGGATAATAAATCCAATGCATATAATTATTGACACAATCCGGTTTGAGTTGATCCAGATAAAAAGATTTAATTCTTCGTTTTAATGTTTGCATCTCTGCAAGAAGAACGTGAGGCTCCAGTTTGGACTTTAAATTGCCTTTTATTTCACTTCCCCAATTAAAAGTCAGAAAATATGTAGAAGTCTTGGCTCTGTTAAGAAGATTCTCACCGGCTAAATGCCAGTATTTAATTTCTTCTTGGCCCTTCGTCGCCCCAAGCAATAATTGGTTAAATATTTCTATCCCTTTTGTGTACTCATCAATACAAATTAAACAGTTTCCAATTTCCGTTTCAAGTTTGCCATTATTTCTAATCTCACAGATAGTTTTTCCAACGTGACCATCAGCTGTCGCAAAGGCGCTTTTATTAAAACCTAACGTAGGGTGATGAGTAAATAGGCAGCCTCTGGAGAGAAGTTCACAAGCTTCAAAAAAACGGTTATCATTTATCCCAAAATGATTTTCCGAGTAAAATTTTAAGTAATCTTCCAAAGACAATCGTGGGTTGTTTAATATAAAATTAGGTATTTCTAAAGAAGGACTCTGTAATTCCCACGGTAAAAGATGCATCGTCCAGCTTGTTAATATAGAGCCTTGCAAATGCTGCTTCCGGCCTTTTTTGAATGAATCGAAGGTATTTTTTATATGCAGCATGGTTCTTGAGGCGAATATATTGTCCGGGTAACTGCATGAAGCAGGACAGGTAACAACTTTAAAGCCTTTATCTGATAGATAATCAGCGGTGTAAAAAGTCTCTAATTCATTGGGATTATTCGGAAATATATATTTACCAAATTGTTTGATTGTCCAGTCGTCAAGCTGGTCTTTTGTTTTCAGATCACTGCTGCCATCATCACATATTCTGTCCCATACCCATATCTGACCAGAGTTGCGATATGTGTCATACATAAAATCACAAAGCATTATATCTCGACTGAGCATTTCTAATGCCTCAGGATAATGCAAAACCATATCAGCCCAGATAATCGGCTGGATATTTTTATCCAACAGGTATTTGCTAATGGAATTTACATGATTTATATATAATTCTGACAATGAGTTGTTCTCAATATAATGTTTACATTTTGGACATTTGCCAAGCGACCATGCCTCATCGGCGCCTATGTGAAATCTTTTTGTATGGGTAAATAATTCTAAATACTCATCCATCCATTTGTAAAGAAAATCAGGCAAATCAGGATGCAAAGGGCAATATTGGTCTATTCTTTCAGGCAGTTCGGCAAGATGTTTATATTTGTTATGTTTTAAAACATATTCACAATGTCCGAGTGTTTGAAGAACAGGTATAGATTCAAGTCCGAGATTATCGCAATAATCCAACAATGCTTTAAACTCTTTTTTATCAAACGCATCTGCGGCAACACATTCCGGGCAGGTATCCCATCGGATGTTATTTTCTACTTCCCATAAAATAGTGTCATAACCAAGATTTGATAATCTTTGAAGCCATTGTTTCAGATATTCACACCTGAATCTCGCAATGTTCATGTCAATATGAAAGCCAGTGATCATTTATATTCTCCAAGCATTTTTTCAGCATTTTGATAAAGAATTTTGTTCGCTATATTTTCACTAAGATTTAATTGTTTTAAGATGTCCAATTGGCTACCATCAAAGCAATCCCTGCCAAACATAATTCTATCCTGGAATTCCATTAAAAATTTTTGGGCATATTGCATATCTCTATCCAATGCTTTACAGCCACTATTAGCAGAAAGATCACAGTAAAGATTATTATGTTTGCGAAGCAAATTAGCCAAACTTCCTTCCTGTTTGACAAGCCCTCTTGGATAATGAGTAACAACATCATTATCTTCAGCAGATATCGCTTGCCAGAAACCTGGACCATGGCCGATAAATTTAGTCTCTGGACACAGCGTGCACATTGTCCCAACAACCGATATATCTCCGCCATACCATTCAGGCCAGTCGTTTATACTCTTTGCAAAAACATTTGTAACCTGTTTATCATATTGCAGATGAAACAAGACCGGCAAACCAAGCTGTGCGCAATATTGAAACACTGCGATAGCATCAGGACTGTCATATCGCATTCGGCATTTCAATTCCCCATAGACTTTAATGTCATGAATCTCAACGGCTGCTTTTACTTTAGCTCGCACATATCTATCTCTTGGATCGGGTGCCCAGCCACCAATAAACCTATTAGGATATTTGTGCAGTCCTTCAATAACCATCCATAAAGGAGCGCATAAGTCTCTTGGGTCCATCGCTTGATAATAATTGGGAGCAATATCAAATTCCTCTTTAGAAATCTCCCATGACAAAAGCCACGTCTTTTCGATGCCATATTTGTCCATATTATTAACAATCGCATCAATATTATGCCCATACCAATTTGGATGATTATGGATATCAATGATTTTCGTATGCATATTAATCTCCAACTCCAGAACGAACTACGGCTACAGAATAACCTTGTGGAATTCTAATTTCAGCATAAGTTTTTCCTTCACGAATCACATTTTTAGCTTCTTTACCATCTGTAATTCTACCTTCACGGTCATACACATATGTTTTAAATTCGCTATTATCACCCCAGCCAAAGAGCCCGCTACGATTAGTAATAATCCTTTCTTTTCCAATAACATAACCACTATGCAATTCAATAGGTGTAAAAGGAAACATATGCTCGGTCAGAGTCTTGTGTGTCGGGTAAACTTCGACAGACCTGTACCAACTGTAAAGACAACCGCGATCCAAAGCTTTGAGCATAACCCCATATGCATCTTTTTCAGTAAGTTCAGTTATGTGGTCACCTAGTGCAATCGGACTGTGCAGAATGGTCTCATAGCACCTGTTTATATTGCCTGTTTCAACAAAGTTCTGAAATTTGAGCTTTGCCAAAGTCCGTGACATCGGTGCTCCATTGCATACTAATGGCACGCCGCTATCTATAAGACGTTTCATATGATAATGCAAAAAATCCAAACTCAATAAGTGAACAGCACCTTTTAAGCGAATTATTTTAAATGTTTCAGGATCAATATCTGCTGAACAGCCGTCCCACATATTATAGGTATATTTTCCTTTGGATTGATTGTATTCATCCCAGTATATAGCATCGCAACCGACATCCTTGATGCGTATATCAATGCCTTTGCCAATCTCCTTCCCCCAGTCATTTTCAAGAGTCGGCACATAAAGTTTTGATCTTGAACCACTATAAGTAATCTGATTACCGGCGGAATCAACCTTACGGCAATCTTTGAATCTCTCGGCATTCTCTTCCATCACATCCAGATAACAATGATAGTAAATGGCATGTTTAATGCTGCCATCTGGAAAAAGTCTTTTAAGACGTTTGTGAAAATCAGTGTAGAAGTTACAATGTTGTCCAATAAGTTTTTGGAATGCAAGCCCATGTATATTTTTGCCATTATATTTGGCAAAATCCATGATCTGTGTTACAAAATTTGCACTTTTGAGTTCAATAAAGTTCTTGAACACCTTATCGTTCCAAACCCAAACCGGTTCACTCTTAAGTATAAAAGCAAACATATATTTTAAGGTGAAATTTGCATCAAGAAGCCGCCTTGTGACATTTATAAAATCCCATATATCAGGACTTTTAACAGGAACAACAGCCCACTCAGCAGTATATTCCGAACCGGCCTTTAATACAAACTCTCTATCGGATAAAGATATCACATTATCAGATGAACTCTGATTTGCGTGAACACGAAATTCATCGTTTAAAGGCAACATCCCTATACCACTTTCCTTATTTGACGCAAATATAGTTGGATTTAAAGGTTGTGATGTCTCCCCTGTTTTATCAACTCTTTCACATGCAAGCCAGATATTTTCCTTATTTTTGCCAAGTAAGCAGGAATGTTCCTGCATAATCGGAATATTCTGATTTGTTAAATTTTTAAATGTATCATGAATCTCTATCCATTCATTATGTTCAATAATTTTACGGGTATGTATGTAAAATTTGGTTGTATCGTGATACCAATTTCCATCAGGAGTGGTAAATCGACTTTTAATAGAGTACTCTTCATCATCAAGTTTAAATTCTATAGAATCAGATTTCTGTAAAAGGTTAGAATAAGTTTTTGATAAATCCTTCCTAGGTTCTAAAACAGGCAATGAACCGGTTGGTGCAGGCGCAACCACAACCGGCTTAGCTTTCATTTTATTTCTGATTTCAAGATTTTCTATTATCACCTCAAATGATTCGCTTTTTGGGGGTTTTGAAAGATTATAAAATACAATTTTATTCTTGCCTTCTTTGATTAATTCTGAAATATTGAATTCAAATTCACAAGCCTTTATACTCTCGATGAGACGATAGATACAGCCAACCGCATCACAAGCTACATAAGATGGGGTGCGAGGTATGGTTAGAGAACCATCATCACTAATCAACGTAATTTCATTCCCTGTCATACACATAACTTTTTGGGGTTTGTTTGAAATAGAATCTGCCGGCAATTTAGTTCCATTCAGATATATCGATATTGCTTCACTTTGATAGCCGATTGGTTTCTCAGAGTCAATCCTGGCTTTGAAAAAAAGATAAGGCTCCTTATTCTGATAAGCTGGCGGAGCATCAAAACTAATTTCAATATCATTTCCTTCGGTAACCCTGGTCTCCTTCAAGACAGAAATAGATTTTATGGGAAGGGATCCTCTTCCATTACCATCGCCAAAAACCAAAGGTGTCATACGTCCACGAGATCTATTCCATTTTTCTGTTCTATAGGTAATAAGCGTCTGTTGCTCAGCAGGCATAACATCACTGTCAGAAACGGCAATTTCAAAGCTGGCATCCTGATTCATTTTAACCTTTTCAATATTCATACAAGTAAAAGGTATGTACGCTTCTATGACATATCCTTTTGGAATTTTTTTCGCAGCTATATCACTGCCTAAAGTTGATGCTCCTTCAGGCAAAACAATATATATATGTGGTTTTACAAATTCCTTGTCGAAATATGTCTTTCCAACAGTTCCAGGACTAAATAAAATTTGTACTTGTCCACGACCAAACGCTAATCGCCAAGATTCTAAATCTGGCAGCATATCCATATATAATCCAAGATGGTCGCCTTTCCAAGTTTCTTTGCCAACATAAGGTTGCAATATATTATCATCAACAATTTCAGCAGCGATATATAGACCTTCGTATCTATATGCTAAATAAATTTTTCCACTCAAATCATTTATATCTGTCCAATTTGCTGCCCCATAACTTACTTGCTCTTTTCGATCAAGAGCAATGGCAGGAATGCCAGCCCAATCCTCAAGGTTACCGTCAATCATGATAGGCGGATCTACATCAAAAGGAATCACATAATAGCTATCTCTCTCTGCGTATACAATTTTACACCCCATAAAAAATATAATTCCAAAAAAAAATACTAAAGAAGTTTTTTTAGTCTGCATAAAAACCTTTCTAAAATAAATATATAATCAAAATTTGTTTATTCCTATATTTAAAATCCAAATCCTCAAATATTTTAAAAAGAAATATTTTTAAATGGACTTTGGATCCAATATGATGGAGCTAAAATTAAACCACCATCATAATCGACAGTCTCAATTCGTATTTTTACTTTTTGAATAACATATTGCAAATATTCGTAACCAAATCTGGCGATGTTCATATCAATATGAAAGCCTATTATCTTCTCAATACTTTTTAAATTTACGCTGATTCTATTTTTCATATATTCTTGTACCATAGTGCTTTTTCTACTGGGAGAACGCTTCGTATCTGGTTTAATCTATATTTTGGTCATCGAAATCCCTAAGAACATAGGTAAACTTTCAATGAATCTCAACAGCCTTGCACTGCTCAGCAGAAGCATAAATTGCATCTGTAACTTTCTGTATAATTAAAGATTGCTTCAGATTTGTCTTTGGCTGACGATTCCAACAAATTGCAGCTACAAAATCATTAATAGGGTTTAAATGCATATTATCCCAGGTTTCCTTTCCCTGCCACAATACTTCTGGTGCTGCCCCTTTGCCTGATGTTCCATTAACATAAATCATTTTTTTATTACCTTCAATCATCTTCAAATGCACTGCACCCAAATCTCCTATAATGTCCCATGCTGATTCTGCCTGAGCACATACCATTTCTCCCCGTTCATAATGTATGGCTACATTATTTTCACACATTATGGTTGCAACACAATGGGTTTCAGCATCAGAATCGGGTGCGGCATAGCTTGAAAATTCTACAGGTAATTGCCACGTTTGAGCAAATACTAATTCGGGTTTTATTGACCATCTCAAAATTCCTAATAAATAATCCAAATCATAACAACCCCAATTCATCATTATACCGCCGCCATTGATGGCTTTTTTAAGCCTCCAGCTTGGAGGAGTAGTTTCAGGGACTTTACCCAACGGCAGTACTGCTCTGCAACGAATAAGCTTGATTTTCCCAAGCTTATCTTCAGCAATGAACTTTTCTGCAACATCTGCAGATTCATAAAATCTAAAACGCGAACTGCAACAGCCCGATATCAGATTGCCTTGTGCCGCAATCATTTTTTCAACTTCTGAAGTATTCATCGCAACAGGTTTTTCAATTAAAACATGTTTACTTTTGGCAAAGGCCTGCAAGGCGAGCTTTGTTCTCAGACATGCAGGCAACGACAATATCACAGCATCCACGTCTTCGTCATTAATTAAATCTTCAGCGTTGGTATAAAACTTTTTCAGATTGAATTTCCTCGCAGCAGCTTCTGCTAATTCTTTTCTTACATCCGCTACTGCTACCAGTTGACAATCAACAATTTTCTGTGCGCTCTCTTGGGCAATATTTCCCATACGACCACAACCAACTACTCCAAGTCTGACTAATTTCATAAAAAAACCTTCTTGAACAGAACTTATTTTGACTGTTTCCTGAATGAGCTGCTATATCCTCCGGAAAAGGTTACCACGTCGTCATAAGGCAACAGGTCTTTATAATTAGATGCTACTTTCTCATAAGCTTTTGCATGTTCTTTTATTATTTCGGGATAGTATCTTCTGAACCATGGACCTCTTAATACAATATTTTTAAGACTTTCTGTTACCGGCAAAGAACCATCACCTTGTTTAAGATAATCTGAGTTATTGTCACTGTTAGCTATTCTTGTCGGTCTTCCGTGGTTATAAATATCCATTGTTTGAAATACAGGATGAAGATGTAAAGGACTGCTACCTCCAGCCCAACATATCGAACCTTCGGCCTCAACTGCCTCGGCAAATTTTTGCAAAGTAAGTCCTTCAAATTTTTCAGAGTCATACAAGGCATTCCATGCAAACCACCCACCCTTAGTTGTATTCGAACCTTTGGGGGGGCGAACCGGGGTTATGCCTGGAATTTCTTCTATAAGATCGCAAAAATAATTCATAGCATTATCAATGTCGGACATTTGTTTGTCATAAAGTTTCAGTGTTACAAGTCCAAAAGCGGAACTCAACTGATGCATACGATACTTATACCCGCCACAAGGCAGCCCTTGGAATTTCTTAAGTTCTTCAGACTGAATATCATTGTGCCGTTCATAATGACCAAATAATAAAGCCCGTTCATAAACATACTGAACATTTGTGAACATAATTCCAGCCTCACCTACTGCAAATGATTTGGCACTCATCAGAGAGGCTACTGAAACATCACCAAAAGTGCCGACTTCTTTACCTTTATATAATGCGCCATGAGCATGCGAAAAATCTTCTATAACCTTAAGATTATGTTTTTGAGCTATTGAAAGAATGTTATCCATATCAGCAGGCATTCCACCCCAGTGTACCACCACAATAGCTTTAGTTCTTTTGGTAATCCGATGTTCTATATCATTTGGATTTATACAAAGTGTATTCGGGTCAACATCAGCAAATACCACAGTTGCACCAAGAGAATAAACTGGCAATAGTGTCGCCCAATATGTCATACTCGGCCCGATTACTTCATCTCCATAACCTATTCCAAGGCCGAAGTATGCACAATGTAATGCGGCAGTACCGTTATTGCATCCTAATCCATATTCCATACCAAGCTTTTTAGCATAAGCCATTTCAAACTTTTTTGTAACATCTAAACCTGACATACTTCTTGCTCGGAGAACCTCAAGAACAGCCTCTTCATGTTCTCTTGTAATTATCGGCCAGGAAAACACATCTTTGGGATTTGATTCAACACTTTTTCCCCCGCCCAATAGCGCGAGCTTACTTCTTGTATTTACTTGAACATTTGCCATTTCATACCTCTAAAGTTAAATTAATATTTTCTAACATGACAATTCTCACTGTATTTTAATAATTACTCCGGTCTAAATTTTATAGGCCAGTTTTTAGACGCTTTTTTTGTGTCAAACAATATTTCTACTGCTGTTTTTAGGGAAGGAGTAAATTTAGAAAATAAACACAACACACCATCCATCTTTTTGCTAACTGTCAAGGGATAAGGTGTATTTGTTATAATTACGAGTTTTTGCACTTTATCCGCCAGTTTATTTAAAAATTGCGTATTAGGAAAAGAACCTCGATTGTACATATTTGTTGCTATTACAATATCAAACTCAGGAATTATTTTTAATAGTTCGCACAAGTTGTTATCATTTCCATAAAAATCAAGCTTGAAAAGCTCTGTTCCAGGATAATATTTTCGCAGCATTTCCCATAACATATAGGGATGAAAGTATTCATCATTGCAATAGCGGGCTGTGAACATGGATTGTTCTACAACAAGTATTTTCTGCGTAGGTTTTAAAGGCAATAATTTTTTCCTGTCCCTTATTAACAAAGCAGCATTATCGGCAGCCTTTTGCGCCAGTTTGTGTATTTTCTCAGACGTCAGCATCTTCTGCAATATCTCAGGATTATTATAACCTTTTGTTTGGAACAGATTGATATTGTTTTTCATCACCAATACTCGTTTTACAGATGCATCAATCTGATCTTCAGATATTTTTCTATTTTTGACCATTGAAATGGCATATCCAATAGTTTTTTTCACAAGTTCGAGGTCTTCTGTTTTATAAAGAACCATATCCACGCCAGCCTGAATAGCTAATGCACATGCTTCCGTTGCAGGACAGATTTTCTGCATAGCCTCCATAGTCATGCTATCAGTTGTTACAACCCCTTCAAAACCAAGTTCTTTCCTTATAAAATCTTGAATGATTTTCTTTGAAATTGTGGCCGGCAATCTGCTGTTATCCAGTGCAGGACAAATAAGATGGCCAAGCATAATTGACGGCAAACCTTCTTTAATAAGTTCAATGTAAGGATAGATTTCGTTTTTCATCAATTCTTTTTTGCTTTTATCAAGTACTATGGTGTAGTAATGAGCATCTTTATGCGTATGTCCTGAACCGGGAAAATGTTTGGCTGTTGCTATAATACCGCCCTTCAAATAACCTTTGAGAGCAGCCTTAGCATAATGTGCAACTTTGATAGGAGTGTCGCCATACGAACGAATATTTATTTCTGGATTTTCAGGGTTACTGTTTATATCCAGAACAGGTGAATGAATATTCGTAATACCTGAAGCTCGTAGCAGTTTGCCAGAACAACACATGATTGTTTCTATCATCTTTGCATCTTTTGAGCATGCCAGCCCCATTGCTGACGGAAACAAGGGATAACCACCTCTACATATATCCGCTGAAATTCCGCCTTCCCAGTCAAGAGAAATATGCAAAGGTATCCCAAAATTTCTGGAAGTGGCAATATTCTGAAATTCATTAAGTACATCAAGATGAGCATAAGGGGACAAATTCACCGAAGGGATTGGAACAACATCCTGTGGCCTAGATGTAGTCTTGGCCTTAATTTGTTTATAGTTACTATACGAGACTTTGACATTCGGAGTAATCCTGAGTCCCCCACAATTGAAATTACTAATCATTTTAATAACTTCAGGCGTGATCACACCTCCAGTAAATCCCAAGGTAAAAAGCTGACCGACTTTTTGTTCAATTGTCATTTGCGAAATAATTTTATCAATTGCAGCCATCACAAAGAAACCTTTCTCAATAAAGAACTCAATCTTCTATTTTTACCGTTTCTGAAATATCATCCAAATAATCCTGTTTAGGTAAGGGCACAGAACCGTTATCTGAGTGATCTCGCTTCGTAGTTTTGAGCATCCTGAACATTCCCATCATATCTTTTACGCCGCCGATTGACAACCATATGGTCACTATTATCGAAGCCGCCAGAGATACATATATATATATATGCCAAAAATCAGCCCAAGATGAATTAGAAACTTTTCTATTGATTATTAAATTGTAAATTGTTCCGATTATAAAACAGCAGAACCATATAAACACCCAACTAATACAGGCGATATAAGTAATTTTATCTTTTGAGGATAATTCTTTTGTGATGCCAAGCCTCTGAAGAATCGTGTCTTTGACAGAATTTGAGCTTGATTGTATATCGCTTTTTTCATCTGCATATTTACCGCGATATAACAATTTATCCATATTAAATTCCGTTTTTTTCCCAAAAAGAGAAACAAGCACATAAAGCGAGATTGATATTAACATCGTTACAAGAGATATCTCCTGACCATTTAGCAAAAAATCAGGTTTGATCTGTCTAATTATTATACCAGTAACAGCAAGAATAGAACCTGCTATCATAGTCGTCCAGGCAGCCTGAGTCGTACCTCGCTTCCAATAAAGACCTCCTATAAGCACTGAACCGGCACCTCCAAGATATACCGCTGCGGTAATAGCAAAATACAAAAAAATACTTTCATTCTGTCTAAAATACAGACTCCAGAAAAAGGCAAAAGCAGCTACACCGCATATTGACACCCTAAGCAATCTTACATGCTGTTCCGGCTTGATCGTTTTTTTCCTCAGCGGCATAAAAACATCCTGGATAAATATGCTCCCCCAGGATAATAAATAAGTATCATGCACGGAGATGAACGCAGAAAGCATTATAGCACACATGCAGCCCATCAGACCTGTTTTGAGCAAAGTACAAGAGGCTGCTGGGACTATCATTTGACTTCTGAGATATTCATTGTCAATTCTTTCCAAAGATATTGATATCTGATCTGCCTGACCGCTGAACTTCGGATGATTCATTACGGCATAAACTATTATCGGCAAAAGAATAAAAAGCAGAGAATGTGTTTGAGACCGCAATGTTCCAATCGCTCTTCCCATTCTCTGTTCATTTGCATTTATTGCTGAACAATTGTATCCAGCCGAACCTTGCCATGCCATGAAATTGTAAAAGGTAGCAAACGTAAGGATTATAAAATATTTAATATTAAAATCCTCAACGCCATGTGAATCGAAAGGATTTATAAGTGATGCATTTGAAGGAGCGATCAACAAAGCTTCCTTTATGACAGTCCAATCGAAAACATACATAAGAAAAATAATAATTACTATGAATAAAAGATTACAGAGTATCCCCTGGAGAAAATCAGTAACTATAACGGTAATCTGACCGCCAAATGCAAAAAAAAGTGATACAATCAAAAGAATTGCCATAAGAACAGGATACGTTGAGACCGAATAACCATCAATAATCGATATGCTATGAGGCAAGTTGCAAAAATATATAAAAAAACGTGCTCCGGCAGATGGGAAAATTCCAAAATTTAATATCCCTGCAATGAAACAAAGAATACCTGAAAAAACTCGAAAGTTTCTGCTGTATCGCATTTCAAAAAATTGCGCAACAGTCATAGCCCTTGTCTGACGATAACGATAAATAACCCATCCTGACAGTGCGATTAGTGTTGCAATAGGCATGGTCATCATCAGCCACCAGGCGGCACTAAATCCACCCTTATAATACATTTCAAACCATGCTAAAATTGTTATGGCTCCCAATGAAGCCATATCACCTGATACGGCAAGCATATATCTTCCTGCACAACGGTTGGCCGCCAGAAAATCCGCCACACTTTGCGTACGCTTGTTGGTATAGTAAGCAACGATTAAAAGAAAAATAAGCAACCCCGATGTTATGAGCCAATCAACTAATTGCATCTTATCAACTTTCTCTCAAAAACTATTCCGAAGCCGTTTTTGTCCATAACCAAATATCGGATATCATTCAGTATTTTAAATTCAACTTTTTCTTGCATACAAGTTATAACATAAAAAGGTGCCAAGAAGATATGGCACCTTTTTTAAAATCTTCCCTGAAAACAACCAATTTAGACAAGCCAAAATCTGCCTATTTTCTCTTTCTCAGCAATACAGCTCCAATTCCTAAGAGCATCAGTGTGGCCGGTTCAGGAATTATCATAACATCATCAACCAAATCACCGTATTCGTTACCATCTATCCAGTACTTTGAAACACCAGCTCCGCCATTCCATCTGCAGCCTACGGATAACATACTTGCGTCAAAATCAGCCCATCCCATAACGCCACTGTACATAATCTCGTCATCTAAGATCAATGCAACATCAGCGCTAACTTTTTGCAGTTCCTCAGACCAACCCAGATAATCCCAGGATAATACTATATCGTGCCAGCCTGACTCAAGGGGTGGTAAAGCAACTACCTGCGAAGTATAATATCCTCCCAGATTAAATCCGTTATAAGCAAAGATAGTTGCTGTCCAGCCAGTGCTCTTTTTATCAAATGCAACATGCACCTGATTTGCCGAACCATCCACATCAACTGTACCACCATTCAAATTAAAGGGCATAACAGAACGATTGCCCTCAACTTCAGATAAATAGTATCTTGCACTGATAGTAATGTCACTATCTGGCTGAATGCTCCCGGGTAATCCCGTATAAGCGAGGTAAGTGCGTGGTAGAGTGGTAACTATATATTCTACATCCAGTGCTTTATTACTTGAATTGACTGGATCGGCCTCTATATGTAATTCCTTCGTTGTGTCTCCAGGATTAGCAAGGTCGCCGTTAAAAACATGTGGTGTTCCGCTCGAAGCAGTAAAACCACTTTCAAAATCCACCGACCAAATCGTTGCCATCGCGGGCATCGAAGCCAAAACTACAATTAAAAAAACCATAAACTTCTTCATAACTTTATCCTCCAAAAACATTATTAATTTGAGAGCACAGGCCACTCACCTGCAAAGCTCTACAACAGTATGTACTATCTTTTTCAAAAACACCTCCTTCCATTCTCTAATTTTACCGCCAATATTCATCACATCTTGAGTCATCAGGGTTAGTACATTGCAGCCATTCTTCAGCAAAATTTTTAACGTCTTTAAAATCTACAAAGCAATTTTTATCTACATCGCCATCAAGATATTCCATCGCTCCAGGTGCGCCACATTCCTGAGGTGTATAATCCCATATTTGAATATTATCGAGCAAGACATTTTGGGGATAGCCGGTATGAAATCGTGTAGTGTTTCCCCATTCTGCTTCCAAACCGGTCCGCTGGCAACCTATAGTGAGGTTAGTATTTGGCCATGTCCACAATACATCGTGATAGGCAAATATGGTTTCACCATCAAGCTTAAGACGAATATCGGCACGATCTCTTTCAGGATAATTATTTTCAAGCCTGTACCATTCAAATTCCATTGTGTGCCACCCGGCGGCAGGGTTCGGCATAAGTACATAAGACCAATTTTGCTGAAGATAATAAAATCCGCTGCCTGGCCAACAATTCGATTGCACCTGCCCTCTCTGGCGAGTATCACTTGAAGCTGTTTCCGGTTTTGACAACATCATCAACCATTGATTTTGCCAATCAAGTAACCCATCTAAAGTGGAACTGTTAAAAAATGTCATGGAGGTACATTGTACCGGAAAATCTACTGGTATCTTGAAATCTATTGTAACACGTCCACTTGGACCGAGAATGTCTGAGGCAAGATTCACATAGCTTAAATAACAGTAAGGTGCCTGCCAAGTACGGCCAATACGAACCACATTGCTATCAGAATCGGCATCGTAAAGCAGATATATCTCCTGAGAAGTGTCAAATGGATTACCCAGATTGCCTCTGCTTATATCAACCGTTCCGCTTGAGGCATTAAAACCATTTTCAAAATCAAGGGACCATCGCAATGCAGCATCTGCTTGTATTGCAAACGCAATTACCAATATCAAACAAAATAATAGTTTCTTAATATTTGTCATTTTTTCCTCCTTATACAATTCAATGTCATAAGTTCAAACTATTGGCATACAGGGTTATTGGGATCGTTACATCGTACCCAATTTTCACCTAAAAGTGAGAAATCTTTAAAAGTCACAGCACAGTCTTCATTAATATCTCCATCCAGATAAATCGTACCAATGTCATCACAAGAAATTGGCTCATAACTCCATACACAAATATCATCCAGTAATGTATTGGTTGCCCCCGCCATTCTTTGTATACCAGAGGTATTACCATAGGTAAAACAACCTACATTGAACTGAGGATTGCCCGGCGGAGTCCAGAGAGCATCTTTAAATACGAATGTCATACACGGGTCATTGTCTATTGTTATTCTTAAATCCGCTAATTCTCTTAGAGCAAAAACACTTGGATTAACCGTATCTTTCACAGAAGCGCGTGTCTGCGACCAGATAAGCTCATAATCGTGCCATCCCTCTTCAAGAACAGGATCCATTGGTTCTGTAGCATAAACGACACGGTCCGGATATCTGGGTTGACCTCCATAACAACTTTCAAGAACTATGAATGAATAGGATTCTACACCTATCCAACCACTGTTCCACTTAGATGCCAGCCAATAAGGTGCAGCAGTGCCAGTACCGCTGGAAGCATTAAACATATAAGCTGGCTCTGTACTTGGATTTTCTGGATCATAACCGGGATAATCAGTATCAACTTTAAATCTCAGTGTTAATTTACCTCGTTTCCCGAGCACATTGGGATCCATATTATTATAAGTAAGTCTACAGTTGTTAACCGATGTCGGCTTCCCCATTTGTAAAACATTACTGCCTAAACTAGTGTCGTATAAAACATGCACATCGTAACCGCTATTGTACGGATCGCTAATATTACCACCGACAACATCAATGGTTCCGCCGCCATAAGGCCCTGTTGCATTAAACCCGTTTTCAAAATCGAGTTTCCAGAGCAGAGTCTCGGCACTAACAGTCAATGGGATGACCATTGCATTGACTACCAAACACAAAATTGAGAAAAATATTAATTTCATCATTCTTTCCTCCTATAAAATTACCATGTCCAATGATACTTTCTTGTCCATTCAAATGTTTTCATCTTTATCACATGCCCATCTACAAATGTTGTGTTCAAGTTGTTTCCATGACGATTCTGACCAGAATACTGATATGCTCCCCCCGGCGCCTCATATCTCCCTCCCATTTGCCTAAGAAGGTCGCTATGTGAGTCCGCCTCTCCATCACCATCATAATCCCTGTCAAATGGCCATTCGGATACATTACCTGTTCTGCTGGATTTAGGTGTATAAGGAGCATATACTGTAACTTGAGAAGTATAAATTCCAGTAGAAACTCTTTTTAAAAGTTGTGAATCCATCATCAAAAATATACTTGAAGGGTTTTTTATTTGAGTTATATTCATCGATCGCGAGTTAAGGAATTTAGCCTCTATGGCGGGACGATTTCTGTCTTCATTCCGCACCTCAATATTCATTATGCCATCCAATCCGCCATAATTTACTCCATAACTTATACGTTCCAGCCCACTGGTAAACCCTGGACTGACCCCGGTATTTTCGAACTTAGCACTGCCTGGAATTGCTTTTGTAGTTGGGCAAACATAAATATCTGCTTTGGATGTTTTAGTCTTAGAAAAATCTCCGCCAACATAACGATATATCAAAGCATACCATGCATATTGGGGTCTCTTAAAATATTCAACGGCTGTCGGTAGCCGTCCATCATGACCTTCAGTATATAAATTTATTGCCAAACCTAATTGTTTTTGATTTGATGAGCAAACCACAGAGCGTGCGGAATCTCTCACTTTATTCAAAGTGGGAATCAAAATTGACAAAAGCACTGCAATAACTGATATTACAACCAGAAGTTCTACCAGTGTGAAACCTTGCATAATTTTTTTTGAGTTTTTCATAATATTTGCCTCCGTATAACTTTATTTAAATTCTTTTTACCGTTTCGCCTTCTAAAACTGTAGGTTCAAGAATTCGGACATGACTACCAATGCCTTTGCTATCTTCCTTATCATGTTCCAGCAAATCGATAAGCATTTCGCAGCCAAACTGACCCATTTTAGCCCAAGGGACGTCTATAGTCGTCAATGTTGGAAACACAGCTGATGCGATGCTCAAATTGCCGTAGCCAATAACCGATATATCACTAGGAACCTTAATACCTTTTTGATTTAGATAATTAATCACGAGAGCTGCCACATGATCACTTCCGATAAATAAGGCTGTAGGAAGTTTTGGTAACGCTAATAGCTTGTCAACAGCGAGAAATACCGTTTCACGCTTTCTCGCAAAACAACTTTGCATTAGCTCAGCTTCAACTGCAAGACCAACTTCCTTTATAGCCATCTCATAACCAATGCAACGTGAATTGCGTTTACCTTCACCCCCTGGATAATCGAAAAAATACGGGTTAATTAATCCGATTTGTTTGTGACCTTTATCCAAAAGGTATTTTATTGCTATATACCCCCCTTTTATATGGTCAATACTTACCCAATGCATCTTCCGATCAAATGGGCTTCTCATATCGGGTACTCGCCCATTAATTAATATGCACGGTATATTGGCTTTTTCGAGCAATTCTATCTGTTCATCCGCGAAACGGCTCTTGTCAATAAGCATACCATCAATGAGGCGAGATAAGAATAATTTTGCCAGACGATTTATTCTTTCATCAGCTTCTTTATGCAATTGATCGACATCAAATAAATTATCTGTTGGTTCTGAAACCATTACAACATAACCCTTTTCATTTGCGGCTCTGTGGATACCGCTGGATATATCTGACATAAACACTGAAACTTCACTTGTTGTACCGCCAACAGCATAACCTATATGACGTAATGGTTGTTTGATTGAACGCAGTAGAAGACTTTGGTTGTAGCCTAACTCTTCAGCAGCAGCTAATACTTTCTCCTGCGTATTAGGGGAATACCGCCTTTTATGCTGAGAATTTAAAACATTACTGACGGTTGCTTGGGAGATCCCTAACTTTTTTGCGATATAAGTCGTTGTTATTGTTTTTACAGCCATTATTTCACGTATTTATCTTCTTTATTTCTCTTATTATTTATAAATAGCTAATAACTATTTGCTATATACACCAATATAGCGGCAGCACAAATGAATGTCAATAATTTTTTATATTTTTAGAAAATTTTACATCTCTTTATATTTAAAGAGGTTATGAATATTGAAAAATATTTCTCTTAAATTACTTGACTAAATACTTATCAACTTGTATATGTACTCTTAAAGTATTTGGTTATAAAGTTTAGCAAATTCCTTTAAGGGTTTTTGTATGGGCAAACGGCTAAAACTTATATTATTACCGCAATATGCGTTCATACTAAAAAAATACACAATAAATTCTTTTCAACCAACGCTTATAAAATATCTATTTGGATAATAAAATCTTTTTACAATACTTTTTTTATAGAAAGGGCAAAAATGAAAAAGTTAATATTTATTCAATTGGTTTTTTTGTTTTTAAGCACAATTTTGTTTGCGGATTCTAATGACATATGGTTATTAAACTTAGAAAATGGTTTCGCTCCTCACAGTGATGTATATGATTCAAACATTGGTGAGATTTCCATACTTGGTGATGTTGATATTGTTTATGATACCAATTCAGATAGTAATACAGTAAAAGTTGGTGAAGGTGGAAACAATTGCTATCTTCGCTATTCTAATCTGAAGAGCGACATCCTCGCTGCATGTGGCACTGTCAGCATTGATTTCAAAATACCCAACAATCTAAATGACATTACCGGACCAGTTACATTTTTTCATGCAAGCCATATTGACACAGTAAATTCGCGAGTAGATGCGAATGATAGCTGGTGGATAGGTTTAACAGACAAAGATACAGTGCGCATTTTCTCAAGAAGTATCATAACAGATCCAAATGAAACGTACCCAGACATTCTCGACACTTTTGGAGATAAGATTTATGATGCTGATGTGTCATTATCTCCCGGCTGGCATACAATGGAGTTTAAATGGACTGAGGTTACTAAAAGAGATATGGCATATTATCCTGTTGACCAGAATTTGCCTTACACTCCTGCTATTAGAGAAACTGCTGATATTGTTATGTATATAGATGAAGTTGAGTGTGTAAATGAGCCAAATACCTACTGGACACCCGGTAATGCATCGGTTCTTAATATAGGTAGTTTCTGCCCGGATATAACTGATCAGAATCATTCCTTGTACGAAGCAGGAGAAAACAATATCTTGCTTGACAACGTCAGGGTACTTCAACCTGAATATACGGATATTATATTGCAGCAGGCTCCATTTACAATTAATAACACTAGTGATTATTTTTATGCTTATGTCCCCGCAGGTCAAACCCAAGGATATCTTTCTGTAGAAATACGAACTAAAACACGTATTCCAGAGCCTCTCTTTGATTATGAATACTGTGTGCTCTACTATGTGAATAACAGTTTGATAAACACTGCAAACCGAGTTCAAAATATCGAAGATTGTCGAGATTTAATTTTGCCGACGGGGGAGGCTTTGCCATGGGTTACTAAAGACCAATATTGGGCAACTGCTTATTCTCCTAACTTTGATACCAACGAAGCTATGATTAATGCTACATTGATTAATTTTCCTGTTGAATTAAAAAAGGACCCATACAGAATGGTATTTAATGTTGGTGATATTTTGGTTCCTGGGGAAAGAAATAAATTTAAAATAGTTGGCTCAAATGCCTTTGAAAGAGAAATTAGAAACTTTAAACTCCTTGTAAATTATAATGATGGCATAACAGTTCCAATAGATCCAAACATAAGAGATATTGCTGATACCACTAACCCTATCGTTCCAACAACCGATTTTAATGTGCCATATTCGGCAAGACTTGATTCTACGGGCGGAGGCATCGATGTAAGCGTTAGCGGCGAATCTTACTGTATAGATTCAAAGTATTCATATCCGAGCAGTGCATTTAGAACGTTATCTGCAACATCGGCAGCTCAAAACTGGACCACAATAACTATCGCTGTCGATGGTAATTCTCTTAATGCTAATACTGCCAATTACACACTTCATCGCCAGTTAGTTAAATATGGCGATCATATTGATGTGTTGGATACTATCACGAATATTAGTGGTGGCACTATAGGAATCAGGTTAGGTCATGAAATTAAGGAAAATAATAATAGTCTTACAAGTACCTATATGAGTGGTATGAAACTTCCCTACAAAAATAACACTTATAAACTGATGAGCAATGCATACAAATCATGGTGGAATCCTTCTATCTATGTCTGCAAGTCTTCCTCTGGAATAGGTTTATTGGCGAGAGACAAAGTGTTTCGCAACCATATTGAGTTTCTGATGGAAGATAATGCTTATGGAATTCATGACAGGCATTTTGCGATTGAGGCAGGTAAATCTTATACTCACAAATGGGCTATTTATCCTACATCTCGTTCTTATTATTATGATTTTGTTAATGCTGCGAGACGAACATTAAACGCTAATTATCTAATAGATGGTGTACCGCTCATTGCCTCGAGTCTTTATACCGGCAATATGAATTCTGTAAGTGATAGCGATATTGATGAACTTTATACATATAATGCGGGAAAATATGCAATACTATTTACCACTTATGGCATTGATTCTGATGGAAATAGAATTCGTGAGCATGACGATAACGGACATAGGATATTTGGTCCTGCACTTTTTGATCCTTGTATGGGTGATTGGTGTAGATATTATACCGAAAACACTGTAATTCCTCGTATAAAAAATGTTAAACCAAATGTCAAATTCTATCCTTATTTCTTTTTATCGCCAAGCTCAGAACCTAACGCAATCAATATTTATCCTGATGATTTAGTCTTGACCGATTCCAATACCCCATATTACTTATATAAAATAGAACCCGGAATTAATACTGGTACTCCTTGTTTTATTCCAACGCTAACGAACGATTTTGGCTACGCCTGCCGGGAATATTTTAGTTGGGCATTAGACATAGCAGACGGAATTTACCTTGACGCCAGTTCCGGACTTAATGAAATAGTGAGATCTCCTAATATAAGTTCTTGGGATGGCTATACATGCGATGTCCATTTAGGTTCGGGTGATTTTAATGAAACAGACGCTACGTATCAATTTATCCGTGCAATGACCAATCCTGCTTTAGCATCTTTAGATTATCGAATGCATTATATGAAAACAGCAAAATTACAAGGTACTCAATTTTGGAATAATGCGCCTCCTTTTACAGAAGAAGAAACCGCTTTGCAAAATTTGCATTTTATAGAAACTTACAATAACAACGTTGCAAGAGGGCAGTTCACAACTCCTTGCGGATTTGCTAATCAATTTTGGATTCGAGATGATGCTGACAATGGTCGTTGCACTTGGTATAAAATTATTTATGGCGGTTTACGTATACCGTATGTAATTCTTTACAAGAACGGTGGTCTTGCCGGTACAATTTTAAAGGATATGTATCCAATTAAACCATTGGAATTGCATCCAGGATATGTCTTAGGTGAAAACAAAATTATAACTGTGTTGTCTGGTGAATATGGCTTTGGAGATGGATTTGGTACAGATGCCAATAATCTTGTAGTGCGAGTGTACGATTCAAATGGATATCGCAAATATCCTGATCCTGGCTATACAGTAAGGTATGATGCATCTGCCGGCTCAACTGTAGCAAATGTTAACATTAATGAAAGTGCTAAGGAATTTGCAATAGTATTTCGATACAATCCTAATTTGCCAAGTTTTCCGATCCCGACAAATGAAGCTGTTAATATATCTACAGTTACTGATTTAAGATGGTGTCCAAGTGAAGACGCTAACAATCAAAAAATTTATTTTGATACTAATGAAGTTCTTGTTAATTTGAAAGATGCTGCTGTTTATTTGGGACAAACTGTGCCATATAGCACTTCCATAATGGACCTCAATCGACCACTTGAGCCAAATACAACATATTACTGGGGCGTTCAGACATTAGATCATAACAACCAGCAAATTAACTATACAGTATGGAATTTCAAAACTGCCCCTTCAACATGGTCAATAGATTTTGAGAATGGCTTTACCGCATCGAGCGGAACCATTAACATTCTCGGAGGTGATGTAAATAATGCAGATGGTCATAAAAATGTTTACACTCTCTATGACAGTAGTTCCGATAGTATGTGTGCAAGGGTAGGTTATGACAGTAATGATAATTGTCATCTAAATTATGCAAGTCTTGATCCCAATATACTTGGCCCCAGCGGAACAGTTACCATAAATTTCAAAACTGACGGCACACAATTT
>MHXZ01000053.1 GCA_001825665.1 Planctomycetes bacterium GWF2_41_51 | reverse complement strand
TAAAGAAAAAATGATGAAAACCCTTGAAAAAGAAGCATCCCCGGACGAATCAAAAACAAAAGAAGACTTGGTAAAACTCACCTCAACCGAAAAGGACTTATTATCCCGTCGTGACAACCTTCTTGAAGCAATGGAACGAAAACTGCTAGATGATAAGGATTTCCAAGAGCGATATGAGAAGCTCAAAGTTGACCTTGAAAATAATCGTGCAACACAACAGAAATTGCATTCATTCGTAGACAATGTAGATATTATGAAGAACGCTCTAAATGCATCATTTGAAGAAATCTCTTCTTTTGGTTTAAATTGGGAATATCTTGATTTTGAAGGCAAAGTAGCTAAAACGAGAGCTATTATAAAAGAAATCAATGTTACAGAGGAAGATATCAATATTCAAATCTACCTTGATACTGAGTCTAGTTCATCATTGTCAGTTGTGCCCCGCACGGACACGGATTAGTGGCGGACACAAGCATAAAATTAGCTGGAAACGAAATAGTTCCTTTTGCGCGTGATACCGTAACTTTTCGATCTTCCAAAGGCTGACGAATCATTTCAAGAACGTGCCTGGGAAATTCTGCGAACTCATCGAGAAATAAAATTCCATTATGTGCAAGCGAAAGCTCACCGCATCGCGGATTACTCCCGCCGCCGACAAGTGCCGCTCCTGTTGCCGTATGATGAGGAGTTCGTACCGGCCTTGTCGCCATTAATGATTTGCCGTCAAGTTGCCCCGCCGAGGAATAAATTCTCGTGGTCTCAAGTGATTCCGTCAACGTCAGTTTCGGCAAAATCGTCGCAAGTCTTTGAGCAAGCATTGTTTTCCCTGAACCGGGCGGACCAATCATTAAAATATTATGTCCTCCCGCCGCCGCAATTGTCAGCGCACGTTTAACCGTCTCCTGTCCTTTGACATCCGCAAAATCAACATCATAATTTGAAGCACCTTCGAGCAGTTTATCGATATCTACATAAGTCGATTCCAGCGAAAGATTCCCCGCCAAAAACGATGCCGCCTGCGTCAGAGAGCCAACCCCAAATACTTCCAGTTCTTCCACAACCGCCGCTTCACGAACATTTTCCAGAGGCACAATCATATTTTTAAAACCATTTGCCTTAGCTGCGATTGCCATACTTAAAATGCCATTCACCGGCCGAACTCTGCCGTCCAACGCAAGTTCTCCCACAATTACAAAATCTTTAATTACCGAGCTTTCAATCGCATTTGTGCTAAGCAGTACGCCAAGAGCAATCGGCAAATCAAAAGCAGGCCCCGCTTTTTTTACATCCGCAGGCGCAAGATTAATTACGCTTTTGGTCTTTGGATAAATGTAACCTGAATTGGTAACAGCCGACTGCACTCGTTCGGTGCTTTCCTTTACCGCGGTATCGGGCAGCCCCACAATAAGCGATTTTTCAAATCCTCCGCGTGTTATATGAACTTCAACTTCGCAGATTATTCCCTCTATCCCCTCAAGCGTTACACTATATAATTTCGCCAACATTTTCGCTTCCCTGCCTCCTTATCAGTGACTTGTAATTTGCATCAGCTCCAGAATAATTAACGCCAGCCATCCGATTTGTAAAATAAAAAATGCTATTATCTGAATCCACTCAGCGCGGTGTTTAGTTGAGACTGTGAAATTTTCTATAACAACTGAATACGCATCTTCAAGCGATTCGAGTTTTCCGCGAATAGTTTTTTTCCATTCATCAATTTTGAATTTGCTCGCGGCCAATTCATAAAATCTCGCTGAATACCAATCTCCGATAAGTTTCATGTCCCGCTCGAGCCTTTGCAGTTCAGAAATGGATCCCATACGTATTTCCATGGTTTCCTTCATTTTTTCCGCTAATTCTTTGGTGTTATACATCCTGCCGGCAGGCATTTTGTGAACCAATTCAGCCATTCGGGCTAATCTTGTATCTAACCGATGGTCAAGAATTCTATGCCGCAGAAGTTGAAGATTAGCGAGCGTTAACAGCTCAAGGTCTTCCTCAATATCGCCGACCGGGTCAAAAAGAAAAACTCCATCCCAATCGATTATAGATAAATCATTATTGCCATATTTGATCCTGCTGGCAAGAGTATATTCCACTTCCTGCGGATCAAGAGTCAGAGATTCTTCAGATTTCAGCAGCGATGCGATGATATCCCGATTATTTAAAAACTGCTCCGGCTCGCCTTGATAATTTGTAACCGCAAAAACAGAGTAATCTTCGCTGAAAAGCAAATCCGCGCCATAGTCCTTCAAAATGCGATATGAATGCTCATAAGCCTGCTTTTCGAGAGCAAAAATATTTTTTTGGAACAGATTTTCAACTTCTATCGTTGTCTGCACTAAAAGAACATCAGGCTGGTATCCGCGCAGATGAAATGTAACGCTCTTGCCTCCTATCTCAAAATTCTCCTGTCCGACGATCACCTGTTTCGGCACTGCCGATTTGTAATAAAATGGCGAACTTTTGATTATTGCCGGTGTAAATACTTCGCCAGTAAGTTCTTTGGAAACCTTACCCAGCACTAATGAAATTAATCGTTGTTTCATCTCGGCCATAGCTGCAATTTTAATTATATTTTAAATTTACTCAAGTTTATTGTTCATTGATTGAGAATACAAATCGAGGCATTCAAAATCGCAGCAAAACTGACCCAAAGCAAATAAGGAATCAGCAAAGTCCCCGCAATTTTAGAAACCCTATAAAAACTCCACGTTGTCGCAAGAACCGCAAGCCACAATATGACAATCACCCCAAAAGCAATCAAAGGCTGTTTTAAACCGAAAAACACAGGTGTCCACAATAAATTGAAAATAAACTGCATAATAAAACAGGCTGTTGCAGTTTTTCCTGCCGCCGAACCAATCCCCTTGCGCAAAATAAGAAAAAATGCAATACCCATTAGCAGGTAAAGGACTGTCCAGACAGGCCCGAAAACCCAGCCTGGCGCTGTAAATACGGGCTTTTTTAATGTTTCATACCACTCGTTAGCCCCTCTGACAAAGAATGAACCGCTATACCCCAAAGCCAATATTAAGATACAAATTATTACCAGCGTTTTTATTTCAGAGCTTTTCATAATCAGAATATTTAAAATTTATTTACCGCTCAAATTCAAGCAGTTTTTTCCTATTTTATTTTTAACATAAGTCTTGGGTACAAAAGGAATTATAAAATATAAAAAAAATTAGAGAAACTTCTTGCCTAATACAGCCGCATTGTTATAATAATGATATATTAAATGCTCTTTTTTTATATATGGTTTTGGTTTCGTTGAAGCGAAATGTATTTTTTATAACCCAATAGTTCTATATAATAAATTGCTAAGGGTTTTGCTTCAGCAAGGCTCGATGAATAATCGAGCCTTTTTTATTGCGCAAATTTAACCTGTCTTTAAGCTGACTTCCAAACAAACCAGACGAACAGATACGCAGCACCAACCGCAGCAAGTGTAAACGGCAATCCGATCTTTACAAAATCCCTGAACCTGACGTTGTAACCTTCTTTTTTGAGCAGTCCGCACCCGACGATATTTGCCGATGCACCTATAGGAGTAATATTTCCGCCGAGACTTGCCCCAATCAGCAGACCAAAAAGGAACAACGATGGATTGATATTAAGTTTCGTCGCCATCGACATCGCCACCGGCAGCATCGCCGCCAGAAACGGAACGTTATCAACAAAAGCAGAAACAAACACTGAAATGAATACTAAAAGCGTGTAACCAAAGAATATATTTTGCCCAACTACACTCGATAGCCCACCAGCAATCTTTTCAATCCAACCAGTGGCTGTAACAGAACCGACAAGAATAAAAATTCCCATCAGGAATAGAGTCGTATCCCAGTCAAGCGACCTTATTCCTTTGATTATCGGCGATTTATTTACGAACTTCTCCCACACCAGGGCGGCAATCCCAAAAATCATGCAGATTATTCCCGCCAAAAAAGAAAATCCGGTATCGAAGAAACTCGATAAAGCCAAAGCTACAATTAGAACAACAAGAAGAATCGTCGGAACCCATGATTTGACTTTTTCGACTGCTACAATTTGAGTTTTTTGACGAAGATGCCTGAAAATGAAATATAGCACAACCAAAGACGCCAATGCCCCGATTTCGACCGCAAAGAATATGCTCGGCCTGCCATGATAAAAAATAAAATCACCGAACGTCATTTTTGCGTAGCCGCCCAGCAGCATACTCGGCGGGTCTCCGATCAATGTCGCCGCACCCTGCAAATTGCTGGATATGACAATTCCTATCATCATATTCATAGGATTCAGTTGAAGCTTTTTCGCAAGTGCCATTGCAATCGGCGCAACGATAAGAACAGTAGCTACATTTTCAACAAACGCGGAAATGAATCCCGTCAAAGCGCATATAAATAAAATCGCCCAACATGTACTTTTTGCTTTATTGACGATAACTTCCGCAAGCCACGCCGGCACCCTGCTCTGCATAAACACATCAGCGATGGCCAGAGTTCCGACAAAAATCCCCATTACATTCCAGTTGATTGCCGAAAAAGCCTGCTTAAACGATATTACCCCACAAATAATAACGAGCAAACTTGTCGCAACCGCAATAATCGTCCTCTTTGTCGGCAGCAATACAAAGAGCACATACGCCGCTATGAACAATATAATCGCTAATGTTCCTTTTTCCATAATGGCAAAATATTAACTGCCAGAAAACTTTATGCAAGCAAAATCGAAATTTGAATTTTATATCTCCGTAATTTAACATTTTTTATTTTCTGGCCGCAGCAATGTCGGGTCTTAAGGAAATGTTTTTGAATGTAATCGACTCATAAGGTGTCTGTTGAAATTTATAACTCTTTATCTCTGAGGCCTTATTATTTGCGATTATAAAAGTCTGCTGTCTCATTCCATCTACCATAAGTGAAGTCTGTAAATTCACTTGTATTTCCTCATCCTTTTTGTTTATCGCAATTAGTCTATCTGCCTGTCCATTATTTAAATCATCCGAAATGGTAATTAAAACATCAGAGGCTGAATCATTGGCCTGTGAAAATATAATTTTTTTGTCCCTATGAAATTTGACGGTTGCATTTCTACCATCATGTGCGGCAACTGTTTTCCAGTCTGCTTTATCATTAACTACATATTTGATTTTTATATTTGTCTTATTTATATTAGTCTTAATATGCGCTCTCACTCCAAACATACACTCATCCGGTTTCAATACATCAATACTACTCCTCATTGCAGAATCCTTTATTTCGTCTATTGCGAAATAGCTACCACCCGCCAAGGGTGTAAATACAAATTCATAACCAGGGTCTTTGGATTTATATTTGCTGTTGTCATTTGTTTCAATCTCATAGCCCAATGGGCTACCATCCGGCCGCCACCATTTTTTATCCTTGCTCGGATAGTTGCAAACGCCAACAAGTTCAATTGTTCCGCCATTAGAAACAACTTTCTTATAGTCATTTTGCATGCTTTGCAATTCAATTGTTTCGATTCCTAAATTACCATAAATCACTCGCCGCTGATCCTTGCTCGTCTGCCAACTGGCCAATACCTTATTTTTGTCCGTTGATGTAACACAGCTCGCATAATATGGCTCTTTGGCTTTTAATCCCATCCAAAACGCTGATGCAAAAAAAATATCCAGAATCTTGTCCCTGGCCTGCTGTTTTTCCTCTTTGTTCATATGTTCATAATCAATTTCGCCTTTTGCTTCTTTGGCGGCAAAGGCATCTTTCAACTCCAATATCACAATGTTGGGATCCAAGCTGCTTGGATATTTTCCGTCTGAAATTTCTGCAAAATATTCCAACCCCCTTATCAAATCTTTCTCATTAAGCGAAAGCATCCTTCCTGTAACACCAATTTGAAGAGGAATATCGAACATGCCGAAACTTTCAAAAACTTTTTTTACTGTTCTGCTTTCAACTATTTTTCCCCACTTAGAAATCAAAAATTCCGCTGTCTGCTTATGTCCGTTAGCTGCCGCCAAATCAAGGGGCGTTCGTCCTTTGAGATTTTTTACGTTTATTTGTGCGCCTTTTTCTGTCAGCATTTTGCACATTTCAGGATTGCCCCCTGCTGCCGCCAAATGCAATGGCGTATTGCCGTCAGAATCTTTAGCATTCACGTCCGCGCCTTTGGAAATCAGCATTTCTGCCATTTCCTGATGATTATTCATTACCCCAAAATGCAAAGGCGTTTCACCATTGGGATACGTTGCTGAAAAATTATTCGGTTCGTGTGCTATAATCTTAACCTTTTTAAAATTTATTTCGCTATCATGTTCATACTGTTTTGCGTTTGATGCATTTATAATTGTCTTATCCGGTAAATGATCGATTGCGGCTGATTGACTAATAAATTTCTTTGCAATTTTCCCATTCTCCACTTTGATCCCAAGCATAGCCTGATTATTGTTTTCATTTGCTTCAGCAATTTCATTATTTATGTCGAGAACAACGAACAATATGTTGCTGCCTTCATCAAGCCCAAACGGCATACTGGATTCATTCCAGAATTCACCTGGCTTAATTGGGCCTGCGCCATGGCTGCCGGTTTGAGGCTTGCCGAAAAGATTTAAATTTTCTTTCGGGTCTCCTCTATAAAAATTCATTCTAAATTCCGGCGCGGTCGCAGTGCCTTTATTTCCGATTTTCGCAGTAAGAGTATATAATCCTCCTGCCTGATAGGGTTTGATCTCGAAATTTTCGACATAGACATCGATATTCTCGGCGTCCTCGGTCAGTGAATTTACATCGATAGCTTCAAGAGCGGTTTCTATAGCTTCTTTAAATTGTTCAATAATCTCTTCGCTAAGCGGCAGGCCGTATTTTTCAGTAAACTCCTGCAATTTAGTCAAAATCCTTTCCGCCAGTTGCCTGCTCGCAAGTTCCATATTTCCTTCGAGTTGGCCGCCGAGTTGCCTTACCTCCTCTTTTAATGATTCGATTTCTTTTTCAGTTTTTTCAATTTCATCTGCGTGCGCTTTTTGCACTTTCAGACGCTGCAACTGAATGCTCTTGCTTGCAATCTGCCCTGCAAGCGAAAGGATCTTGTTGACGTTTTCATTTACATCCTGCGGAATCTCCTGTGAATTTTCTTTTGAATCATTATCGTTCGATTTTGAATTGACTCTTACAGTTGATGTAATAGTCGAAATATCCGGCACTTTCTCTTGCGTGCCTTTTTCCACAAAATAGATCCCACCAAAACTGCTGCCGCCATTGGCAGGGTAAAAACTCAAATGAAGAGAGCCTTCTTTTTTATAAGTAAAGGTTCTGGCAAATTCGCCACTGCCTCTTTTTACAACTGGTCCCTGTTGACTTTCAATTGCGCCATTAGTTGCATAAACATGAAGCATTGCTTCATTGTGTGAAGCTAATCTATATTTGCCTTTTATCGTATAAGTCTGACCGACTTCGAACTTACCTGTACCGCCGGTAATTTCCGTTATTTCTATAGAATCTCCTTCTAAAAATGGTGTTGTAATTTCAAAATCGATTGGGTACAGTTTTACATCTGCTTCTATTTTGTCAAAAGAAATTAGTTTACCGTTTTCATCAAAAACAAATAACTGATTTGTTATTATTTTATCTTTACCCCAGATAGTAGCGACGTATTTATAATGAATTGACATATTGCCATTGGCATCAATTACAGGTTCTCCCCATTCAATTGTCTTTCTGGCAGTAATATCGCGATAATTATGCTTAAAAAAATCTTCAACAAGATTTTGCAGTTTTTCTTTTTCACCTGTTCCATTGCTCTCCTGGTCAACAGCTATGACTTGAACATCCGTTTTATTTCCCGGCTTTAGAGAAACATTTTTAAATTCAATCCATTCATACGGCCGAGTTTGAAATTGAAATTCAGCAATATCTGCAAGTTTAATATTATAGAATTTTGCGGTCATCTGCCATATATCGCCTGATGAAACAGAACCGATGTTTCTGCTAATATGAGTTTGACCATTTTTATCGACTGCGACTATTCTTTCAACATGGTCTCTATCCCATGGACTTGAAACTATAATGCCTACAAAATTATCGCTTTCATAAGCCTGTGAAAACAATATATTTTTGCCGCCGGTTGTAGTCATTGATTTGCCGTCATGCGATGCCATCGTTTTCCAATAGCCAGTCGCGGTTCCTACTCGTATATTTGTTGCATCTCCGCCTGAATATTGTTTAACCATAGCGGCTTCGTAACCATTTACCTGCTTATTTTCGTTGTCAATTACTGTGCAGGAACCCCACCAGCCTTTACTTCCTTCAATCTTATTCCACGCAAAACTTAAATCGTTTGGCCCATCAACTTTGATAATGAAACCGAATTTGCCGTCGACGTAATCTATTTCTCGTTTTACAAATAGTTTTTCTTCTGCTTCTGTACCATCCGCTCGCCAGCATTGCGGTTTATCCTCCGGATAATCACAAACCGTCACAAGCTCAACTGTTGTGCCATTGGCGAGTTTTATTGAAAAATTATTTTGCTGCTCAGAAGATGTTTTCACCTTTTGTGTCGCATACGATTCCATAATGAGGGGGAACAAATCGGTTTGGAGAGTATCACCTTTGGGATTTTTTGAATCCATCGCAAAGTTAATTACTTTTTCTTTCTCTTTGCCGAAAAGTTTCGTATTGAACCCTTTTCTTTGCTCTTTGTATCCGTCTGCTGCTGCTTTTATGCTATGCTCTTCGTAATAAGTTTTATAACTGTAACTGCCTTTTTCATCTGTTATGGCATAAAATTTTCCATCTGCATATTCATTGACATCGCCGACTTTTGCGCCTTCGATTGGTTTGCCTGTTTGCGCATCTGTTACTGTACCTTTGACAATAAAATCTGCTTCGGGATGGAATTTCGCCATTGGCAAAACGCATGCAGACATAAAACATATCAAAATAAAAACTGTCGCGATTCGCAGCGGACGATATTTCCATGTTTTCTTCTCTAGCCAGCGCAGCCTGTCAATCAGCCGGCCTGAATTTTCAAAAAGCCCAAGCAGTCCAAGTCCCGGATCAACCGGTTCGGCCACAAGTCTTCGGGCGGTTTCTAGTAGAGTCTGCCTGTAATCGGCCGTTTTTTCGCGCAAGATTCTTGCGACAGTAGCATCGCAGCAAAGTTCGCGCAAGTTCTGAAGATGCTTTCTTATCAGCCAAAGCAGCGGATTAAACCAATACGCGATCTGCAAAATCATATAAAAAGCGTGAATTATTAAATCGCCTCGCTTGATATGCGCAAGTTCGTGCAGAAAAATATGTTCGGCATCCTGCAACGACATATCCGCAAGTTGGTTGGCAGGTAAAAGCAGCACAGGTTTGAAAATCCCAAATACCGCGGGACAGCAGACCTTTTTTGTCAGAATTATCTGCGGCACTTTTTTGAGCTTCATTTTCTGAGCGGTTGACTGTAATAATTCCTGCAATTGGTGCGATATTTTGGAATCACCTTTCAAATGCTCTCTCCGCAAACCACGCAATCTCAGCATAAGCCACAACGCCAATATAATCGCACCCACAGCCCACACACACAGCATGTAAACTTTCCATGATATTCTTTCGATAACTGAAACTTGTCTAACCAAAACTGGTTCGACAATCTGGGGAGTGTTTTGAATTTCAATTTTGGGTAATTCAGTTTTGATCGGCAGTTCGATTTCAGGATTAAAAATCACTTCTGTATCCGGCGGCGTCAAGTCTGAGTTTTTAATCTTGTACTCAATTGCAACTGGGATTTCCGCTGTAAAGCTTGCGGGTGATGTAAGTGACGGCGGCAAAACGAGTTTCACAAGAACCAGCAGCCAAAGCGCATAGCGAACCTGCGGCCAAGTCCACTTTTTAATCACAAAATCAACAGCCGCTATTATCGCGATTAAAATTGCAACCTGCCAAAGCATAGAGATTTGCCAATTAAACCAATTTTCCGCGAACTGATTTATTGAATTAATCATTTTGATTTCTCCTTCCTGTCTTGTTTCTGAATTGCTTTGAGTAAATCATTTTTCTGACTTTCGGTCAGCTTTTCATCTTCAATCAGAAAATGCATCAAAGGGCCGAACGCACCATCGAATGCCTGGTTAGCTAACATCTTTAAGGCGTTTCGCCTTGCGTTTTGCTTGCTAAGTACTGGCTCATAAAGACTTGTGTTGCCTTTTTTGTTTTCCTTGACGGCGCCTTTTTCAACAAGACGCGCAAGAAGTGTTTTGATTGTTGTGTACGCCCATTCGACCTCTTTGGGAAGACGTTCAGCGATTCCTCGAGCTGTTGCCGGATACCTGGCCCAAAGACAATTCATAATCTGCCATTCGGCATCAGTTAATTTCATAACCATTTCTCCTTACTACAAAGTTAGCAGCATTCTACTACAGATGTAGAAGATGTCAATAAAAAATTTACGGAATAACTCTAAGTTTTTTACGATAAACTGATTTGAGATTCGTGAGATTTGCCTGAAATGCTCTAATTAACCGTCTTTTTTCTTAATTTTGTGGATATTGCGGCGAAAAGGATGTGTCTTAATCGGTCGATTGTAAGACTGGCAAGATATTCATCGGTAAAATCGAATTTGAAACTTCCTTTGAAGTTTTTGATTCTTTGTTCGACTTCGGGTCTGCCGAGGGTTGCGATTGATATAGCCAGCTTTTCAAAAACTCTTTCGGTATCCATTTTTCCTGTTCCAGCGTCAATTTTGTCTGATGTAAATATCATCGGTATAGTTCTCGCTTATCTTAATTAACATCATAAGAAACTACTCCTTTTTTGTGTTATTTTCAGCTGTTTCTGATAATTTATTATTATGGAAATGTTAAAATTAGATTATTATTTACCGCCGGAGCTTATCGCCCAAAAACCAGCCGATGACCGCAGCGGCAGCAGAATGCTCGTTTTGAACCGTTTCAACGGTTCTATTATCGATTCCAATTTTACGGACATTTGTCAATACCTCCGAAAAGATGATTGCCTTGTGATTAATAATACCAAAGTAATACCGGCAAGATTTTTCGCGCAAAAAAATACAGGTGCCAAAATTGAAGGTCTTTTCCTTTCAATACAGGATGGAAAATGGAGCGTAATGCTGAAAAATTCGTCGAAAATAAAAGAAAAACAAACAATATTTCTGCTCGATCGAAATAAAAACCAATTTTGCCCTGCTCATATCGAAACGAAACTCGAAGCCGGCCAATGGATTATAAGACCTGAGTCAGAGTTGGATACTCATGAAATCCTTGAAAAAATTGGTTTTTCTCCCCTGCCGCCATATATAAAAAGACCCCAGCCGCTTGATAAGCATTCACTTGATTCAAATCGTTATCAGACGGTTTTCGCCAGGCACAAAGGCGCAATTGCCGCACCTACAGCGGGGCTGCATTTTACTGCTGAAATCCTTGAAAAAATCAAAAAAATGGGTATTTCCATTGCGCAAATCACTTTGCACGTTGGGGCGGGAACGTTTTTGCCGGTAAAGACTAAAACGCTTGAAGAACATGAAATTCATAGCGAAGAATATGAAATAAATGAGGAAAACGCAGGAATGATCAACAAAACCATTCAATCAGGCGGGCGTATAATTGCAGTCGGCACTACTGCGGTAAGAACGCTTGAAACCGCCGCTCTTGAAACAAATGCCAGAAGTATTGTGCCATCAAAGGGTTATACTAAACTTTTTATAACACCGGGTTTTGAATTTAAAATTACCGATGCGATGATAACGAATTTTCATTTGCCGAAATCGACTTTATTGGCGTTAATAGCGGCCTTTGCAGGACTTGAGAACGTTTTAAATGCATACAATCACGCGGTGGAACAAAAATACCGATTTTATTCCTATGGCGACTGTATGCTAATTCATTAAAATATATTGCCACTGACAAAGCAGAATGATATAATTGTTAGTTTGCATTAATTTTAAATTCTTATTTTTAAAGGTCTTAGTAAAAATGGTTTTGACACAAATTCTTGAGCCGACATGTGTTAAGGTTCCGCTTAAAGGCACAGACAAAGAAACAGCTATTGAAGAACTGGTTGATCTACTTGATGCAGAAGGATTGCTCCTTAATCGTGACCAAGTCTATCAGGCGGTACTGACAAGAGAGAGCACGAAAAGCACAGGAATAGGTTTCGGCATAGCTATACCGCACGGTAAATGCTCTGGGGTAAAAGACTTAGTGATGGCAATCGGCATATCACATAAGGGTATAGATTTTCAAAGTATCGATGGAAAACCAGTCCATATCGTTGTTTTAATAGCATCGCCAATCGATAGAACCGGTCCGCATATTCAGGCACTTGCAAGAATCAGCAGACTTATGCTGGATGAAGAATTTAAAAATAAACTTCAAAATTCGCAAACTTCTGAAGAACTTTATAAATTAATCAGCGAAAAAGAAGCTGAATAAGTTCTTATAGCATCAACACTTACAAAAAGTATAGAAAGCACTCAACAGGTGCATTCGTCAACGGGCTGGCCGCAACCGGGACATACCTCTTCACATACACACGTGTCAACCGGTTTTTTACAGCCGCTGCAAAGACCCTGTTCCAGTTCCCTGCCACAATCACATAAAGCACTATCAGCACACATTTTATGCCCTTTCCATTAATGTTGTTAAATTCAGTTTGAGGGATTCTAACGTTAAATTTCACTAAAAAAATCGGGGATAAAACGATTTTTCTTATCAGGAAATTACCGTTACGATTTGCGAAGAACGCGCAAGTTTTCAGCTTCGTTTTTAAGCTGAAAACGGGTATTTTTTGCAAAAAACGCATCACTTTTGCAAGCACCATTTTTAACGTAAAATAAAGACTTATGGCAGTTTTTTGAACATTAAGTCCTTGAATTACTGGTATTTACAACGAATTTGCTAAAATCGAAAAATTAACCACGGATTTCGCGGATTTTCGCGGAATTTAATAAAAAATGGTGGGAAAAGCATAGCAAAATGAAGCATTATTTATATATATTAGGGGTACAGAATAGGATAGTTTTGACGCAAATTGGACATTTAATCACAAATTGCAAGATGAGGCAGATTGCGCGGAATTTGCTATTCAGACATTTTAAGATTGATATAATTTGGGGAGATTTTGTAAGGAGTCTCAATGAAATTTTTTATCATCTATCTCATTGGTTTTTTCGTTCTTATAAAGATCATTTCGCTCATCGGCGCTTTGAGGATGATGCTCAAATTGCGGTTCAAAAAAGGAAACTGCACCTTGTGCGAGGCTGCGGATGTTCCGGACTATTTGAAAAACCTCTTCGACGAATACGCGGCGAAACTCAACGAATTGGGATTCGAATTTTCGCATTATCAAATCGCAGAGGAATTCGTAATCAGCGAATATTCCAAAAGAATAATAGCGGTGTATTTCAATCCTTCAATAATGTGCTATGCAGAAATGCAGTCCTCTATGCTGATAAATCAGAACGCTCCAGTTAAATTCGCATTTGTTTCGCTTTTTTCAGACGGTTACAGTTTGTATACCTTAAATTGTTCTGCGCACGATTTATTCGGTGAAATTCCAAATACAACATTAATCGATCCTTATTCGCCAACCATTGAAGGACAGTTCCAGGCACATCTTGAAGAACATAATAAATTAAAACGGCAAAAACAATTGATTACTCCGAGTGCAGAAAAGTTTGCAGCTGCCGAGAAAACTTTAATGAACGAATATTTTGAAAGTCTGAAGATTCAGGGCTTTATAAAACCTGCGGATGAACAGTATTTTCAAATGCGTTTTATACCTGCGATAAAATGTATTTTGCAATATATCAAGGGCGCAAACAAGGTTAAAAAATCCGGAATCAATAAGCTTTCAAAGCCGGTGAATGTACCTGTCGAAGCGGAAAGTGAAGCTTTTTTCAAAATGCAGGACATATTGAAAAGCGGCAAAACAGGGTTTATAGGCAGTATAGCAGTGTTTTTGATAAGCTTGCTGGTTTTTATCTTTGCATTCAAAATAAAGTTTTCATTCGAAGTAATTTTCATAATGATCGGCGTTCTGCTGATTCATGAACTTGGACATTATATTATGATGCGGCTGTTTAAATATAAGGATGTTCATATTTTGTTTATGCCGTTTGGGGCGGCAACTTTCGGTTCTGAATCAAAAGCAACCGTTCTTCAAAAAATTACCGTTTATCTTATGGGGCCTGCGCCGGGAATTATCATCGGGGCATGCCTGGTAATGTTATCCAGGAACAGAGGCGATATTTTAATGCAATTCGGCATATTCATGCTTATTTTAAATTATATTAATTTAATTCCGATTATGCCTCTTGACGGAGGAAGAGTTTTTGAGCTGGCGCTGTTTTCAAAAGTTCCATTTTTGAAAAACGCGTTTTCAGTTTTGTCGATTATCGTTCTTGTGCTTGCAGGGATACATTTTGCGGATCCGATATTGTTCATAATTTCGGTTTCATTATGCGCAGGTGTGTTTTCGGGAATTCAACAAAATCGCCTAATGGCTGAGCTTAAACGCAAAATCAGGGATGAGAATATCGAGCTTAAAGATGAAATTCTTGTACCATCGATTTTCAATATGTTAAAAGTAAAGCCCTTCGACAGACAGCCTTTCAGAAAGAAAATTGAAACGGTCAAATATTTGCTGAAAAATTCAACCACGGAACTTCCTACCACGGGCACAACTGTTATTTCTTTGCTGATGTATTTGGGAGTATTGCTGCTGCCGGTGTTTGCGGCAATCAATGTAATTATAGGAAGGATTATAATGGGGATGTTTAGGACGTAAGGGAAATTAGAGCCATTAATGTTTCTATTTTAAATCAAAGATATAAAAGCAGAAAAATGGCAAAAGGTTGAGATTGCTTCGGCTGCGGCCTCGCAATGACAGGCGGCGGCGGTCTGGCAATGACAGAGGTATGGTCTTATGAGAAATTATTGGGTTTACATAATGACTAATATGAACAATACAGTAATTTATACCGGCGTGACAAATGATTTAATTAGACGAGTATTTCAACATAAAAATAAAAAAGGGTCAGCCTTTACGAAAAAATATAATATAAACAAATTGGTCTATTTTGAAACATTTAACAAAATCATGGATGCTATAGCAGCAGAGAAACAAATTAAAGCGGGCTCAAGAGCTAAAAAAATCCAACTAATAAAAAGCAAAAATCCTGAATGGAAAGATCTATATAATATTGCAATGGACTGAGATCGAAATTGATGCCAGTCGAGATGCAAGGAGCGGCAAAGGATTTGAGATTGCTTCAGCTGCGGCCTCGCAATGACAGGCGGAGGCGGTCTGACAATGTCCAGAACCCGCATTACAGGGGAAGTTGGAATTTAAATTTTTTATTACCCCCGGCACGGGTCCGGGGTTAAGGAAGGAAACTTTTAACTCCCCCCGGCACGGGTCCGGGGGCTAAAATTAATTAACGGTTGTCGGGGACGTACTGATCCGCCTGAACTAAGATGCAAATACCAATCGCTTACGCTCATGGCTCTGAACGTGAAATATCATCGTGCATCGGGGACATATTGGAATGCGCGGATTTTTACTTTGTCGGATGGAGTTTTAACTTCGCTGCGGTCGAGAATCGCAATGTATCTTTTCTGCGGGCCATTGGTTCCTATGCGAACCAGAATATACGCCGTAAAGACATCGCTGCGGACTGTAACGAGGTCGCTGATTCGAGCGAAAATTACATCGCGCTCCTCCATATCGTCTTTCGCTTCATCGCCGGTTGTGCCAGGACTAAGGTCGGGGAAACCTGCCAAATCGTTGCCATCTCTGGCATAACAATCGATGCTGTAATTTTTATAGGTCGGACTGAGATTGCGGACTTTCATAAGGCGCGCAGTGCTTTCGAAGCCGTTGGCATCGGGGCGGCCTTCGTAATTATAATTCGGTTCGGATGTTCCTTCTTCTTTCAATTTGTCCCTGTAGGCGACGATTGCTTTTGCGAGGGCGAGGTCATCGTAGCCGCCGATTCGCTGCGAAACCCATGGAAGCTGAGCGATAACACGCGCGGGAGCGGTATTGATATTAATGCGGCCTTTTACCCGTGTTTCATTGGAATCGTTTGCGTAGGGAGTTTTTAACGCCGTTACAAAATTGAAAACAGGATATAAAGTCTCATCGGTAAGATTGATGCGGACATTTTCTTCGAGTTTGAGCGAGGCAACTGAGCCAATAAAATTTTCTATACTGTGAAAGCCATTTGCATCTCTATAGATGTAAGCACTTTTCCGGAAGATGCTTCCTATTTCTCCAATATTTGTCAAAGGAGAATTAGCCGGATAGGTAGGAATAATATTAGCATCGTCAGGAGCAAAGGTGTTGTCGCTGCCCAGAGTTGTATTGTCATTGTTAATAACAGCGCTCCATATACGCCTTATGCACTGGTGCTTTCTGTTATCCCTTTGCTTATAATGAGTTTCAAGTTGAATCATATTGGAAGGGACAGCTTCCATATCAACAATAATCTTATCACCATTCTGCGCTTTTCGTTCTAATCGGATTAGAGTGGCTGGGAGTATAAAAGGAGGATTATCTACATCAAGGTCCTCATCCTGTACTTGTACGGAACTGTCTGCCTGTAAAGGTGCGGAATCGGAGGCGCTTTTCCATCTTATTACGTGGTATTTACCACTTGACCAATTTTTAATCTTAACTTCTGTTGCCCCCACATACAAACTCCAATCGGAAAGATCGGCAGAGTCGTCCTGTGTATAAGGTTTATAAAGTTCGATAGCGTAGGATTTATATTCTTCGCCTGGGGGTACAACTCCTGTTTGCCAATGTTTATAAGCGATTTCGGAGATGTAGACGCATGGGGCTTCGAAGCCGTAGAATTTTTTTCCGGTATTAGGCGCAGTGAAAACATTTACATCGGAGTCGGCGTCGCGGTAATCGGAGATATTGACGGCGATTTGTGCGGCGGTGTTGGAATCGTAAACTTTGCTGAATAAATTATAAAGGGATGTTGTATTGGCATCGTTGATGTTTAGCATTTTATTGCCGTTGGGGTCGATGATTCGGTCGCAGTTGTATGTTGTGAGTAGGTGTCTGCGCAAAATATAATTTGGTTCTGAAAGGCGGTTCTCCCAATCATCAAGGCTGCAATCCGTACTGCTATCATAAATATATTCTGCTTTGTAGGTTTTGTCGGTTATTTTGGAAGTATTCGGTACAGCGGTTTCGAAGCGGCTTTCATTTTGGCCGCTGATGCAGAAGCGGTAACGGAGTTCAAGTTCATCGGTCATATCGAAAGGACGGTAACCATTTTCAGGAAAATTGTTGAAGTCCCAGACGATATTTTGCAAGAAGCCTGGCCAGTCGGCCTGGTTATCAGTGCGTGCATTGTGCAAAGCAGTGATTGTATCGCCGGATTTCAAAAGGTTTTCGAGGTCGATGCGGGTCTGTGAAACGCCATTAATATTATTACCATCATTATCGTCGGGATTGAATTGATAAGCGGTGTTGACATTTGCCATTGCGCCGTTGTCGATGATTCTTACTGCGGCGAAGACTCTGCCGTTGGTGGTTCGCATATCTGAAAGCTCGAACCATTTTGAATCGGCGATACCGTCGCCATCAGCATCTGCGGAAATGCCATTGTGTGCTATTGTTTTTGTAGTACCGCTGATTTTATAAAATACTCCGCCTTCGTTCATATCGAAAATCGGATAATCCTGAACGTCGTAAAGGGAGCTTAAGCCGACGGGTTTTACGTTAACATCCTGAACTTCGAAATCATGAGCTGCCAAATAACCAGTGATATCGCTGATTTGGTGCCATTTATATGTGCTCGCTTTGACGGTATCTTTTTTATCAAAAAGATACGGTTCGATGCTTGCCAGCCATGGGTCGTTTGAGTCGGGATAATCTTTGTATTCGAAATATTGCGGGCGCTCCAATTCATTAACATCGGCTTTTATTGCGACGCCGGGAGTGTCGTACACGAGTTCTTTATTTATGATTTCGATGATTGACATTGCGGTCAGATCGAGCATTTTGTTGTCGGCGATATTGCTTGTTGAGGCTTTGTCCATCCTGGCCATCGCGAGGAACATAACGGCAACGGCGGCGAGCATGACGGTAAGAACGATGGTCATGATGAGGGCTGAGCCGTTTTTGTTGAAAACAAATTGTTTTGTCTTTTTCATATCTCTAAATCCTTTGAGCCACGAAGGCACTAAGGCACGAAGAATTTTAATTGTAAATATTTTTCTTAACGCCTTTGTGTCTTTAGTTTCCAATATAAACAATATGTTCGAAAGTTTTGCCTTCCTTGAAAATGCCTTTAGAGTCGTGGATGGTAAAAGTGAATTTCAGGGCTTTGGGCCAATCGGTGTCGGACGGTTTCCAATGTTTAATGGTCTTCTCCCATTGAATTTTGTTACTAACTATGCTGCCGTCAGTCCAGTAAATTTCCAGGTCTGTAACGCGCTGGGCGAGGAGATTATAGGGATCGTCGGGATTATAATGGGGTCTGCCGGAAGCGAGCAAATCGTCTGCATTTGCCTGATAGTCGGCGAAACTCTTCATAAGGCAATCGGTGGAGTTGTGATTGGGCGTTACAAGTTTGATATCGAGCAATAAATTGTTAGGGTCATTCGCATCGTTAGCGGGGCCAAAATAAATCCATGCAATATTGGAACGAATATCATCTCTGAAATTCGACTGGAAATCGCCTACGGTGAAGAAAGACAAATCTCCGGAACCGACAGAGAGCCAGCCGTCTTTTCGGAGGCCAGCGAGCTGGATGTTTAGCTGGTCTGTAACGGCACGCAGGGAGTGCATAACCTGGGCGGTTGCCATGGCGGTTCTGTGGGCTTCGATAGAATAATGGAAAATCATCGTTGAAGATGCCATAACGGCGGCGAGCAAGCCAATCGCGACGAGAAGCTCGGTTAAAGTAAATCCCCGCACCGATTTTTTATTGGCTAAAGAGGCTGTTTTAACCACGAATGAACACGAATTATCACGAATATTATTTTTCATTTATTTTTAATTTTATCTGAAATCAATAATTCTTTGAAAGACTTCTATATCCGGATTTTTGCCGGTCGGTTTACCGGTACTATCAACGGGTGAAGGCAAAAGCCAGATCTTAATATTCTGATTAGATATATCTTTGTCCCAGGAACGGTCGAGAGTAACCTCATTATCTTCTCTGTTGATAATGCGGAACAATCGGCCTGAATTATAATCCATAACTATCGTCGCAGGAGGCGGATTAATAAACTTTTCTGCTTCATACTCCATCGTCAGCTTGTCGGGCGAAGTATATTGAACATTGATCGGAACGGGCATAGGCCAAGTAACAGAATTAACATCTCCGGCCATTCCTAATGCTACAGTATATTTAAGATTGGGTGAGGTTTTTCTTGAGATGTAAAGTTTGACGCTGTAACGCATATCATTAGCATCGTCATTTAATTTGCGGCAGAGAGCCTCCCAGGAATACTGGGGCTGGCCGGAACCATCAATATGATAGATAAATTCGTTAGGGTCTATTTTGTTTTCCTGGTCAACCATACGGAATTTGTAGCGGGTATATCGATCTTCATCCTTATCCTGATGAATAAAACCGTAAAGCTGCATTTTTGCGAAGGCCTGGTCGGCAACGAGTGCGGCCATTGTTCTTTCGGAAGCGACAGTGGTAAGATAAAGCGCAGCGGGAAACATCGTGGCGACAAGCATTATGCCGATACTGAGCACTCCGACAGCCATGAGGACTTCGGTTAATGAGAACCCACTATTTTTTATCACTGATTTCATCCCCTTTGATTTTGTTTTCAAGGGAACAAAATCCTGAAGAATCGGGGACTTTCGCTGCGCTTCAGCAGAGAACACAGAGATATTAATTTTCATTTTTTTAGCCACTAAGGCACCAAGACACAAATTATTTTTATTTTTTAATTATTTCGCCGGTATAAGGGTTAAGACAAATAAATTTTAATTCCTTCAAATAATTAGTATATCGTTCGTCTTTATCCATCTTTTTAAATTTATCAGAATCGTAGATTTTGAATTTTTTGCGGCTTTGCTCTTTGTACAAACCCAAATCGGGGTTATCATCCTGAACGAATAATCCTAAATTGTTTTTTATTATATTATCAATCGAATTAAAAACATCGTCATGGCCTGAAGCTGTAGATGTTGTAGGATTAGCTTCGCCTGCTTTATTCCTGACCCGAATTTCATGATTAACAAGTTTTCCGACCGGTGAAAAGAGAATAGAAAAAGCAGTTGCATCGGTCAATTCACAGGGGTCATTGATTTTATCATCTCCGGCAATATTAACATCGTCAACATACATATCTGTAATGTTGGTGTTTGCCGGGAGTTTTATGGGCTTGTAACCGGGAACAACGCGGAACAGATTTTCCATATTATGCTTTGTATCGTAATCTTTGACTATGAAAATCATGTACTGGGGCATATCGGGAATACTGCTATTGTCAGGAGTATAAGCTTTCTGGAAGCGGACGCCGGCGTATCTTTGCTCGCTGATTGCGATTGTTCTTGCGGTAGACAACGCAGCGCTAATCATACTCTCGGCGCCGGTGGAATCGAAAGATTTCTGCATCGCCTTAATCGATGGGATAGCTATTGCGGCAAGCGCAGCAATTATGCCGAGAGCCACGAGAAGCTCAATCAAAGAGAATGCATTATGTCGCCATTTTTTAACCACGAATTCACACGAATTAACACAAACTATTACGAAGCGAAATACGCTTCACTATTTAAAGTCCTTTACTGCTGATATTGTCTTCGGTTTTTTTGGGATTATGGTCGCCAAAGTCCTTGTCCGGACCGGCGGAAATAATTACAGGGAAATTCCAGCCATCTATATATCTAAATCTTAAATTTTCATTCCATGCGTCAACTATTTCAGGATTCTCATCATCATCTGAATCCTTTAAAAATTTGCGGTTTACCTGATCAAGAATCTTTTTGGCATCAGGAGCAAGAGTTAATTTATAATATAATCTTTCGATATCGTTGTCATCATTAGCACATCCGGTTCTATATTCTTCTAATGCACCATTGGGGTCAGGAAATTTATGATAAAAATCGAAATACTGGTCGAGAGCGGCAACGAGAAGATTAATCGTCGATTTTGTACGCTCAATTTTCATCTGAGTGTCGATATAATTTCCAACAGCGAAGAGGCCGGCGGCAAGAATCGCAATAATCGTAACAGAAACGAGAACTTCGATAAGCGTCAAACCGGAATGTTTCAATTTTATCTTCATTTTTCTAATTCTCAATCCACCCCGCCCGTATGATTATGCGTCCTTGGTTAGCGGCTGCGAAGCTCGTTTCGGACATCGTCAGACGTTAAACGTAACGAGCATCGCCGCCATTGCCCGATTAACGAAAGCGTTAATCACATCACTCAATATTAGGTTCGAAATTACAGATATCGTCGGAAGTGCCGTAGAGGCCATCATTACCGGCGGATATCAAAAGAAAGCTGTCCGGTCTTAGGGGACGGTTTGTTAACATCGGGTCTTCGATCATATTGTTATAAAAGATGGCTTCTATTTCGTGCGATCTGCCATCTGATACTGCACCGAGGTCGGTAAGTTCTTTGTTATCAGCAAAATCATAAACATCATTAGTTGTTGTTTTTGAAGTATCTGCTCTGTAATATAGAATCGGCGTACTGATATTTACTTTTTTCACAGAACCACTTGAAAAAGTTACGCTTTTTTTGACAGCAGAATAAACATCACAAATTACATACATGTCCTTTTCAAGTGAAGTAGTAACAGAATTAAAAATATGATCCGGAGTTAAAACGCTGATATGCGTTCTGTCGAGATATGGGCCTTTTCTGTCGTTGGCGTCGGCGTATAAACCGCCAAGTTCATTCGGTTTGTATTCAGTGTTCGGGTCAACACCGAGGAGATCCTGGCCGAGCATTGCTTCGGTCAAAGTTTGTGCGCCGCAATATGTATTTCCAGTTGAACCGACGGAAGGCGGGTAATCGCCGAAAGTGTCTTCGTTTTTGTACATGCTTAAGCCGATTTCGATGCTTGCAATCTGCGCTTTCTGCTGAGTATCTTTGGCAATCTTTCTAACCATATTCAGCGCGGGTATGAGAATGCCGACGAGAATGGCAATAATCACAACGGCGGTTAAGACTTCTATTAATGTGAATGCTTTACGACTGCGATTCGACACAGCAAACCGATCTGGGTTTCCGAAAGATTGAGATCCCAATGGGATGACAATTTTGGCGTTGTTATGTTTTTCGGTCTTCATTTTGCACCCTTTGGACATCGTCGAACAGTTACGGTTGCGAGGCTCGTTTCGTCTTACGTATTACGTATAACGGCGAACTGCAACCATAACCGCTGACGTAATTTCTTTATTGTTTGAAGTTGAAAATATCGTCTCTTGTACCGTAAATGCCATCGGCACCGGCTGAAATCAGGATATAACTATCCATATTATATGGACGAGGATGGCTGGTCATCTTCGGATTGGTGATAACATTGTAAAAATTCCAAACACCATTTTCATTTGTGCCATCGGCATCAAAATCTTCTGATTGACCTACATCAAATTTATGACGGTTTAAACTGGTAGGTTTCATCATTTGGAATAAATTGACAAGTTCATCATTATCCATAATGTTATAAATAAAGCCATCATCATTAGCATCGGCAACTGTCTCACTTCCGGTATAGTCGTCAGAACTATCGGAAGGGGTAACATTCATAGTATCCGGGAAACAGAAGGATTTTGTAACTACTTTAGTATTTGCTTTGTAGTAGAGAATCGGCGTGCCGGCCATTAATGTTGAACCGTTAGCGAGAGTAACTCTCTTGGCGTGATAAACGTCTGTGAGAACCGGGGCTGCAACATAAGCAGTATCAGGTGTACCAGTACTATCAAGATTGCCTGGATACACTCCTCCTCGAGCTGCAAATAACTGTCCAACCTGGAAAGACTCGACTTCATCGGTGTTGATATAAGGTCCCATTCTTCTTTTTAAAGAAGCTTCAACTTTTTCTGGCGGTGAACTCTGCGGAGCATTTTGATTTGCATAAATGTCCTTATAATCCGGATTTCCACTGTCATCATCATTATCTGCATCCCATGTTGTCTTGGGATCAAAGCCGAGCAAATCTCTACCAACCAAAGCTTCTGCAAGTTTGTGAGCGCCTACCGAAGCTGCTGTAAAAGTTGTCGGAGAAACTGACGATTCCGGATACATGCCGTATTCGCTCTGGAAAGCTTCGAGAGCGACATCGATACTGTGGAATTGAGCACGCTGGCTGGTATCCTTTGCAAGTTTTCTTACCTGATTCAACGCGGGTACGAGCAGACCCATAAGGATGGCAATGATTGCCATAACCGTGAGAAGCTCAACGATTGTAAAACCCAGTTTGTTTCTTTTCTTTTTCATTTTAGCTGCCTTTCCTATAAGTAATTATTATTTCTATTTTTAACCACGGATTACGCGGATTTCCGCAGATATTTACTTTTTCAAACACTGGATTCATCCAGCGATTACTATTACCCATCCCTTACGGTCAGGGCTCGGATACCCATCTCGGAACGATTACATCAGCGATGTAATAATCTTTACCATCGGGAGGAAAATCGCGAGCACGATAGTGCCGACGACGCCACCGAGGACGATAATCATCATCGGCTCAAGCAAACTCATAAGAGAACCGACGAGCACGTCCACTTCTTCGTCGAAGTTGTTTGCGATTTTCAAAAGCATTTTATCCATATCGCCCGTTTCCTCGCCGACGTCAATCATATTGACGACAAGACCGTCAACGGTTTTCGACTGGCGGAGCGGGTTTGCGAAGGTATCGCCCTGCCGAATGCCGTTGTGGACTTTGCGAAGCATAGTCGAATAAACTTCGTTGCCGGAAGTATCGGCGGTAATATTTATCGCTTCGAGAATCGGAACACCGGCGCTGATAAGAGTACCGAGAGTTCTTGTCCATCTGGCGACGGTTGTTTTGTAAACAATCTGGCCGACAACGGGCAGCTTGAGGTTAATGGTATCGAGGATGTATCTGCCGAGTCCGAATTTTCTGATAATCCTCAAAGTAAACATAATTACAAACGGCACTGCGAGCATAACTGCCCAGCCGAAGCCGAACGCAAGCCAGTTACTGAATTTGATGATAGCAGTGGTAAGGCCGGGGAGTTCGCCGCCGGTCATATCCTTCAGCACGGTACTGAATTTCGGAATAACGCCAATCATCAAACCCATAACGATACCGAATGCGGCAGTCAAAACGACGACGGGGTAAACCATCGCGCCTTTGATTTTTGCTTTGAGCTTTTGCGCTTTTTCCATGAAGTCGGCAAGCCTTGCGAGAATGACATCGAGCACACCGCCGACTTCGCCTGCGGCCACCATGTTCACAAAGAGCCTGTTGAAAGCCTTTGGAAATTTGCCAAGTGCCTCTGACAAAGTGGAACCGCTTTCGATGTCATCTGCGACATAACCGATAACGCGTCTGAAAGTACCTGCCTTTTGCTGTTCTTCCAAAATTCTGAGCGAACGCAAAATCGGCAAACCGGCATCCTGCAAAGTCGAAAGCTGGCGAGCGAATTGGGTAAGCACTTTTACTTTAACTTTGCCGCCAGAGCCTCTTCGGGATTTTGGTTTTGCAGCGGCGGCTAATTTTTCCCGCACTCCGCCCTTTACCTTGGGAGGCTTTGTGGGGAAATAGCCCATATTGCGAATCTTGCTGAGCGCCTCATCGCCGCTAAGCGCCTCAATCTGGCCTTTTACTTCCGCTCCATTGGAATCCAAAGCTTCATATTGAAATACCGGCATAAATCACCATTCAAACCTTCGTCTTTCGTTTTGCGGTGTGAAGCTCGTTTCGTTTATCGTCTCACGTTTAACGTAACCGATACGAGCGGCGTTACCGCAGCCGATTGACGCAAAAATCTTCAATCTTCAATTTTAAATTTTACTCGTTACTGTTCTTCCATTACTGTTTCTTTTACGACTTCTTCTATTGTTGTAATGCCATCGAAAATGGCTTTAAGTCCTTTTTCGCGAAGCGTAATCATACCGACTTTTTTCGCGGCGTTTCGCAGAACGTTTGTCGAGGCATGATTCATCACAAGCTCGCGCATTTCATCGTCAAAGACCATTATTTCATAAATGCCCATTCGGCCTCTGTAGCCGGTGTTGTTGCACTGGTCGCAGCCCCGGCCGTAATAAAACTTTTTGCCCTGCACCATATCGGGTCTCAAATCAAGTTCGAGAAGCTGCTCTTCGGTGGGTTCGTAGGCTTCTTTGCAATTTGCGCAGATTTTCCTGACGAGTCTTTGCGCGATGATGCCTTCGAGAGTAGCGGTAATCAAAAACGGCTCAAGGCCAAGGTCGAGAAGTCTTGCGATTGCACTTGGAGCGTCGTTGGTGTGAAGGGTTGTAAATACAAGGTGGCCTGTCAGCGAAGCCTGCGACGCGATTTGCGCAGTTTCAAGGTCACGAATTTCACCGACCATTATCACATCGGGGTCCTGACGCAAAATAGAACGCAGACAGCTTGCGAATGTAAGACCGATGTCAGGTTTCATCTGTACCTGAATAATTCCGTCGATGTCGTATTCAACGGGGTCTTCGGTGGTAATCAATTTGCTGTCGATTGTGTTGAGTTCCTTGAGCGCCGAATAAAGAGTTGTTGTTTTGCCGCTGCCTGTCGGGCCTGTTACAATCAAAATGCCATTGGGTTTTTCGACCAGTTGACGAATCGTGCTCATATCAACCGACGTCATACCGAGGTTCTCGAGTTTCAAATCGAGCTGGGATCTGTCGAGAACACGAAGCACGACGCTTTCGCCGAACATCGTCGGCAAAATAGCGACACGAAGGTCGACCTGATGGCCCTGGACTGTCAGCGGTATTCTTCCGTCCTGCGGCAGTCTTCTTTCAGCTATATCGAGGTTTGCCATAACCTTAATTCTGGAACTGATGGCTACGGCGATGTGTTTCGGCGGCGGTATCATTTCATAAAGCACGCCGTCGATTCGATACCTCATTTTATATTCATCTTCAAAAGGTTCGAAGTGGATGTCTGATGCTTTGTCTTTTATTGCCTGAAGAAGTACGAGATTCAGCAGTTTTTTGACCGGGTTCGATTCGGCAAGCTCTTTCAGCTCGTCAAGGTCGATACTATGGTCTCTGCCGGCAAACTCACCGAGGAAATCGTCACCTTCGAGCTGGCCGATGAGGTCATTAATGCTCTCGTCTTCCTTGGAGTAGTATTTTTTAAGCATTTCATCAAGGTCGGCCGGGGAAGCGACTTTGGCTCTTACCTTGTAACCCATAAGGGTGCTTAAATCATCTGTGGCTTTGAAATTATCAGGACTGTCTATAGCGACAATCATCTGGTTGTCGGTTTTGCTGTATTCAAGGGGAATGACACGATATGCGTTGGCCATTTGAGCAGGGATTTGTTCGATAACGGCTTTGTCAATTTCCAACCCGCCCAGTTCGGCGAAATCCATTCCTCTTTGAGCCGCGAGCGCTTTATTAAGCTGCTTTTGGTCAATCATTGCCAGCTCAAGCATCACTTGTCCGAGAAGAACGCCGCCGCCCTTTTTCTTTTGGACGGTGAGGCATTGATGGACTTTGTCCCTCGTTAAGATACCCATTTTAACAAGGATTCGTCCTAACGATCTGCCCCGCAACTGCTCGATTGGAATGTCTTTGGCCATTTTCAGACCTCCGTTTTATAAAAACGTTCGTTCCTTACAATTTACAATATACAATCATAAGTTTATGATAACAAGAAAATTATGTACACGACAAATGGTTTATAGTAATTATAATTATGATAAACTCCATTATTGTCGTATATGCTAATCGTAAAAGTCGTTAAAATAGGTAATCTGCTGGGAATACCTACACCATAACTATCGTTCAAATAAATACTTTTAATAACGAGAAAGTAAAATGAGGAAAATTATCCGTTTTTTACCAACCCCGACTTGACATTTGCCTAAGTTTACTCTTTTGCGCCAATAATCGGCCCAATATTTTCCAGCTCTTTCATAAACTCGGCATTTCTTCCGCCCATTTTCTTTTCAGCTTTTTCAAGCAGCATACTTGGCTGTCTGGCTTTTTCTATCATCTCTTCGAGACTTATTTTGTCGGCATCATAAAGCTCCCAGAGATGGTCATCGAGAAGCTGCATACCCAAACCTTTTCCGGTCTGAATACTTGATTCGATTCTGTAAGTCTTGTTTTCACGAATAAGGTTTGAAATAGCGGGAGTAACAACCATGAACTCATAAGCTGCGACTCGGCCTTTGCCGGCTTTGAGCGGACATAATGCCTGACTTAAAACCGCGATAAGGTTCGTGCTGAGCTGAACTCTGATTTGTTCCTGCTGGTCAACCGGGAAAACGTTGATAATACGGTTAATAGTACCCTGACATCCGGTTGTGTGGACTGTACTGAACACAAGGTGTCCGGTTTCTGCGGCACTAATCGCGTTTTCCATTGTTTCAAGGTCTCGCAATTCGCCGACGAGAATAACATCGGGGTCCTGTCTTAAAGCTCTTCTGAGCGATTCAGCAAAAGAAGGGACATCAACGCCGACTTCGCGCTGGTTAATAATTGATTTTTTGTGCTGATGGTAATATTCGATAGGATGCTCGACGGTAATGATGTGACGGTCGAGAGTTTCGTTGATGTAGTTAATCATACTTGCAAGAGTAGTGGTTTTTCCGCTGCCTGTCGGGCCTGTTACAAGGAACAATCCTCTCGGCCGGCGGCAAAGAGCGGAGCAAATCTTCGGCAAACCGATTTTTTCCAAACTCATCAGTTCCGAAGGGATTAAACGTAAAACCATAGAGACATTGCTTTTCTGACGGAAAACGGCTGTTCTGAAACGTGCCTGGTCTCCGAAGGCGAAACCAAAGTCAGTACTTCCCACTTCCTGGAATTCCTGCTGATTTTTGTCAGGAGTAATGCTTTTCATAAGAGCGGTTGTATCCTCAGGTTCGAGCACTTTGGTTTCCAATGACCTTAATCGGCCGTGGAGTCTCAAAACCGGCGGTCTGCCTACAGTGATGTGCAAATCGGAACCACCCATTTTAATACACGCTTCGAGAAGTCTGTCAATATGTACAGTTGCCATTTAAAATCCTAATAAAATTAATCCAAAACCAGACCTTCCGCCTGTGAATGTTTCGATATTTCTTCAGGCGTGGTTATACCTTTAAAAACTTTTTGCCTGCCGTCTTCGAGCAGGGTTCTCATGCCGGCGGCTTTTGCGGCTTTGCGCAACTCAGTTGCCGATGCCCTGGCGAAAGCAAGCTCTCGCAAAGAGGCGTTCATTTCCAGAATTTCGAAAATGCCCTGCCTGCCTTTATAACCGGTATTATGACATCTATTGCATCCTGCACCTTTGTAAACAGGGTATTTTTTGACATCTTCATGGCTGATATTAAGCAGCCTTAGATAATGCGGGTCGGGATGCTCATCGACGATTTTACAATTCGGACATATCCTTCTGACAAGTCTCTGTGCCATAATGGCCTGAACGGAACTTGCTACAAGGAAAGGTTTTACACCCATATCAATAAGACGCGTAATCGCGCTTGAGGCGTCGTTTGTGTGCAGAGTGCTGAATACAAGGTGACCTGTAAGTGCGGCCTGAATAGCGATATCCGCAACTTCGCCGTCACGAATTTCACCGACGAGAATTACGTTGGGAGCCTGGCGAAGCATAGCTCTGAGAATCTTGGCAAATGAGAGATGGATATCTTCTCTTACCTGGCACTGGTTAATGCCTGCAACGTTATATTCGACGGGGTCTTCTGCTGTAATGATTTTTTTGTCGGGCTTGTTCAATTCCTTTAAGGCGGAATAAAGCGTTGTACTTTTACCGCTTCCGGTCGGGCCTGTAACGAGGAAAATACCGTTTGGCCGTTTAATGATTTTCAAGAATTTCTGATGGTCTTCATCGCCGAGACCGAGCGCCTGAATACCGATATTAATCGATTCCGGCGACAAAATACGAAGAACGGTACTTTCGCCGTGATAGCCGGGCAGAGCGGAAACACGGAAGTCGATCTTTTTGCCATCGATTTCTCTTTGAATTCTACCGTCCTGGGGCAGTCTTCGTTCGGAAATATCCATTCCGGACAGAATTTTCAATCTTGCAAGAACGGAAGCCTGCATGTGTTTCGGGATGGTATCCCTTTCAGCGCAAACACCATCGACACGATACCGCACCCTTACACGGTCGGCCATCGGTTCGATGTGAATATCGCTTGCCTTCATGTGAACGGCTTCGTCAATCATCAAATTTACCAGCCTGATAACCGGACCTTCGTCGTCGTCGCCTGCGGCTTCGGCTTTGAGTATTTCCGCTTCAATCGAATGGCCTTCGGCGGCAAGTTCGGCCGCGGTGGCGTCGATACTGCTGCGGACATTATCGATGCTTCTATCGATAAAAGCCCGAATTTTGGTAGGACTTGCCATACTGCATTCCAGCTCACTATTGAGCCTGAAACGCAAAGTATCAATCATATCCAGGTCAAGCGGATCGCTGATTATCAGTTTTAGTCTGCCGTTTTCTTTGGCTGTCGGCAAAACGCTGTATTTCTGAACGACTTCCTGCGGGATGAGTTTTAATGCTTCCTGTGAAATGTGGAATCTGTCGAGGTCGATATATTCCATACCGAACTGATGAGCGATTGCCTTTGAAACTTCCTCTTCTGTTACAAGTCCCTGCTCAATCAGCAAATCGCCAAGCCTTTTGTTCTTTTGATGGCAGGTCTTGATAGCAGTAATCAGGGCTTCCTTGCCGATAAGCCCGTTTTTGTAAAGAATTTCACCTAATTTTCTTCTACTTTTAGCCATATAACCTAATAAATATAGATATTATCTAACTCCGCCCTGAGGGCTATTATACCACTATCGGCTGTTCAGGTCAAATGGACAAGTTTAATCTGAGTAAATTAAGCGCGACTTGGCAAGTTCGTAGTCTGATAAAATCTCGGTTTCTTGACCCAAATAAAAATTTCTCCGTTTTGACACTGTTCGGACCGACAATAGAAATATATACCAATCCTACCGGTTTTTGTTCGGTTCCGCCTTCCGGGCCGGCAATTCCGGTTACAGCAATCGCATAATCGGAACCTGCTTTTTTCCTCGCTCCTATTGCCATGGCTGTCGCCACCTCGCTGCTGACTGCTCCGAATTGCTCGATTAACTTTTTATCTACTCCAAGCTGTGAGATTTTAGCTTCATTGCTGTAAGTTATCCAGCCATAAGTAAAATATCTGCTTGAGCCGGGGACATCTGTAATCATTTTTGAAATCTGGCCTCCGGTGCAGGATTCGGCAGTGGCGAGAGTTTTTTTCTTTTCAGCAAGTTTCTGCCCTGCTACCTCGGCAATGGTTTGATTGTCATAACCAAAAATAAGCGGGCCGAGAATGTGCTGCAATTTTTCAGTATCCTTGACGGCCATATCTTCGGCGATTTTTCTATCTTTTGCTCTTGCGATTATATGAAGCGTTATAATTCCGTGGTCAACTGTGCAGTTTATGAGCGGATTTCTGCCGCGATCCATCATATCGCCAATCATTTCGGCAATCATCGATTCGCCTGCGCCGATGCATTTGATTTTTTTTATGACTAAATTGTCGGCGCTTAAACTTTGCAGTTTCGGAAATATAGATTTATCGAACATCTGTTTCATCTCGGATGGAACGCCGGGAAAAGATGCGATAATTTTTTGATCATCCTGATAAAATATTCCGGGCGCTGTGCCGAGGTCGTTTTCAATTTCGCTTGCACCCACAGGCAGATATGCCTGAATTCTGTTTTTTTCGACAAGAGGACGATTAATGGAGAGAAAGAAGTTTTCCATCTTTTTGAAAATTTCAGGATGATATTCAAGTTCGACGTTGAGAAATTTTGCAATTCCATCTCTTGTAATATCATCGTCTGTCGGCCCCAAGCCCCCTGTTATTAAAATTATATTTGCTTTGCGGGATGCGTATTCTATCGCGTTTTTAATTTCTTCTATATCATCGATAATCGCGCAACTGTAAACAACAGGAATGGAAATCGTGAGCAGCCGGCTTTCCAGCCAGTTGCTGTTTGTATCGACAGTATTGCCGTTTAGAAGTTCATTACCAACACTGATTATCGCTGCTTTTTTCATATCTTTAATTAACCACTAATTAACGCAAATTTACACGAAATTAATTTTTTAAACCACAGGTGGTTAAATAAAATATAAAGAAGCAAAACAGAAGATTGATTTTATATTTCATTTTGCCTGAGTAGAGGAAAGAGATTTCTGAAGAATTGCGTACAGCGTTTCCGGCGCGATATCTGCCCCATTTGGCCAGGAAATAGTTCCGCCATCGATAGATGCCTGTCTGAAAAATTTTACATCTTTCAAGGGGGCAAATATGGGACCTTTTTCGAGCCAAGGCGAAAAATCGATATCGCCATTCAATCGATCATCAAAAACGATATGGTAAACATATCCATTTTTATATTTGATTTCGATTATTTCATTCAAATTCCACATTTTATTTAATATAGTAAACTAATATCATTTTTGCAATAACCTTAAAACATCAAAATTCGACCATTGCTTTGACGACGCCGTCGTTGTAGTCTGCAACGAGTTCAAATGCTTTTATAGCATCACTGAACGGGAATTTGTGCGTTACCATAAAATCGACATTCACTTTCTTTTCGGCAATAAGCTCAATCGACTCTTCCGTCGTTCTGTTTTGTCTGCGAATGTTCACAATCGTGATTTCTTTTCTTCGGGCAAAGTCTATACTGAAAGATATTCTGCTTTCGCGCGGGATTCCGACGAGGACGAGTTTTCCGCCGGGGCGCAAAATTTCAAGAGCCTGGTCAATCGTACTCTGCTGACCTGCGCATTCGTAAACTACATCGACGCCGAGCGGTTCGAGTTTTTTTATCTGTTCGACAATATCAATCCTATCGGGATTGCCCGTCCAGTCCGCTCCCTGTTTTTTTGCGATGTTCAGTCTGTAGTCGAGCTTATCGGTCATATAAACTTTTTTAGCGCCTTTGATTCCGGCGGCGGTCATAGTGCTAAGTCCTATTGGGCCTGAGCCGAGTATTGCAATTTTATCTCGATAATTCCCCTGCCCCTGTTTGGCGGCATACAATCCGATTGTGAAAGGTTCGCAAAGCGCAGCCTGAATGAGCGTCAGCTTGTCATTAATTACAAGGCAGCATTCCTGCGGCATTACCATATATTCACAAAGGCAGCCGTCGCCTTGGCCGGGTGTGCCGAGGAAACTTAAATTTCTGCACGTGTTTTCTCTTCCCATTTTGCATTGGTCGCAGTTATAACAGGAAACCGCAGGCTCGACGACGACTCTGTCGCCGGGCTTTATACTTTTTACATCTTTGCCCACCTGCTCAACTATAGCGGAACATTCATGGCCGATTAAATATGGATATGTTACGACCTGAGAGCCGACTCTGCCGGTTTCGTAATAATGTACATCGCTGCCGCAGACACCGACAACTGCAATTTTAAGCAGAACATCAGTATCTTTTACAATTTTCGGTTTCGGAACTTCCAAAAATTCAAGTTTCTTCAAACCTGTAAGCGCTAATGCTTTCATTTATAATATTCCTTATTAATTACCGCTCCCTCCTGGTCGCGACTGTGTCCCCCGGCACAGGTCCGGGGGCTAAACATCATTAAACATTAAATCTGAAATTCATAATATCGCCATCCTGGACAATATAATTTTTTCCTTCGAGGCGGAATTTACCGGCGGCCTTGACTGCTTTTTCATCGCCGTATTTTTTCAAATCATCATAACTAAAAGTCTCGGCCCTGATAAAGCCGCGTTTGATATCGCTATGGATTTTTCCGGCGGCATCGAGAGCGGTTGTGCCGGCCAGAATCGACCATGCGCGGTTTTCGTCTTCGCCGACAGTAAAAAAGTTTATCAGGCCAAGTGCGGAATAGCAGCTTCGGACAAGTTTGTTCGCCGCCGATTCGGTCAATCCCAAATCCTTCATAAACTCGGCCCTGCTTTCGGCATCAAGCTGACTTATTTCATATTCGATTTCAGCGCAAACGGAAATTACAGGTATGCTCGAATCGATGATGCCTTTTGTATCGAAAGTTTGCGAAGGCTCGCTTTCAGGTGTATTAAAAACAACGACCATCGGTTTTAATGTCAAAAAGCCAAGCGGCTTTATAATCTCAAGTTCGAGGTCGTTGGCAATGGCAGTCTTTAAAGGTTTTTCCGCTTCAATAGTCTTTCGCAGTTTTAATTGAATTTCCAGTTCCTGCTTTTGTTTTGCCTGGTCTTTGGAAGGTTTAGTAACCTGTTTCTCGAGATTGGTGATTCTTGTTTCGACAAGCTCAAGGTCAGCGAGAAGAATTTCCGTCATCAAATCTGAAAGCTCTTTTAAAGGCTCTGCTTTGATTCCGGCGTTATCGAACGCTCTAATCACAAGCACAACCAAATCGGCTGTTCGTGCATTTCCGAGCAGTCTTCTTGCCGCCGCTCTTGTGTGGTCATCGGCAAAAGAAAGTCCCGGCAAATCCAAACAGTCAATCGTAGCCGGAACATTTTTTTTCGGTTTATATAAATTGTAAAGCCAATCAAGCCGTTCATCGGGCACTTTGGCGACAAGCTCTTCAATTTGCGATACGCCTGCCTGCGCCATCTTTCTGCCGCTAACGGCTGCTAATAATGTACTTTTACCCGAACTTGTTATACCCAAAAATGCAGTCTTCATTTTAAACCTTTTTAGCCACTAAGGCACTAAGACACTAAATTTTTATTAAAAACACTATTACCATAACAATCATAAGCAACGATTGCGGGGAAATCTTTCAGTTCAAGTTTGCGAATCGCTTCAGTTCCCAAATCTTCATACGCGACAACTTCCGCTGAAATTATATAGTGACTCAAAAGCGCGCCTGCACCGCCGAGCGCGGCGAAATGCACTGCGCAATTTTTCTTCAGCGATTCTCTTACCGCATCGCCGCGATAACCTTTGCCAATCATACCTTTCAGACCCGCATCCAAAAGAATGGGAGAAAATTTGTCCATTCTCGCCGATGTGGTCGGGCCTGCCGAACCGATCACTTTGCCCGGCGGCGCGGGAGTAGGACCGACAAAGTAAATTACCTGACCATCAAGCGGAATAGGCAATTTTCCGCCTTGTGCGATAATTTCACAAAGTCTTTTATGCGCCGCATCGCGAGCAGTATAAACCGTGCCGGTTATCGCGACTTCATCACCTGCTTTTAGCGAGTGAACGGCTTCAATTGTCAAAGGAGTTATAATCTTTTTCATACAATAACCTGATAAAACCTGTTTGTCCGCGTATTTTACACAAAATCCCTTATTATGCACGTCAAAATAATACTTTGTTGCTTTTCAAAAAAATGGTATAATAGCGCAGGTTTGAAATCCTGTTCCTTCTACTTGCGATGCTGCTATTTTTGAAGGGCTGGAATTATAATAAAGCTGAGTAATAATTATTGAGGAAGGTGCGAGATGAAATATCCCATCTTTTTAAATCTGAAATCAAAACGCGCAGTTGTAATCGGCGGAGGTTCTGTCGCCGCCCGGAAAGTGCTCGGACTGCTCGACTCACAGGCTCGCATTGTTGTTGTCGCTGATAAAATCGACGATGTGCTGGAAAACAGATGCAGAAATTCCAATGTTGAATTCGTGGAAGCAAAATATTCAAAAGAATATCTTGTAAGTGCTTCTATTGTTTTCGCGGCAACAAACGACCGAAGCGTCAATGAACAGGTTTACAAGGATTGCCAGGAGCTCGAGATACTTTGTAATGTAGCGGATGAACCGGAGTTCTGCGATTTCTTTGTGCCGGCGGTCGTCAAACGCGGCGATTTGCAAATAGCTGTCTGCACGGAAGGCGACAGCCCCTCTTATGCCGGTCATATCAGGAAAAAACTCGAAGATATCTTCACGGAAAAGCACGGAGAGTTTTTAGCTGAACTCGAAGCGATTCGGGAGCGTATTATGGAAGAAATATCCGATTCATCGCAACGCAAAGTAATCCTCGGCGAACTGGCGGGCGATGCTTCTTTTGATTATTATCTGGAAAAAGGCCCCGAAGAGTGGGAAAAAAATACTGAAGAAAAAATTAAATCTCATATCGCAAATTCATAAGCAAACGTTATAATCCCCCAAAATGAATAGAAAAATCGAATTATTAGCCCCGGCCAAAGATGCCCAAACTGCCATAGCCGCCATTAAAAGCGGTGCGGACGCTGTTTATATCGGCGCAGAAAGATTTGGAGCCAGGCAGGCCGCCGTAAACTCAATTGAAGATATTAAAGAAGTCGTCGATTTCGCACACCAATTCTACGCGAAAGTTTATGTGACGCTTAACATCCTGCTCTTCGACGGCGAATTAAAGATTGCCGAGAAGATGGTACATGATTTGTATGATGCGGGCGTTGACGGCTTGATTATTCAGGATATGGGTCTGCTCGAACTGGATTTGCCGCCGATACCGCTGATCGCAAGTACGCAGATGGACAACAGCAGTCTTGAAAAAGTAAAATTTCTCGAAGACGTCGGCTTTGAAAGAGTAATTTTAGCACGTGAACTAAAGCTTGATGAAATTAAACACATCCGCGCAAATACTTCAATCGCGCTGGAATGTTTTGTTCACGGCGCTTTATGCGTGGGTGCCAGCGGACAATGCTATTTGAGCTATGGAGTGGGCGGACGAAGCGGAAACCGGGGGCAATGCGCACAGCCATGCAGAAGGCTTTATACCCTTAAAAACGAAACAGGTAAAACAATCGCAAGAAACCGCTACCTGCTTTCAATCAAGGACCTGAATCTATCTGAGCATCTTGAAGAACTGATTGACGCAGGCATCAGCACATTCAAAATTGAAGGCCGATTAAAAGATATTACTTATGTGATCAATACGGTAAGTTTTTACCGAAAAAAATTAGACGCTATACTCGAAAAGAAAAAACTCCAAAAAAGTTCTTCCGGCAATGTGACATTCAATTTTGAGCCGAACCCGGAAAAAACTTTTAACCGCGGATTTACAGATTTTAATTTCGCGGACAAATCTGCTAAAATAGGTTCCATCGACACGCCTAAAACTGTCGGAGAATTTGCAGGCACTGTTAAAAAAGTCGAAAGCACTTTTTTTAGCATCGACAGCAAAATTGATTTGCACAATGGCGACGGTATTTGCTTTTTCGATTCGCAGAACAGTTTATCCGGAACAACGGTAAACCGCGTCGAAGGTTCAAAGATTTATCCTCAGAAAATAAGCGAGATTCACGCAGGTCAGAAGATTTACCGCAATCTCGACCATCATTTCAACCAGCTTTTAATTTCGCAGCCTGTTGAAAGAAAAATCAGCTTATCGATAAACGTGCAGGAAAGCCCCAATGGATTGATTTTAACAGCAACAGACGAAGATGGAAATAAGGCTGATTTTGAAATCGCAGGCGAAAAGAAACCGGCGATTAAAAAAGATGCGGCAAAAGATGCCTTCCACAATCAATTAACACGGCTGGGAAATACTATATTCGAATGCAAAGATTTGAAAATAGATACCAGGGAAATGTATTTCGTACCCGCTTCTCAATTGAACGAAGCGAGACGGCAGCTCATAGAGAAACTGCTTGAAATACGCAAAAATAATTTTCCCCGAAAAACTTCCACGATGGTAAAGAATGATGCTCCTTATCCTCAGAAGCATTTGAGTTTCACAGGCAATGTGCTGAACAATAAAGCCGAAGACTTTTATCATCGCCACGGAGTAGAGAGTGTCGAAGATGGAGTTGAATTAGGCACTTTTCTTGTCGGGCAAAAAGTTATGAAGACAAAATATTGTCTGCTTAGAGAACTTAACTTGTGCCACCCCGGCGCAGAACCGATGATACTGCAGGACGAAGACAGCAGGGAATATAAAGTGAAATTTCTATGCGGAAATTGCGGTATGGAAATTTATTTAGGAAACGAAGAAGATTAAGCAGTAATCGACTCGACTGTCATTTCCATATATTTCTGACGATGGCCGATGCGTTTTTTGCTGGCTTTGCGTCTTCTGAAATAAGTTGGAAATAGTTTTTTCCCTTTAACAATCGAATCGGCAGGTGTTTCGCCGTTGAATTTCGCTGTAACCTTTGCACCTTCGACGTATGGAGTTCCTATTTTGGCGTCTTTGCCTTCGCCGACAAGCAAAACTTTATCGATTTCCAGTGTTTTTGCATCTGGTGTAACATCAGCAAGTTCGATTTTTAAAACATCGCCTTGTTTAATTATTAATTGTTTTCCGCCTTGTTCTATCACTGCATACATCATTTTTATCTCCGGTATATATACCTATAAAATTAAGGGAGGTATTATAGATACCGCAGAGAGCCGTGTAAAGCAAATTCTTAGGATAAAAACAGACGATTAAAAGTCTTGTTTAACCTGCCTTGCCTGATAGGACGGAGCAACGCAAGTTATTGTCTGTTAAAGATTAAGCAAACTGTACAGCAACTCCGATGGTTGCGTCGTTAGTGATAGACTCACGCTGAACCCGCAGAACTTTGCCGCTTTTGATCCTTGCGTATTGGCCTTTTTTCTCGGCAAGACCTGAAGTTCGCGGGAAATTGATTTCGACGATATGACCCGGCCGAACCGGGGCCGACATAGGTAATGATAGATAAACGCCGCCTTTTGCGACATTTACGGTTCTGCCGTTGAAAAATCTGTTTGCTTCCGGCAGCCAAAGACTTACAGGCCAGCTAAGTTCGGTTCTATTTGCGTTTCTGTTTTCTACTACTGTTTCTACTGATGTCATAATCAACTCCATTTAAATTAAATCCAACTTACAATTAAATTATCGTCGATGTTAAGCTGGGGAAAATAGCAAATTTGGGAAAAATGTTAAAATTGGTAAAATTTTTCGAGAAAGTGCGATTTTCAAATAAAAAAAAATCTTTTATCGGATGTTTTTAGGAAATATTTTTGAAATTATTAATGGGCTAAAGGAGTCCATTATAGCCACTTAACTTCTCTTATATGTCACAAAAAACCATTGACATTTATGGCCACGCAATGTAGCTTGTCCATAAATGTCCATTTCTAAATAAGGATGTCAATGCAATTAACTGTTAGAGATGTCGCAAGATTATTTGTGGTCAGTGAGAAGACCGTATATAGATGGATTGACCAGCAATCCCTGCCGGGTTATCGAGTGAACAATCAATATCGCTTTAACCGGGCGGAACTGCTTGAATGGGCGATGGCGCACCGAATCAACGTATCTACTGAATTGTTCAGGGAACCGGATTCGGCAAATGCTCCGCTGATAAATCTTGGAAGGGCGCTGCAATCTGGCGGTATCTATTATCGCATAGAAGGCAATGATAAGCCATCATCGCTGCGGTCAGTTGTTAAGATTATGCACCTTCCGCCGGAGATTGACAGGGAGTTTCTGCTGAACGTACTTCTTGCCCGTGAGGAAATCGCATCGACCGGTATCGGCGATGGTATCGCTATTCCGCACGTTCGCAATCCTATTGTATTGCAGGTTCCCGAGCCGACAGTGTCGCTGTGTTTCCTCGAAAAGCCGATTGATTTCAAGGCGATGGACGGCAAACCTGTATATTGTTTATTCACTATTATAAGTCCCACGGTAAGAGCACATCTTCATCTGCTTTCACGATTGAGTTTTTCTCTTCGTGATGCGGAATTGAAAAAAGCAATCGAAACGCAGGCGATGCGGGAAGAAATTTTTTCGCATATCGCTCGCGTCGAAGACGAACTTGGTAATCAAAAGACAACATCGCTTGTGCGGCAGGAGAATTAGTAAATGATAATTTTATTGGCCGGTCTGGGCTTTATCATTTTTACAGGCATTGCCTCTCTTTTTATCAAAGATGGTAAAACGTGCACACGTTTCGGCGCCGCGGGGGTTATCATCGGTTCGCTGGCCGCAGTTACCACAGCAATTAAAGTGTTGTTCAGCGGCGAAACAATTTCATTTAAAATTCCATGGCAGGTTCCTTATGGTTCTTTTTATATTGTAATCGATAGTATTTCGGCATTGTTTCTGATTATTGTTTTTATGGCATGTTCCATTGCGGCTGTTTACGGCTGCGGATATATGGCCGGATACAAACAACGCCGACTCTCAGCTCCGACATTTTTCTTTAATATGCTTGTCGCAAGTATGGCGATGGTTGTTATGGCAAGAAATGGAGTTTTGTTTCTTGTCGTGTGGGAAATTATGTCGCTGGCTTCATACTTTCTTGTAACGTTTGACCACGAACACGAATCTGTTCGGCAGGCGGGATGGATTTATATTGTCGCAACTCATATAGGAACGGCATTTCTTCTTGCGTTCTTCGTCTGTTTGGGCAAATACAACGGCACTATGGATTTTGATAATGTCAATGTATTTGGAAAGGCATCTTCTGTGCTGTTTCTTTTGGCTCTTGTCGGATTCGGCACAAAGGCCGGTATTATGCCGATGCACGTCTGGCTGCCGGAAGCGCATCCCGCGGCGCCAAGCCATATATCGGCGGTGATGTCCGGCGTGATGATTAAAATGGGTGTCTATGGCATTATCCGAACAATTTCAATTCTGCCGGAAATTCAACTTTGGTGGGGATGGCTTTTAGTTATTCTCGGAATAGTTTCAGGTTTGCTCGGGATTCTATTCGCACTTGCGCAGCATGATATAAAAAGGATGCTCGCTTATTCGAGTGTCGAGAACATCGGAATCATATTAATTGGATTAGGACTCGGCTTAATCGGCCTTGCAGGCGGCTCGTATATACTTGCAGTTCTGGGTTTTGCAGGAGCTTTACTCCATATAATCAACCATTCGCTTTTCAAGAGCCTGCTGTTTATGGGCGCAGGCGCAGTTGTACATTCAACCGAAACACGAAGAATGGATTTGCTCGGAGGCCTTATTAAACGTATGCCCCTGACTGCGGGCGCTTTTGTTATCGGCGCTATTGCGATTTGCGGACTTCCGCCGCTCAATGGTTTCATAGGTGAATTTCTGCTTTATTATTCATCGTTTGCCGCAGCTCTTTCAAAAGACATACAAATTGTTGCGCCGGCTGTCGCTGCAATTGCAGCCCTGGCAATGATTGGCGGTTTCGCAGTTGCGGCATTTACAAAAGTTTTCGGCATTGTATTTTTAGGTGAGCCAAGAACATCAGCCGCAGCGAACGCCCACGAAGCTGATAAGGCAATGATTGTTTCAATGTGGCTGCTTGCGGTTTTATGTATATTAATTGGCATAACCGCCCCGCTTGTTCTGCCTGTTATTATTTCGGTAGTTATGCAAATTGTACCGGCGGAATATGAAATCGCGGTTCTGCCTTTCAATCAACCCGATAAAATGCTTTGGTGGATTGTAATTTCCTCAATCGCACTTTTTATTCTCATTTCGGTTTTAGCAATGATTAGAAGAAATCTCTTGAAAAACAAAACCGTAACAGCCGGTCCAACGTGGGATTGCGGATATGCCGCTCCGACGCCGCGAATTCAATATACATCGTCATCATTTTCGCAGCCGATTGTCGATATGTTCAAAAACGCAATGTACCTCAAAAGAAATGAAGTGAAAATCGACGAACTGTTTCCGAAGCAGGCACAGTTCGAATCACACACGCCTGATGTGAGCAATGAATATATTTATCGTCCTGTATTTAAATGGATTGACCGACTCACCGGCAAAATGCAGTGGCTGCAATACGGTGTTGTGCAGATGTACGTTCTTTATATCGCGATAACTCTGATAATTCTTCTGGTGTGGAAACTCTGATGAGAGACTATGCGATAATGATAATTCAGCCTGCCGCGGCGATGGTGCTTGCACCGATGCTGCTGGGTGTAATCAATTGGGTCAAGGCGAACTTTGCGGGAAGACGCGGCCAGCCTTTGCTTCAACCTTATTATGACTTGTGGAAACTGCTTCATAAGAGCGCTGTTTACAGTTCAACGACATCGTGGATTTTTAAGGCGATGCCTATCGTCTGTCTTTCAGCGATATTACTTGTAACTTTCATCATACCTCTCGGTTTCGGCAAAACGATATTGAGCTTTAACGGCGATTTGATTCTCGCGGCATATTTACTGGGACTTATCAGATTTTTCATCGTCATAGGCGCTTTGGATACCGGCTCGAGTTTTGAAGGAATGGGAGCCAGCCGTGAAGTTCAATTTTCAGCTTTAGCTGAACCTGCATTTTTTATCGCAATGGCCGCGATGGCAAGGCAAACATCGAGCATTTCATTTTCGAATATTTTTTCCGCAATAACGCCGCAGATGTGGGCAACTAACAGCGCGACGCTGCTGCTTGTTACGGCAGCTATAGTTATTGTTCTTCTCGCTGAAAATTCACGCATACCGGTCGATGACCCGAATACGCATCTTGAGCTGACGATGATTCACGAAGTTATGATACTCGATAACAGCGGGCCGGACTTCGCGTTTCTTCTTTATAGTGCGGCGTTAAAGCTTTGGATTTTTGCGGCGATACTTGTCGGATTTATTTTGCCGATGAACGTTATGCCGTGGCAGATTTCAATACCTGTTTCTATCGCGGCAATTTTTGTCGTTTCGATCTTGATTGGCATTGTTGAATCATGTATGGCAAGACTGCGGCTTGTGCGCGTACCGCATTTGCTTTTTACCGCGGTCGCCCTTGCGATACTTGCACTTATTTTTACTTTTAGGAATTAAGCTGTGTGGACAGATATAATAATGGTATTACTGATTTTGACGAACATGGTCGTTCTCGGAACAAGCAGACTTCGCGCGTGCATTCGTGTTGTGGCAGTTCAGGGTGTTGCGCTAGGAATTTTGCCCTTGCTTCACAGTTTTGAATGGCAGCTTCTTATATTTGCGGTGCTGAGTATAATTCTAAAAGGAATTGTTTTTCCGGTAATGCTTTCGCGAACATTGCGGCAATTGAATGTCTGGCAGGAGGAATCGCCGTACGTTGGTTATGGTTTATCGCTTCTAATGGGGCCGTTCGCTTTGGCGTTTTCGAGCTGGATTAGTCTTCGGCTTCCGCTGCCTTATACCATTCATTCGACAATGCTTATTCCTGTTGCGTTGTTTACACTGATAGTCGGGCTGTTTATTATCGTCAGCCGCAAAAAGGCACTTACGCAGGTACTCGGATATCTGGTAATGGAAAATGGAATTTACGCGTTCGGTATGGCAATCGCATATCACCAGCCGATGCTGATTGAGCTTGGCGTTCTGCTTGATGTTTTCGTTGGCGTATTTGTAATGGGCATCGCGATTTTCCATATCAGCAGACAATTCGACCATATAAATACTGACCAGTTGAGTGCTCTGAGGAATTGATGATGATTTGGGCATTAATATTGATACCGTTTATCGCAGGACTTCTTAGTTTGTTTATTCGAGTCGATGTTCTGCGAAGAAGCATTTTAATTGCCGCCGCGGTTTGTCATACGGCGATTATAACATTATGCTGGCTGGAGAATCCTGAGCCGATTCTGGCGGGATGGTTTGCGTTTGATGCAACGGCAAAATTATTCCTCAGCATCGCAAGCGTTCTGTTTCTTTGCGCATCTTTCTACGCAGTTGGATATTTAAAGGCAGAGCGGCACGAACCTAAAAAGGATTTCGAAGAGGAAGAATTTTTCGTCAACGCTCCGGAAGCGATATTTACCGCCTGCCTGCTGATGTTTTTGATGACAATGACATTGGCCATTACAAGTCAGCATTTCGGGCTGATTTGGGTAGCGATGGAAGCGACAACGTTGGTATCCGCACCGCTGATTTATTTTCATCGTCATCATCGCTCGCTGGAGGCGACCTGGAAATATCTGCTGATTTGCTCAGTCGGTATTGCCATATCTCTTTTGGGAAATTTTTTTCTCGCAATTGCCGCATCTGCGCCGGATGGCAGTTCAATCCCATTGATGCGCAGCGACCTTGCTGCAAACGCTTCGCAGCTTTTGTCACCCTGGGTCAAAGCAGCGTTTATATTTATCCTTGTCGGCTACGGCACAAAAATGGGGCTTGCCCCGCTTCACACATGGCTGCCCGATGCTCATTCAGAAGCGCCTTCAGTTGTATCGGCGCTTTTGTCCGGAACACTTCTCAACTGCGCGTTTGTCGGTATTCTTCGCGCGTACGAAGTTACTGCCGCTGCCGGCCTGCTTCCTTTCGCTCAAAATCTTTTGATATTGTTCGGGCTTGTGTCTATGGCTTTTGCCGCGGTGTTCATCATCGGCCAGGCAGATTATAAACGTATGCTTGCGTATTCAAGCGTCGAACACATGGGCATACTTGCTCTTGGTGTCGGACTCGGAGGCGCGGCTGTTTTCGGTTCAATGCTGCATACGGTCAATCATTCGCTAACCAAGGCGGCTTTGTTTCTTGTCGCGGGAAATATTCTCGCGGTATATAAAACAAAAATCGCAAGCCATGTGAAAGGCGTTTTCTCTTTGATTTCGGTTTCAGGATTTTTATGGATAGCTGGAATTCTCGCGATTACAGGCTTTCCGCCTTTCGGAACATTTCTTAGCGAGTTTACAATTTTAAAAGCTATCATCGAACAGGGACGCTATTTTATTGCGGCCGCATATCTCGGACTTCTTGCAATTATATTCGTAAGTTTTTCGGCAATCGCGTTTCGTATGGCACAGGGACGCAACACAGAAAATTTGCCGGCGAAAAATGAACGATGGCTTTCGATTGTGCCGCCTGCGGTATTGCTTTTCGGAGTGCTTGTGCTTGGAGTTTATGTTCCGAAGCAATTAACGAACGTTCTGCACGATATCGCCCTTCTGCTGGGAGGTAATTGATGAGCCGACAATTAATCAGCATTTATAATAATAAATCAACGGATATCGGCGCTGTTCCGAATTTGCCAATAGATGATTTTCGCGAAACGGTAATTAATAGCGTCAATACCGGCAGACGAATTGCAGCATTCTTCGGCTTGCCGCACGATAACGATTCTTTAAAATTGATTATCGTTCTTGCCGACGACCATCAGAGCATACTTCATCTTGCTTCAACCTGCGTAAAAGAAAAATATCCATCGCTGACTCCCGATTGTCCGCAGGCTCACTGGTTCGAACGTGAGATTGCAGAGCAGTTCGGCATTCGTCCCGAAGGTCATCCGTGGCTTAAGCCAATTCGTTTTCATCATTCATATACGAACAATGACGTGTGGAATCGCTCGGCAAATGAAACGATTCTTCCGTGCGTTACAGATTTTTTCCGTGTCGAAGGCAGTGAAATTCACGAAGTTGCAGTCGGCCCTGTACACGCAGGTATTATCGAGCCTGGCCATTTTCGTTTTCAGTGCAATGGTGAAAATGTTCTTCATCTGGAAATTTCATTGGGTTATCAGCATCGGGGTATTGAACGGCAAATGACTACAGCGCCGCAAAACCGCTTAATTCATTATATGGAAACAGCGGCGGGAGATACGACCATCGGCCATACGATGGCACATTGTTATATATTTGAAGGCCTGGCATCCTGCTCTGCTGCGGCACGTGCGCAGGTTCTTCGCGGCATTGCTCTCGAACTTGAGCGACTCGCAAATCACACCGGCGACCTCGGTGCACTTGCGGGTGATGTCGGATATTTGCCGACCTCGTCTTTTTGCGGAAGAATTCGCGGCGATTTTCTGAATATGACGGCGATTCTTTGCGGTAATCGGTTCGGACGAAACTTTATGCGGCCCGGCGGAACTGCTTATGATATTGAAAAAAGCCATATTGATGATTTGCGAAAAAGATTAAATGCGGCCTTAAAAGATGTTACCAACGCGGCAAATTGTCTCTGGTCGACGCCATCGGTTCTGGGCAGGTTTGAAGATACAGGAATATTAAACAAACAAATTTGCAGCCAGTTGGGCATCGTCGGACCCCCTGCACGTGCGTGCGGCTTTGACAGAGACTGCCGATATAATTTCCCATCAGGAATTTTCCAATTCAAACAAATGCCTGTCGCGACATGGGACAGCGGCGATGTTTTTGCCCGTGCGTATGTTCGATGGTTGGAAATCCAGCATTCTGTCGCGTTCATTCTTGATTTGCTCGATTCGATACCGGCAGGAAATATTCAAAATAAAATTTCAGCTATGTCGCCGTGCAAAATTGCTGTTTCGCTTGTCGAAGGATGGCGAGGCGAAATTTGCCACGTTGCCGTAACCGACAATTCCGGAAAACTGGCTCGCTATAAAATTGTTGACCCGTCGTTCCATAACTGGATGGGATTGGCTGTCGCATTGCGGAATCAGCAGATATCCGATTTCCCGCTATGCAATAAAAGTTTCAATCTTTCCTACTGCGGACACGACCTGTGAGGCTGTTATGATAAGAGCACTGATATCACGAATAAAACAAGGCTATCGCACATATCCATTCCCGAAAAAGGAACCTGTGCTTCCCGAGCGGTTTAACGGCAGACCAGTTTTGAATCATGACAAATGCGATAATTGCCGTGCTTGCGAAAAAGCCTGTCCAACCGGTGCGATAACTTCTCAGGACAATAAAGTTTGTATCGATATGGGCAAATGCCTTTTCTGCGGCGATTGCACATCGGCTTGTCCAAAAGGCGTTATTGAATTTTCAAAAGATTACCGCCTTGCGGCAAACATTCGCAAAGATTTGCTTGTCAGCGATAAAGAAATAAAACTCGCACAAGCAATTGACAAACAAAGCCGCAGAATTTTCGGCAGGTCTCTGAAACTTCGCCAGGTAAGCGCAGGCGGATGCAACGCGTGCGAAGCAGACACAAACGTTTTGACAACACTGACTTTTGACCTTGGCCGATTCGGAATTCAATTCGTCGCTTCGCCCCGCCATGCCGATGGAATACTCGTTACAGGCCCGGTAACTGAAAATATGCGGCTGGCTTTGAAAAAAACTTATGATGCGATTCCCTCGCCGAAATTTGTAATAGCCGTCGGTGCGTGCGCGATTTCCGGCGGCCCTTACATCGGACATACGGAAACAAGCAATGGCGCCAATGGAATTGTACCTGTCGATTTGTATATCCCCGGCTGTCCGCCGCATCCTTATACAATCCTTGACGGACTTGTAACATTTCTCGGCCGCAGATAATTTTACTTTAAAACTTCCAGCATCAAATCAGGCTTGTTTGTGGTTATGCCTGTAATTCCTAACCCTTTGAGCCTTATAGCTTCATTCGGGTCGTCAACTGTCCACGTATATAATTCCAAATTCGAGGCAAGTACCTGTTTGGCGAAATTTTCTGTTACACCCGCATAGTGCAAATCCAGCCCATCAAGCCCTTTCTCTCTCGCAATTTTTGTCAAGTCGAGACTGTGTCCTTTTGGTTTGTTAGTTTCCTTATCGATCTCGGTTCCAATTAAATAATAAGCGGGAATCTTCGGCATCATTTTTTTAGAAGCTGCCACGACATCAAGATTAAAACTTATAATCGCAAGCTGGGTTTCTTTGCCGCTTTGCTCGATAATTTTCTGCAAATAGGGCATCACTTTGTCTCCACATTTTACTTCAATTAAAAGCATTCTGCCCGGAGGAATTGTATCGATGAGTTCCTCTAAGAAAGGCATTTTTTCATTTTTATAGCGATTGGGGTCTTTCCATGAGCCGACATCAAGCTTCCGCAGCTCCGCCGAATTTGTATCAGCGATATTCAAAAAAACTCCGCTCGTTCTTCTTGTGTTTGGATCGTGCATAACAATAACGCGATTATCTTTTGTCAAATGTATATCGCATTCGACCATTGGAGCACCCTGCTGCCACGCGAGCATTACAGATGCTATCGTATTTTCAGGCGCTGTAAACGATGCTCCCCTGTGAGCAGCAACTATCGGTTTTGTTACACAACCTGATAAGTCGTTTATCTGTGCCATGGAATCTCCCGCTATAAACAAACATACTAAACATACCAAAATATTTTTCATTATCTCAACTTCCTATTTTTGATTTATCCTTTGAGACATATTAACAGGAAAATAATTTTTTAAAATGTTTTTTTAATCTAATCGAATTGAAATTAGTGAAGTTCTAAAATTAATTCTGTTCAGTATCCCAATTTCTCAATGATGTAAAGCACACAAAGCAGAATCGCGGTTGTAATAATTATAACAATCCATTTATTAATTTTAAGGAGCTGCGGCAAAGTAATTTCTCCAAAATAGCCTTTCTTAAGCACATCTTTAAGGAGATTGCCGGCAAACATTTTGAACGTTCCTGCCCCGAACAACAAGCCGACCATACCGCCAAGCAGAGCATCGAGAGAACCCTGGGCGGCAGCGCCTGTAACTGTTCCGGGGCAATAGCCGAGGACACCAAAACCGACGCCGAATATCAAACCGCCAATTACAGTCTGACCAACTGAACCGGGCTTTGCATGAAGTTTGACAAGATTCATCGATTGCATCAAATAGATGCCTGTCATTCCGACGATAATCGCAGTGAGCATGACCTTAACAACTGTGAAATCTTTGAGCAGGAGCTGACCGATAATTATATGATAGCGCGTAATGCCGCCTTTCTGCAGCAAAAAGCCAAAGCATATACCAATCAAAAAACCGAAGAACAATTGCAGCCCTTTTTTTTGCCGCAGCTTTTCCATCATCCTGTTATCCAATCACATAATAAATAAACATTGTAGCGGCAATTCCGCCGATAAAAAAGCAGACGACGGCTACCCAACTGCTAACGACGAGCTGGAGCGTGCCGCTGATACCATGACCGCTTGTGCAGCCGCCGGCCCATCTGGCACCTAAGCCCATTATGAACCCGCCAATCAGCGCAACAAGCCAGCGTATAAACGCATTATCTCCAAATTTTGTATCCCATAGCTGCGGGACAAACTCGAAACGGAAATCTCTCGATATTATCGCAGATAAAAAAGCACCGATAAACAGACCTATGACAAGCATTATTTCCCAGCTAATCGCGGGTGCATTTTTTTGCATACCTGATTGCTGCTCAACGTCTTTTCTTTTAAACCATTTTTCAATCATCCCGTAGGACTGCGCGTAAGCGCCGGAAACCCCGAGCGGATGGTCGCTTAATAGAAAAGAAATCCAGCTAAGTATTCCAATACCTGCGCCGACAACATACGGCGACCAGCGAACCTGCTGAAACCAATTATTGTCAGTTGATATACTGTTTTGCTCCTGACCCAATGCAATGGTTGTGTTCAAAAGAAAAGATATAAGAAAAATAACTTTAATTGTTCGGTTTCGATTCATTTTGATTCTTTTCCTGCTGCTATGCAATCGGACAGCCAACAGCTTTGCAGGCGGACATCGAACCAAGACAGTTACTCACATCGGGAAAGCCATTTTGTTTCAGATAACTTGCCGCGATAGCTGCCCGCTGACCACTGCCGCAGAAAGTTACAACCGGTTTGCTGCTGTCAACTTGACCGATAAATTTTGGTAATTCACCAACGTATATATGTTGTGCGCCTGGCAGATGGCCGGACTCAAACTCATCTATGCTGCGGACATCCAATAAAGTGAACTGGTCATTGTTCTCAATTTTTCCAATAAGCTCTTTAACGTGAACAGCAGGTATCGTGTTATAATCTTTTCCGCTTGTTTCCCACTTGTGCAGACCTCCATTCAAATAACATCTGATGTTATCATAACCTAATCTGACCAAATGCCTGACCGCATCCTGAACCTCATCAGTTTCATCGGCAACCAGCCCGATTGGTTTATCATAGGAAAGAAAAAATCCCGCGAAAGCCGGGAGCATATTGACCGGAATACTTAATGAACCGGGTATTGTCGCGCCGGAGATTGCTTCGGGATTTCGCAAATCGAGTACCTGTAAGCCCGACTCCATTTCACGGGCAAACTCATTCGCCGATAACGGTTTTGGCGTGGGGAGATGACATAATATCGGTACATCGCCGCTTTGATTGAGGTATTCCATTTTTCTGAAATATGGGGGCTGATAATGATGTTCGTTAATCTTTTGTTGGATGAAATCTTCTTTATTTTTTTGCAGTGACGGATTATTTCGACGCTCGTAACCGATTGTGGAAAATTCTCTCGAAGCCATTCCTGAACCGCAAACGGAACCGGCTCCATGTGCCGGATAGATTATGCACTGGTCGCCAAGCGTCAGAAGTTTTTGATGAATGCTTTCGTATAGAAGACCCGCAACTTCCTGTGCCCTGTCGGGAAAAAAATCCGTCCTGCCCACGTCACCTATAAATAAAGCGTCGCCTGTGAAAACTCCGACAGCGTCATCGGTGCTGAATGATTTGTCATACAGTGCGATACTGATGCTCTCGAAAGTATGGCCCGGTGTCGAAAGTATTTTCAGCATTACATCGCCGAATTCAAAAACATCTCCCTCGTTTACACCATTGCCGTATTCAAATTCGAGCTGCCCTCCATGATAAATTTGTGCTCCTGTAAAATGATGGAGCTGCTGCGAGCCGATAACATAATCCTCATTCCGATGTGTTTCAAATATGTGTGTTATTTCGAGATTATTTTTTTCAGCCAGTTTGGAATAAACGTCAATATCTCTTCGGGGGTCGATTACCGCCGCCTGACCTTTATCGCCGATGAAATACGACATGTGAGCAAGGCCTTGTGATTTGATTTTTTCTATAAACATTATTTATCCTGTTTTTGCTGCTCTTTAGTTTAGCAAAACAGGAAAAATTCAAAATCAGGATACTGCCTAATTTGTGGAAGGATTGTACTATCTTACAAAGTAAATAATTTAACGCAAATAATTACATTTACCCCTAATTTTCTTGTAAAATCAGCTATCAGCATGTAGAATGTGCTGGAATTTTACCTGATTATATTTGTGCAACTCTCGTACAAATAACTATTTAGGGCGATTAGCTCAGTCGGTAGAGCAGCTGATTCTTAATCAGCGGGTCACAGGTTCGAGTCCTGTATCGCCCATTCTCATAAGTTCCTTAATAATAAGAACTTAATATTTTATATCACTATGCATTTTGGGGCGAATCGGCTGGTTTGTGTCAGTTTTGTGTCAGCTATATGTGACTTACTTTTTCTTGAAGGATGTTGTTCATGAAATCCCCGGCACGTTTTATATCTTCTGGACGTACTGCCAGATAATACTTTCTGGTTGTTGTAATATTGGAATGACCAGCAAATTGTTGCACCACCTGTATCGGCAATGCTTGTGCCCAGTTGGTTATTGCAGAACGCCTAAGATCATGGATGTTACATTTAGAAACTCCTGCCCTCTTTCTGATTGTACCAAAATCTCTGATGATGTTGTTTTTAACATCACTAATTCCTGACCACTGACCTCGTTTTTCCCTGTATCTTATATGTGCAAACCTTTCGGGTGTAATAAAAATATAGGGGAAGCCCTCCACAGATTCTGCTTGAAGATTAGCAAGATATTGAGAAGTTTCATCTGGTAATGGTACAGAACGATTTTCGTGAGTTTTTGACTCCCACTTTAAAACTTGTTCACTTTCATCTTTTGCTCGTACATGCAATAGTTGATTAATAAAATCAATGTCTGCCCAGGTTAGGTTCAAAATTTCGTTCCGGCGAAGCCCGCAACAATAAGCTATAGACAAAAATGCTTTCCACCAAAGAGTTGGGCTGGCAACAACTAAAGCCTTGTATTCACCGACACTCAAATACTTTATTGTTTTGGGTGTAAGTTTTCGCTGTTTGATTTTACCAAAAGGATTCATCCCTTCTCTAATGTAACCACGAGGCTCTATCGCTAAATTAAAGACCCTTTTTAAAGTTCTGATATCGTGATTAATAGTTGCCAAGCTTAGTTTTTGTTTTAATCTATGTGCAATGAAGGCTTCTGCATCACGCGGAGTTATCTTTTGAAGATTTTTTTGTTCCCCTAAAAAACTGGCCAGCAATCTTAAAACCCTTAATTGGCTTGCGATAGTTTTATCGCTTACTCGGTTTACCATAACTGTTTTGTGTTCAGTGATAAAACTTTTGAGGGTTATTATTTCAGGATCATCCTGTTTTCCAACATTAGTCAATCCTTGCATTTCAAAAGCAAATCTTTCAGCTTGTCTTCTTTTGTCAAAGAGCTTGCCTCGCCTTTTGCCATTAGTTTCATACCATCGAACAATCCAACAGTACTTTCTATGTTTTGGCCAATTCGACGCAACCATTTTCGTGCCATTTATAACTGGTACTGGTTCCAGCCATTTACGGCTAATAGTTACTTTGCTGCTACTCATAGCAACTCCCTTCTGCGATAAACGCATTGAAAAGTTGCCAGTAGCAACTGACCCCCGGATTATACATTAAGTTTTTCAGAAGCGCAATCAAAAAATACATGTTTTAATCCTCAGTTTTTGCTTTCAAAAATTGTTCTAATTCATCCTTCAAAAACCATACATGCCTAGCATATTTTGTGGCTTTCAATTCCCCACGAAACCGCCAGTAATCCAGAGTCCTCTTTGCAGATTTGGGAGTATGACCCACTTGGTCAAGCCGCAGAAACATCGCCGCTTCAGTTGCGGTCATTAGATTGTCAAAAATTCTGGGTCTTTCGGGCCACTTAGAATCAAAATGTTCTTCACAACTTTTTTCCATATCGCACATAGTAATTTATCAATTTTTAGGTTTTAATTTATGGTGTTTTTTTGAGTTCAAACTGCATGTCTTACATTCAGTTTTTTTCTTTAGGATGGCACAAATTACCTTTTCAACAAAACCATCCTCTCCAGCAATGGTACAAAATTTGTTACAGTTGATTTTGACTGGCAAGTAAATTACACGACCATCTGCTTTTTTAAATTTCATATTCATTTTTAGCTATTCCTTTTATCCACACTTACTAAATCCGCAGTTATCGCAGACATTACACCCTGCCTCTTTGCGCAGCAGAGAATTACACTCCGGACATACCCGTATAAATATTTCAGCAGCCGAGACAAAACCATCACCCAAAGTCTCTTCAAGAGCTCTGGCAATCGCATCCGGACATGACAAAACATCTATTTCTGGATTTGTGCTTTTACGAGCCATCGTCGACAAACACCTTATCCCTTTTAGCTGCTCGATAAGTATCTGTGGTTTTATTCCGCTTCTAAGTGCTATTGACAAAATCCTTGCTGTTGCCTCACTTTGTGAAGGACAGCCGCCAGCACGTCCAAGATTAATGAATATCTCAAAAAGCCCTTTAGCATCTTTATTTAAAGTGCAAAACAAGCTTCCACAGCCTGTTTTCGCCTTTATTGTCGTACCTTTTATGATTCTTGGCCGAGCACGAGGCAAGTGCATTTCCAAAGGCACGTCAGGCTGTTTATTGACCGCGGATATTATCTGGCCATCACGGGACCTGTCCCGAAATACTGTAATTCCTTTACAGCCCATTTGGTAAGCATAGCGGAAGATTTTATCAACTTCGGTAATATCAGTTTCTTCTGTAAGATTAATTGTTTTTGAAACGGCGTTATCGATATTTTCCTGGAAGGCAGCCTGGATTTTTATATGGTCGTCTGGTGCAACCTCGTGTGCAGTAATCATAGTATCCAGCAGGTCGTCAGGAATTCCTGGGATATCAAATATTTTGCTTCCTTCTAACAACATAATTTTAGCTTTTTCATCAAACCAGCCATGCTCTTTGCCAAGCCTTTCCAGCAGTGGATGAACCTGGATAAATTCTTCGCCATCTAATACTCTTCGCGTGTATGCAAAACTGAACACCGGCTCTATTCCGCTTGAGCACTTGGCGATAATACTGATGGAACCTGTCGGAGCTATTGTTGTACAACTGGCATTTCTCATGGGCCGATTATATTTAGAGTCCCAGATACTTGACTTCCAGTTAGGAAAAACTCCTCTCTCTTCTGCCAATTGCTGACTTGTGTTATGGGCATGTTCTTTTAGGAATGCACTCAATTTGCGTGCAAATTCAATAGACTCAATATTGCCATATATTATTCCGAGAAGAATAAGGGCATCCGCAAATCCCATAACGCCAAGACCTATCTTGCGGTTACCCAAAGTCATTTCTTTTATCTTTTCGACAGGCCAGTATGATGAAGCATCGATGACGTTATCCAGAAATCTGACTGCTAAATTTATTACTTCTGCCAGCTTCTTCCAATCCAGATCACTGCCATCAGACAAAACAAATTTGGAAACATTAATCGAGCCCAGATTACAGGATTCATAGTCCAATAACGGCTGCTCGCCGCAGGGATTGGTAGTGTCTAATCGGCCAAGGGCCGGCGTAGGATTATCCTGATTTATGCGATCTATAAAGCATATACCAGGCTCACCTGTTGCATGGGCGTTATTGACAATCAAATCCCAGACATCCTGCACCGTAAAACAGTCAGCAGTATTTCCATCTGGATTTCGCAAATCCCGGATAGTATAGGAATTTAGAGCAATGCTTTTAGGGATCACATAGTGTTTCTTGTTTCGAGGATTTATAACAACATGTGCTTTGCCAGGTGTGTCTCGTAAACTATCCATGAAGCCATTTGTAACTTTGACCGATATATTGAAATTATTGAAAGCATCTTTTTGTTGTTTTGCACAAATAAACTTCATGATATCCGGGTGTTCTATGCTCATCATTGCCATATTCGCTCCTCTCCTGTGAGCACCCTGCTGAATCGCATTGGTTGTCTCAGCGATCACCTTCCAGAAACTAATAGGCCCGGAAGTTGTGCCGCCACTTGAAGCCACTATATCTCCGGTGGGTCTGAGATTGTCGAATGTAAAACCTGTTCCACCACCGCCTTTTTGTACGAGCGCGGTTACCCGAACCGCCTCAAAAATATCAGCGATACAGTCTTTGACAGGTATTACAAAACAGGCACTAAGCATCGCATCTTCCCTGCCGGCATTCATGAGAGTTGTGCTATTCGGCAGAAATATTCCCTCTTCCATCAACTTGTAGAACTGCAATGTTAATTTTTCTGCTTCGAATTCTGATGCTCCGTATTTTTTATCAACCGCGGCAATAAATTTTGCCGCACGCAGGTACATCAGTTCTGGTGTTTCAATAATATTGCCATTTATATCTTTCATCAGATATCTGCTTTTCAGGACTTCTGTGGCAAGGTCATCTCTTTTTTTCATAATCATTTGGATAATCCTCCATTTTTACGGGAAGCCAATGGGCAACTGTCATCACAGAACGCCTCAATTACAGGTTCCTCGCATCCGCAGCCTTTGTAACCATTTTTGTATGCATATTCAGCCTGGGATTTGATTTCCGGTTCTGTGATTATTTCTTTGCCATCGGCAGGTTTGTTTTTCTGGACCCAGGCTGTAAGGGTAACTATTGTAAGATCAAGCGGCAGGCCGGCTTTTTTAAGATGAATGGCTAAACGAAACGTACATACCCTCTGATCAAATGTGACACCTTCAGATAATATCCTTCTTATACATGGAGGAAGGCCGAAAGAATGTTCTGGCGGATTGTGATCCACAGGCTCAGTCTCTTTTGAAACCACCTCTGTATCATTTAATTTAAGACCGCAGCTTTGAATTATCGCATCCAATCTGATGGCAGGAACCCTTTGGATTCTATGCAGGAGTTCCCACTGATCTTCACAGACCTTTACAGGCTCACCCGGTTCGACAAATACGGTCCTGCCTTTTGGAACAAGTTTGCCGAATAATGGTGCGTTTATGAAATTGCCATATGATAGATTATCAAGGCGGTCCTGTTTTGGAAAAATCTCAGTATTCGGCTTTCCCATATCGGCAAGTATTTTCTTTGCGACTATTCTTGCCTTTTTTGCCTCGACAGGCTCCTCAAAGAAAAGCCAGGCATGAAATCCCTTGGATTTGCTGCGTTCAATGTATGAGAACATGCCAAATCTTTTCGCGCCGGCAACAAATGCTATAGGCAGTGCCAATTCATCCTCATCGAAATCTACTGCCAGAGCCTTTGTCTTATCACCATTAAGAAGATAAACACCATACGGCTGAATTCCTTTTAGGTGTTTCAGGATAACTTCATCTGTTACCGGCTCTTTGGCCTGTCTTACATTTCCGGTGTCCGGGTCATAAGTTCCGTAAACGTTATCAAGGCCTGTAAAAAAACTCTTGTAAAGTCTAATCTTCCCTGCTGTATTCAAATTTGACATTAAACCTGCTCCTAATACTTTTATCTGCTATTTTCTGCTTCCACAGAAATAGCGGATAAAATCAGAGTCCGGTTTCAGGTGAGATGTGTTTTTTTACAGCGAATCTACAATCTGCTGTAAAGTAGATGTGTTACTGATGATGATGCTCAAAAGAGATGGAATTTCATCTACAAGCTGCTGGGGCGGGCAGTTTAGAATTGCAGGAGTAAGGCAGGATTTATATTTTGTAAGTAAATACTCAGCTATCCGGCATCTAAAGTGCCAGTCGCTTATGTCAATACGGGCTGTAAAAATGCCATTAATATATTTTTCTCGCTCTGTTGTTTTTATAATTTCTGCTATGCGATGAAAGATTATTTTTAAATCATCTTCATTACCATTTGCGGCATCCAATATCGCTGCAATAAAACCGTTTGAGAAATTGCCTTGATAGTATCTATCCAACAGAAAAATTGTAAAAGGCAAAAAATCTTCTTGAGCAATGTTGGATTTGAGACCATCTTTATAAACAAGCGATACAAAATTAGAAAGCAATTCTTGTATTTGTAAATGATTTAATATTTTTTCATAATCATGCTTAAAATTCAGTGCTGCTTTGTCAACCGGATCATCAATAGATTTTTTAAGAACTTTTTCATCCAAGTTTTTTATGATAGCTTCAATGATTTCTTTGGGCTGTTTAGAAGGCTGTGAACTCATCATAAATCCTTTTCTTTGCTTTATTTCTAATTTCCTGAGGATCGGTATCTACCAATGGTGTGAAGGGATGGGCAGCTCTGTCCATCCTTTTGGCAATCATTTTTCTTACATCTTCGGCAGGTCTGCAAAAAAGCCTTCTGGAGTTATTTATAATCTGCTGCTTAAAATTGTACTGGGGTGCTTCAACAGGTCCCTGTGTTTTTACCTTGGTTATAGTATTTGCTATCTTTACAATAGCCTCACCTACATCGAGTTCCTGAAAATCCTTAACTTGCAGCTTTTCCTGAAAGTCCTTCAATAAATACGATGCATCTCTGGTATCTACATTAAATACAATTGTCGTACCTGTATTTGACAATGCATCAATCTTTTTTTGGGTAAATTGTTTCAGATATTGGTGTGCCAGGATAAGGCCAACGTTATATTTCCTGGTTTCGGCAATTATTTCTTCGAGAGAGTCGGTAACAAAGCGATGAGCCTCGTCAAGATATATATAAAAGGGATTTCTTTTTTCAACCGGTATAACACTTCGGCCAAGGGCTGTCATATGCATGACAGACACCAAAAAACCGCCAAGAATCTCAAGAATTTCGCTTCCTAAACCCGCAAGATTTGCGATAAATATGAATCCTTCATTCATTATCCTGGTGAAATCAATTAAACTATGCGGCTGCGATAACATAAGTGAAACCGTACCGCCTGTCAGCAACTTGCTGAGTTTATGTTTGCCAGGCCCAAAATCACTTGCATCATATTTTAAATAATCATTTTCCCAAAACTGCCTTGCCACTTCACTATTCACAACATCCAAAATGAGTTTTCTGTTTACTTCGCCGGCCTTTGAGCCTTTTTGCTGGAGTTCATAAACATCCAGAAGTGAAGTTCCTGCTATATGTTTCATGCCGAATATGCCATGGCGAAGCAAATGCTCCATCCTGTCACCCCAACCAGTAACAAAGCTTTTAAATACCCCAACAAGATCATCTGTTGTCCTTCCGATATCCTGGCCAGCAATTGGAGCCATGGGATTCCATATGGGAACCCAGTTGGGATCAGAAGGATCGAAATAGATGACCTTTTCAATTCTTTCTTCGGGAATATGGTCAAGCAGTTCTTCTGCTAAGTCGCCATGAGGGTCAAGTAATGCCACGCCGATGCCCCTATTGATGTCATTCAAAATCGTGTGTTTTTCAAGCAGAGACTTGCCTTTGCCAGGCTTGCCTATGATGTGAATGTGAATTGGTCTTATCTTATCCGGGATACAGACAGGCTCTTGTCTGTTTGCTATTTGTGCGTAACCGATTAATACGCCCTGACCAAGATCTATTTTTTCAGTTGCAAGAGGTTCAAGCACATCGAAAGAGGTAAAATAGTTTTCAAATATATCTGCAGGTGGAATATGAGCAAGGCCTGATAGTTCAGAAGAGTTGAGCAGAAAACCGTTTCTAAAACTGATTCCGAGAGTAAACATATCCTTGATCTGGTAAATAGAGATTTTATCTTTGTAATCAAGGTCGTTGAGATAACCCAATGCCTTGCCGCCGTGCTGAAACAAATTGGTAAATACAGAAATCCGCCTTAAGTGTTTTTGATTCTCCCTGGTGTCCAAAACAGCTATCCGCAAGGCAACCGAGAAAAAAGGTTTATCGTTATGGGCCTTGGTTTCCATTTTAGTTGCCATATTATGCAGATCTGCCGATGGTGATTGCTGGGCATATCTTTGAATAGTGCCTAAATTGCTTATCTGGCCGGTAATGTACTCTAAATCGGTCAATCTTTTGACATTGCGATACCAGTTATTTTCCGGCCTTGTCGGCTGAAAAAGAACCTGGCAAATTCCAAGGCCATCAGAAGGAATCTGTGCGATATTGCTGATAAGACTTTCAAATGGACTATACTTCAATTCCTCCGAGCATGTCAAAAGGTGAAAATAAGGACCGGCCGGATAGTAGTCGAAAAATTCTATATTCGACCATGCCGCTAAATTTATCGTTGAGAAAATATCCGGCTCAATCGGGGTGATTTTGTGATTCTTGAGCTTGCCGGAAAATGCCGCCTCTACTATATCGCTATCATCACGCCGGCACAGGAGATTAATACAGACAGATGTCTGATTGCCGATAATTTCCAAACCAACTCTACTCTTTACAGAGGCAAGCTGTTTCAAAAAAAGCTCTGCCCTCAGCCAATCAAGCGGCTGGTCAGGCGAAATCCAGATCTTAAATCTGATGATATCCTCGATGCTTGGTTTATTTTCATAGGTTACAAGCGGCAAATTTGGTTCTATTGGAAATTCCCTGGAAAACATGACTTGGGAATATATTGGCTCAAGCGCCACAGGCTGCGGCCAGATAACAGGATCGCAGCCTTTTATAAGCTCTTGTTGAATCAATTGCTTTGCCTGGCTGGCCAGCATAAAAGGAGCTGATTGAGCAAGTATAGCTTTCTCGAATTCAGCCATAATTCAGCGTCCTGTTTTCTGAAGTTTTTGCATGATAAACGGATGCTCTTCCAAGATCTTCCAGAAGTTCTTTTTCAACAGCACACCATCGGATTCAAGAAGCTCTGATGGAATAATATTCTTGTATTTTGAAAAATACTCATCTGCTGCCTGCAGCTTTTCATCCGCTGAGAGATTGTTCCAGTAAAAATGGACCTTTGCTGAGATTTCATTTTTTGTATACTCTTCCGCCCGCTGCATGGCGAATGCCTTGAGCACCGCATACAGACCGCCTTCATTACCTGTATTTGCCATGGTAAACGCCGTGATATCTCCATTGCTGCCATATATTCTGGTCAAAGGCTGTATGCAGAACCTCCAATATTCTGTAAGCGGAACATCGAGATGCTTTTTTAATTTCAATATTTTTTCATCAAGATACTTTGAAAATTTTGCTATACATAACTTAAACTCTTCCCAACTGTCAACCTTTGCCTTGTCAAAATTAAAACTTACAATTGCCTCATTGGCCAGGTTGTAAACCTGTTCAATGGTTTTCTGCGGACTTATATATTCAAGTACCCTATCCAGCTTGCTCATTGTTTAATTTCCTTACATTCTCCTGAACATCGAAGAAGTCCTCTGCAGACCATCTATGTAAGATCTTATAAGGCCGCTGTAGTCATGGGCATATCTCTTTGGATCACTTGCGACAACAGAAGATGAGAGCATATTTCCGCAGTATGATATGAACTGCCTTATAATCTCCACCTTGTCCTCCCAGCTGTTTGGAGCGACATATCTGTCAAATACATCGGCCATGTGCCGTTCAATTACCTCGGCCTTGAGACCATCTGCTATTGTATCCAGGACATTTCGCATGCCTCCGTTTGTGCCATCATGGGCATCATTGAAAGCTGAGACTATATCACCATTTCGTTTCCTGTATTCACGCTCCAAAAGCTCTTTTGCCCTTCCATACGCCTCACTTGCTGGAAGTCTGCCGCCCCTGCTTACACAATTTGTATAATGGTAATTGTAGTAATCCGTTATTATATATTTAAATTCTTCAAAGTTTTGTACTATATTCGAATTCAAATGATATTTCATGCGGGCCTCATCGTGTGCGATGCCTACACGGGCTGCGATTGCCCTTTCATCAAGCTCTGCCATAAGCGAATTTATTGCTGCCATTTTATAATTCCTTTCTATTTTAATACCTTCTTATCAGTTGATTTAGTTTATCCATACCTTTTACATATGCCTTTGCTATGGTTTCATAATCTCTTGCAAAACGCTCGGGATGTTCGTCTTTGAGATGTTCAGGTATAAATATCTTCAGCCTGTCCATTGCATCTTTCATAAACTGTACGCGTTCATCCCAGCTGAGACTATCGACAGCTTGTCTGAAAGTCGCTGTTATGTGCCTTTGCTGCTGCTGGAGTTTATGAAAATCCGTCATCTCATCGAGAATCTTTCTCATGCCGCCATCTGTACCATCACGAGCCCTTTGCAAGGCTGCTGCCATGCCGCCGGCATCACGAAAAGAGTTTTCAAGTAGCTCAATTGCTTCGTTTCTGGCTCGCTGCTGATCAATTGATTCTGCGGGCTTGGAATTTTCATAGCATTGAAGGTGGATATAAAAAGAAGTGACAGTTTCAAGAAAATCCTCGTAATTGCCAACAGTTACAGAATCAAGGATAAACGATGCCCTTGCTGAATCAATCATAGTACAAAAATTTCTGGCAAGTGATATCTCATTTATCCGGGCGGTGACCCTATCAAAAATATTGTCATCACCATTTTGAGGCAGAAACTCAGCAGAACGCAAGGCTGCATCCGACTTAAAGGTATTTTGTGACGTTTTGCACCTGATAGCATCAATCATTTTATAAACATCTTCATAGTCGTCTGTATGGGCAAATCCTGCCAGCTTGATACAGTCTGCGACATCAAGCAGTGGAAATAAGTTGCCTGCCCTTTTTACGGCCGGTGGTGTGGCACAGATAAGTGAAAAAAGCCTATCGCCAAAATAGGCCGGGTAAATCTTTCGGCCAATATAATATCCGGCAAAAAGCCTAAGCCATTTTCGTACAGCCTCGGCGTCACCCATAAGAAGATGTTTTCTCAGTATCTGCCAGAAACGATTTTCATTGTCAAAAGCCAGATACTTAATTATCTGGGCGACATAGTCTTTTGGATCTCCAATTTCCGAATAGTTTGCAAAAAATCCCTTCTCAAGTGAAGCGACAACAATATCTTCTTCACTGAAGACAATTTTCACTAATTCCCTAATATTGCTGACAGCTGCCGCTTGAAGCGAGTCGCTGTCAAAGTTTTTTGTTATTTTGCTGCCCTCAGGATAAATTAAACGCTTTATTGATTTGTCTTGCGCAGCTGTATTTACCTTTGTCTGAATAGAGCCAACAGTGCCTATATCACCTTCTAAAGAGGCGATATGACCGGTCATGAGAATATTGGCAGGCAGTGGTATTCTCAAGGATGCCGAAAGCATCGCGGCAAATATCGATAAATCTGCTGAAAATCCATTTACATCAACAGATGTATCATGGTTTGAGGCAATATCAGGATTAACTGCCGATATTTCATAGCAAAGTGGGGACATTGCCAAAAGTGCTGTAATTCTGTCAATCAAAATGAGGATGTCATCTGTTATGTGTTTTTTACTTTTTTCACTGAATTCAACCAGCCCTGTAAAGCTGATACGCTGCCGATCCTTGCTATTGATAACTCTGGCAATAATCTCAGATACCACAGCTAAATCCTGTGATTGCCTTGATACCAGGACTGTCTTTGCCCGGCCAATATGTTTGGCTGAATTATTTTCAATATTGAAATTATTGCAGTTCAATTTGTAGTGATCCCCCATCAAAGCCTTTAAATATTTTCAGGAACATTTGGCCTTTTAACAGTGTTATTATGCGGACAGGTTCGGGCTTAAAATCTTCCGAGTCGGCGGCAAGTTTGATATTTTGACCATCCAGATTTTTTCTCATGATCAATTCTTCTTCCGTGATTTCACCCCTCCATAAAATCCTTCCCGTTGACAACTTGATTGCATATGTACCAGGTGCTATTGAGCGGATAATTTGACTTTTATCCAAATTACCGATGTAAATTAGCGTATCACCCTGGAATATTGAAAATTTACAATCCAGATTACTGTCTAATAAATATTCAGTCGGTTCTGAATTCATGTTTTTTTTTAAAATGTCATCAAAGTCATAAACTTCATTAATGAATTTTTGAAAATTTTCAAAACCTTCTTTGTATAAATTATCTTTTCCCAATTGTGTAATATTGGTAACGGCTTTGCTCAACGCGGATTTCAGGTCTTTGGCTTTTAAAGCATCCTGAAGAATCGGTATAAAATAAAGTTCTCTATTCAAGGCCATATCTCCTTAATCTTCTTTTCCTGCGGCAAGACATACCTCTTTCCAGAGTCCCGCCTCTTTGACTGTTTCTATAAAATCAGGATGAATGGCAAGAATATGGGCAGTATTCTTCCACAGATCAGGGATGCCGCCGTTATTATTCTGCCATCTTCTTCCGGCAAATCTGCTGAATGTCGCCTTGCTCAGTGAAAATTCAGTTAGTATACTCATATAGTCTTTGCCGCCGCTGCCGAGATATTCGAATATTTTAAGTACAAGATTTTTAAGTTTAATTTTTCCGAGATCTCGTATCGCCGTTCTCTGCTGGTCAATGTTGTCTGACTTTTCATCCGCCACGGTTTCCGCCAGTCCAAAAGAGCTTATCTGATCTTTCATTACGGATGAAAAATCATTACCCTGTTTGCAGCCTTCATCAAGGTCTTCAAGTGAAATTACCTTGCCGCAAAAGAGGTAGTTATCTATCTGTTCCTGTATATCGTGTTGATTGCAGCCCCCATCGCCACAATTTTGTTTGAACCATTTATCGAACATCTTTGATGTCATCTGGACCGGAATCCATAGTGTTAAATTCATATCCGAGGCTTTATAGGAAATTTTTCTGACAAATTTTTGTTCTTTTCTCCTGTATTCCAGGCAGGAAAGATAAAAATGTCTGCATACGAAATTCTGCAATGATTTTGCCGCCATAAATTCAATTTCCAGCTCGTTTTTCAGACCTTTGGAGCTGATTTGGGCCCAAATATGCTTATTAAATGCCCTGAAATAATAGCGGCAATCCGGGCCACAGGTTTCAGCATCCTCTTGAAATGAACGGAAATTTTTAGGGATATTCAGGAATTTCGACAGCGTTAAATCAAATGCCTGTTCCATTGCCATATGGTTGTTATTACACCACTGCCGCGACTGAGGCTGCTGCTTTAATTTTAAAAGAAAATCCACCATCAGCAAAGGTCTTTCGCTTTTATATCTGAAAAGCGGCCTGTTTTCATGAAGCTGCGAAAGTGCCGATCTGTCACTATCGCTGACGATACGTTCAGTAAGTTCAATCAAAGATAATTGCGCATAATCCAAAGCATTTTTTATCAATAAAGTTTGCATTGTTATGATTCAACCTCATGTTAGAAAACTATTTCTAATAAAATCATAAAGTTTATGGTACCATTTTCTTGTATCGAAACTCACGGGAACCGTATAACTGTTTGAAGGTCTATAATTGGACACCGGATAATTGTTTGTTGTAGGCAGATTGATACTCGGTATGCTGTGAATATTGTCCTGCCTTAATAATTCAATTCTCTCTTCCATCTTATCGGCATATTGAGCAGACCTGCAAGCCAGTTGTGTTTGCACAAGATGGCCATCCGGATGGTTGGGATAAATATTCACGGCTTCCAATAATAATGTTATCAAATCATCCATAGGTTCTGTATCCATGGCATTTTTAATAGCCGTATAAAACTGCTGCGCTTTCTCAAAACGGCTATTTAATTCCCTCAATGCCGCTGATGCATTGCTGTTATTGGGATCAATCTCAATAATACGATTGCACAATAGAATTGCTGAATCAAAATCAGGTTCTTGAATTTTAGACAAAGCCTCATTCCACAATTCTTCAATGATTTGTTCTGAATCCTGGTTTGATTCATCTTCCGGAACTGCCTCGCCACCATCCAGATCCTGTAATAACTGGGCAATATTCTGGTACCTCTTGTCGCTTTTTTTCTGGAGTCCCTTTTCAATGATTTGTTTCAGCATCTGGTTATCAGTTATTATTTCCGGGATTGGCACCTGAACATGCTGATACCGCTGAAAATCAAAATTACCCTCGAATGGAGTCTTGCATTCCGGGTGAATTATTTCATATAAAACCACGCATAATGAATAAATATCTGACCTGAAATCAATGTCCATAGCATGAGGGGCAATAAACTGCTCTGGACTCATGTATTTTGGCGTACCCATTTTAGGCCATAAATTTGCCATTGTATTGCCGCAGCCATGTATCGCACTGTACATAAGACTGGAAAGACCAAAATCCGCGATTTTTACGACACCTTTGACAAAAAGAATGTTTTCCGGCTTTATATCGAGATCAATAATATTTTTTTCATGTAATACTTTCAGACCAAGGCAGATCTGCCTGAAAATAACAGGTCCCTGTGTTTGGCGAAGTTCAATATTATACTTGTTTTTTTCAAGCCAGTCCCGCAATGAACCGCCATCGGCATATTCCATAGACAATAAAAGCAAAACAGCGCCTTCATGCATACAGCGGTTAATATCATATATTCTCAGAACATGGCTGTTGTCCATTACTCTTGAGTTGATATCCAATTCATTTTTTATAAGCTCTTCAATATTACTATTGCCAATAGGTGAGAAGCTGCCGATTTTCAAAGCAATGTCACAGTCTCGCTCTTTATCATAGGCCTTGTACACACTGCAGAATCTGCCTGCGCCAATCTTGCATTTAATCGTAAAACGTCCATCCAAAAGTTTTGTGCCATCTTCCAACGACACCTTATACACCTCCTGCTGCGGCAGGCCTGAAAGATAGTATTCTTTTGGTTCATTGGAATCATCATGTAAATCATTAAAATTCATAGCCTTCTCCGATTTAATATGTATTCAAATAACTCTTCGATTTTGTTATATATCGTTTAACCAAATGCTTTATCACTGGTGTTATATTTTCATTTTTTTGAATAGAGTTCAGATTTGATTCAATTATGGCAGAAATGGACTTGTCGGAAATTTCTTGATCAATTTTATAAAATTGTTCTGGATTTAACACTATCGTCGTTATAACCGCTGTACGGTCAAATTCTGATATAAATTTTATTATATATTCGAGACACAATGACCCAAACAAAGCCAACTTCAATATTATCACAGATGTCTCGGCCATTTCATCATCTGTCATCCAGATTGCTTTTTCAAGAACAGTCTGCTGTAAATTCCCATTTCTGCGTCCAAACTCTTCTTTGAATTTGATCAGAAATTCACACGGATCAATATTTATGTCAACCGGGTAAGAAGAAAGACGCTTATATATAATCCTCGCTTTAATTTTATTATTCAGCAGATTTGCAGCTTGTAAAATTATCGGCAATGGCATCCTTGAATCAATGATGCATATTTCGTTCGCTAATGCTTTACTAAAATTTTGCAGCAGCTTTAAATCAATTCCATCCAAATATTCTTCCTGGCGTTTTCCTAAAAATTCATTTACAACACAAATCGCTTTGTCCGGCTGCCAGCATCGTTTCAATACTTCTGAGTATTTTGCGACAAATTCAGGAGATTCCCTTTCCTGAGCTTTAAGCAGTGAATAAAGTTCTTGGTACTGTTTCAATTGTGTTAGAATATCATTTTCTTTTTCTGCCTGACAGGCCCTGAGCCAAAGATGAATATTGCGCAAGCCCAACTGGTCAAGCTGTTGATATAACAAAGATAACCCGATAAATTCATTGTTATTTATTTTCTGTTTTATCTGAACACATAGCTGCTCGACTTGTTCAAAATTATAATTATTTATATATTTGTTGACCATGTCCTGATTGGGTCCAATGACTTTTCTGTAAAAGTTACCGGCAAGTTCTCCGGTTGATATTATTTTATCATCGTTGATTGCAAAACTTTGAGCCCGGCCATTTTCATTAATGATTAGCCCGCTTATACCCTGCTGATCCCACATCGCCAGCGATATAGCACCATAAGTCGACTCTGCCTGACGACATGGTTTTCCATCCTGAAATTTCCAAAACTTCATTACCCCATCCGATTTACCCAGGCTTACCAGATAATCTTTATAAGTACAGATAGAATACAATGAGCCGCTGTGTGCATTGAGAAAATTTAACTTTCTGGATTCGGCGTCAAAAAGTATGATTCGTCCACTATGGTCCGGCCATACCCATAATCCATTCCAGCAAATAATGTCAATTAAGCCATAAACTCTTGGAAGTTCACTCCCCTTGACAATCGCGGGCTTGCCGCGATCAGCCAAATCCCACAAATAAACGTCCCCTGAAATTGACAAACCACCAAGCAAATTAACATTTGGACAGAAAAGTGAACAAACAGGCTCCGTGCATGAATCTAAAATTTTTGTTTTTCTTTTGTCGTCCCTGTTCCAAATGAATACCTTTCCTGCCAAATCGCTGGCGGCGATTGTGTAATTATTTAAAAACAACACAGATAGGATTGGGGCAGCTAAAAAATAACGTTCTATATGAGAATCGGCATTGTCACCAAGTAAAGTATGAATCAAATAACCGGATTTTGTGCCTGAGACAATCGCTTTGCCATCTTCCGAGATGTCAGATGTATAAACGCTTTCCCCTGATTTCAGTGAAATCAAAGACCGGACTTCTTTATTATAAATATCAAAGATATGGAGTCCTGGCTTATCTCCGCCTGTACATAAAACTGCATCTTTTAAATGGCTGTTTTTCATAATAATAGTAAAAAACAATTATTTATCATTTTTCCCAAGCATCTGGCGGAGAAATCCATCCATTTCCTGCTGCTGTTTTTCCTCCTGGGAAGTCTCATCGTCTTCTTCCACATCGGAAGGGAATTGTTTCTGTGATGCATGTTGGATTGCCTTCTGACACTTTTTCACCATCTTCTCAATTTTTTCATTGAGACGAATCACTTTTTTATACATAGCCGAAAGCTTAACTTCGGCTTCTGTAAAATCCTGTAAAGGCAAATCGTCATTAAGTCTGTCGGCATTGGCAGATACGATAACCAGGTTATTCTTGCATTTGTTGATCTGCTCCATGCACCATTTGTGGCATTCATGCAGCCTATTCAAACATGCCTCGACTTTTTTCTGAGCTTCTTCTTTTTTATCATAAAGCTCTTTGGCAAAAGGGCATTCTGAACTTCCGTCTTCCTCAACCCTGGGCAACTGGCCTGCCGCACTGTCAAGATTTCCGATGCACGATTCGGTATGCTGCAAAATGGATTCCACATCCTGTATTGTAATTTGGTCTTGCTGGCTTGAACGCATTTTTTATTTCCCCCTTCCGGAATTAATTCTCTGCTGGAGTTCCTTCCTTGCCTGCTCTGTCTGATCCTGGTCTTCTTTCGCCTCGTTCTCCCGCTGCTCCAGGAATTCCATATCCTCTATCGCGGAGGCCTTGGTATGGGCCAATTCATTTACAGTTTCTTTTGTTTCAATTTCTGCGCTTGCATCTGATACCTTGCTCAAATCCTTCTGAACAGATTCCTGATTTTCTCCGAGTTTTTCGGTATAATCCTCGGCTTTTTCGATAATTTGTTCGAGGTTGCCATCCTCCCGATCAAATAGTTCCACCGTGACATCTTCCGCTTTTTCAATGGAATCTTCCACTTCTACACTGCCTTCGGCGGTAAAGCCTTCCATATCAAGACTATCCAGGGTCTCCCTTACAGTTTCTGTATCTTCAGCCTTGATGCCAAGGTCATCCAGACTTTCATCCATTTCATCATGCTGTTTGGCGATGTTATCCTGAATCTCACCGCGCGTAGATAAATTCTTTCTTCTAGCCATGTGATATCTCCTTATGATAAATTAATGACAATTTTTGAAGATTCTTTTCAATACATAGTAGTAATGAACGTGTATTAGGCTCTGTCCGGTTATTATATAAATTGAAGATTTTAGAACCAAAAGCTGCTATATCCGCACTCTCATGCAAATATTCTTTCTCCAGATAACAATACGTTTTCCAAGGACCCTTTTTAAAGTCACGAAACTTCCTGATGATTTCATTTCTCAAGCCTCTAAACCGCTGGAAAATTTCCGATAAATGATTCTGTCGCAGGATGCCGTTTTTTTCATCAAGCACTGAAATAAACTTTCTGGTAATTTCATCAAATCGCTTCATGGCCGCTTTGCGGTAACTCTCAAATTCATCAAGTGCTGCACTCAATTGAATCAGTTCCGCGCTTATTCTTTTTTCCCTGGCAATTTTGAACCAGCTTTCTTTCTCCAGAACAACCCTTAACTGATCATCTGATGGCGGATTTTTCAGGTACAACCAATCATGAAGGTTATCCGTTTGAATCTTTCGAGGACCATAATAACCTTCAGTAAAGAGATACGCCTCCCCAGGTTTTAGTCTTGCTGTGTCCTTCGATTCTATATCGCCCATTAACATTCCTTTTTTTAGTTCGTCCAGATCATCAGAGTGGGTCTGTCTGAAGGTTATTTTGGAACCCACGCTTTTGGATGCCGCCTCATGAATATTTGAAGGATGCTGATTGCATATTACAATCCCGCATTTGAGATTTCTAAATTCAAGCAACAAATTGGACACCAGTTCCGCTGCACCTATCTGAGGGTCTGTCATATCTTCTGAAACAACACTTTGCGCAGATCTGCCAAGGATATTATGAGCCTCCTCGATGATGATCACATACTGCAATCCATCTTTTTTTGAGGACTGAATTATTGAAAAATACTCACGTATCGCATTCAATAAAAACAAAGTGCTGATACATTTATGTTCTTTCTGCAATATATCAATCTCACAAATGGAAGGAACTTTCACCAATTGACCAATATCGATACCTTCACTGCACTGGAATATTTTTCCTATCATGCTCCGGGCCAGAGAATTCAGCCTCACCTCTATAACCGTTTGCATATTCGCTTTTACATCAGAAGAATAATTTTTTGTTGCAAACACCCTTTCAATTTGAGATATCAAATCTGCCATAACCGGCCTGATTTCTTTACTTTGATATCGTTCATAAACTTCCTCAAAGCCTTCGAATATAAGAGAAGGCAGAGATCCGCAGGAAACCGGTATGGATGATTCTATGCAAGACTTGATGCTTTCGATATGGGCAAGCTGATAAACACCATCTGGATAGTCAAGAGGATTAAAACGAAAAGGACTTACCCTGTCATATCCGGGAGTATATATTTGAAGCGACCTTGCTAACCCGCAAACCCTCGGATCATTATGATCCTGCAACATTTTTAATTGACGATATTCTTTTTTTGCACATTCAATCAAAATGAAAGGAATTCCAAGAACCCATAATTGAATTAGGAGTTTAAACATAAAAGTCGTTTTCCCCCCTCCTGACATCCCAAACACCGCCAGGTGTTTGCATAATAAATCCTTTATTATTCCCCTTACTATCCCATCTTCATATTTAAATCCCTGGATATCATGGCCAAAGGTAATTATGTTATTGCCATCCAAAGGCCTGGGGTCATTGTTTTTCCTTATGCATAAAGGGGAATTAACAGATGCTATTGGCAGTTTCATAATACCGGCTAATTCCTCAACTGTGGCATATTGCTCCATTTCAATAAGAATATCAAAATTCTCATGCACCATCGCTTCAATCTTCTCAGGTATATATATTCTGTATTTACCATCAGAAAATGCACAATTGCAGATAGTCGATGCGATCATCTGGCTGGTGGAAAGATTCGCGGCCATAACCTTAAACTCAAATCCAAGATGAGGTTCAAGCAGGGTTTCATGAAATCTTCGCTGCAGGCGAATAATATCATCCGCCAGAGGATCCCTTAAGCTCAAAGCCTCCAATTTAGTTGATGTACCACAATTTGCATGCCCATCATATTCGAAGCCATATTCATCATCATCTCTCCACGCACGATTAATCAAACATAACTGAGCAAGGTAGGCAGTGTGAGCCTTTAAATATTTTGTAATATCGGCAGGACTGGCATTCAATGAAATTAATACCGGTTCCGCAATTTTATCAAGATTTTGGTCCAAAAGTAGATAGTTGTTGTCAGCACAAGCCTCAAAAGGTGATATGGTAAAATACCGTTTTGGAATGCTGGGATTAAGTTCATTAGTATATAATGGCTCAATCAGATTGGTCTGTCTTTTTATATAACACACACTGGGATATTTTGTCTCATCGTATTTTATAACATCAAATGCTTTTAAGTCGTAAAAACGACTTAGAACTCCTCCACATAACATACAATCAAGATTCTTTAAAATCAATTTATCAGAAGATGAAAGCTCTATAAAAATAGAAAGTCGATTTTGCTTATGTCCCACTTCTGCCACTGGCCTGTAAAGATAAATAATTCTTAACCATACACTGTCCGCAGGCATATTGACCATGGTTCGGTATATTTGTTCAAATCCCAACTGAATTTTGCCATGGACATTTCCTTCCGCGCTTGCCTGATACCTGGCATCAGAAGGATCAGGAATTTCAGTGATAGCATAATACTTGTGGAATTTTTTTGAATCCATGCTTCTTATTCCTTGTTTGATGTTTTATGGCCTTGTTGCCTGGCTAACTCTTTTAAAAAGTCACCACATACCGGACATGCGGGATCAGCGTCTATGGCAACACCATACCAGCGCAAAATATGCATGCCATCACAATTAAACTCCAGAGGCTCCCAGTTTTCCTGGTCGCTACCGGTTTCTCTGCGGTTAAACCAAAGATATAAAGGCGCAGCCAAATCTTCATCCAGTGAACGCAATGTAGTGTTTTTATCCTTAAGCAATTCCTGAATTACAAGCTTGCAAACCATCTGGGTTATTGGTGTTATATCGTTGGCAAGGCCAGGTTCTACAGGAACAGGCCTGTCTGAATAAGAAATGGCTTTTGCCTGACGATCGTTTGAAATTTCCTGATTTGCGGCCTGCTCCGGAAGAGATTTTAAAAAGCACTGATAACACAATGACTGATGAGGATGCACCCTCAAAATCTGACCACCATAAGCACGCCTGAAAGCCCCGGTGAAAATACATGTTTTATTTTCTTCTACACAAAGTCTGTTGGTCAGGACCTTGCCGTCACGGTCATCTATTGCGCAAACAACTATATCCGCCGACCGAATTAAATCCCGCAGCAATTCACTATTTTGACGATTAACCCTTTTTTCAAATGTGGTAACTGTGGCTGATGAATTTTTATCAAGAATAATATCAGCTATTGCCTTGGTTTTATACCGGCCAACCTGACTCAATCCGCATATATGTCGCATTATATTTGGTATGTCAAAACGGTCATCATCAATCAATATAAAATAAGTTACTCCGCTTTTAACCAATCCTAATGCGATATCAGAACCAAATGAACCTACTCCCATAATTAATACTTTTTTGCCGGCAATAATATCTGTTTCGATTATGCCGCCGAAACGGGACAATAACTGCCGCTGTACAGAGATGCATTTGACATCATCTAAAATCCATTTGCCATTTTTAAGCACCCATCCGCGGCATAAATCAGATATTGTCTCAAAATTATTTTTATCCGATTCAATAACATCGTGATTAAATATTATATGTATTCTCTCATCAGCCATTGGCATTTTATGACATTCATATTTTTGAATATCATCGCAAAAAGCCAGGGCGCCTTGTAAAAAAGGCACCCCGGCGGAACCAGCTATAATCATCGAATAGACATCACCATTGTCAAGACTATAAAATGGAGTTGTCACATATGCGGATGTTTTAAGACAGTGCGCAACCTTGTCGTAATCCAGGATTATCATCGGATTCCTCCTGTTGCCGAAAATTTGGTGTCTTCAGCACTCATGGACAGACCAGAATCAGGATTATGGCCATAACCTGTTGGGCGGATTCTCTTACTGTGCTTGTCAAAATACAATTTATTGTTGAGACTGTATCCTTTGGCGGAATTATCTATTATGTTTTTTACTAATTCAGGTTCAGACATTTCAAATCTCCTAAAAAAATGTTGCATTTTCATTCTTCAACCGACGTTTTTCTTCATGCACCCATAATAAATCACCTCCTTATGTTTAATAATCACTAACAGTATTGGTCTATGTCACCACCGTTACGACGATATGCATCATAAAACTCAAGCCACATTAAACCTCTTAAAAGAACTCCTAAACAGGTTGCTGAGGCATCCCAGTTATCTGTGTGACATATCTGAATACATCCATCCGAACTATTTTCCCATGTATGGAACGCATGAGATGTTCCTTCATCATTTATATAACCACCATCATATTTGCGCAACAATTTCGGATGAGTAATATAAAGTTCCGGCTTAGTGTCAGGATAGGACTGGTCAAGATTCAAAGTTAATTTATATTGATTTCCGCCGTAACTGGTGGTCACCCACCCCGTAAAATAAGGGTCGGAATATTGGTCAAAAATTAATTCAAAATCTGAGCCAAACTGTTCTTTGATAAGATTTATTTCCAAATCCAGCCTTAATCTTAATGAATTTGCCAGTGACATTATAAATCTCCTAAAATTTTGCTATTATTTAGCATTTCAAAATCATTACGACAATAAACACCAAATTTTTGCTGCATAACTTTCAACGTAGCCCTACAGACATCTAATAAATTGTCAGAGTTGATTAACTTCCTGACATATTTTGTTAGATCTATTGCCTGGTTATCAGAAATTACTTCGATTTTCTCGAAGGGACAATCATTGGAAGTACCATACATCGCTGAAAACGTATATCTATCGAAAACAAATGAAATTTTCAGATGAGACCCAATTGATTCTATTTGTGACTTTTCCAGGACTTCTTCCGGCAAAGTCAATAACTTGTCCGAAAGAACTTCCGGCAGTTCAGAAACATTCTCATTCGACTCTGCAATATATTTATCAATCAATACCCTCTCAAAAGGAAGGTTATCCTTTTCACAAACATCGATAAATTCCCCAAGTTCGGTACCGCGCAATTGTTGACGTATTGGATTTACTCCTTCAAGCAGTTTTATTTTTGCCGGCTGATAATTTTCTATTTGAGCATCCGGGTAAATATAGGAATTAAAACGGATATGGCGAACTTTTTTTTTATGAGAATAAAATGGGATTATTTTTTTCATTATTGTACTGTTTTCACCAATGTGAAGTTGCTTTCCATTTTTCATCGGCTTCTGGCAATTGGGGTTGTTAAGATAATACTCATAAGTCAATATAATCTGGGCTAAAGATTTTATATGGTTCTTAACCGCAACATTATGAATCTGAAGCCTGTCGTCTCCACTGGGATGCAGGATATTAAGATCATGATGTGAATGCGCGTTGCCAATATATTGGATTCCATAGTTGTCGAAAAGATATCGGCTGACTTTCATGATAAACTCAGGATCGTCCTGGAAATGTACAGAACTGCGTATCGCGTTTGGAGCACCGCTTACTGCAAGCATACAAACCATGTTGCCGCCATAGGTACTGAATCCAAAGAGTGAAAAACCATGTTCATAATCATTAAAAGTATTAGTTTTGGCTGCGATAAACTGCAAATCCTGCCTATAAAATGATATGTATCTGGGCGGCTCAGACTGATTTGTTTTTTCTAAATTCTTCATTCTTTCCATTCCTTTTCTATTAAAGAATCGTTTTGTCGATTACACGACACATTTTAATTAAATTTAAAACCAATTGCAAGAGAGAAATTACCATAACTCCTTAATTTGCAAGGAGTTAGTAATTACCAAAAAACCGGTAATTACTGCTCTGAAACATTAAAAAAAGCTTGAAAACAAGTAAATAATCATTCATAATATAACACAAACTTAAAGGAGTCTGGAAAGTGACAGTAGATAAAGTTCTTCCGCAAATAGTAGATAAATCAAAATGCCATGAGCTTGTGCAATGGTTAACAAAGAATCTTCCAGAAGAAGAGAAAGACTCTTTTCATTTTCATTTACTTATAGCATTAGACATATACAGTGCCGTTAATGGACACGCTGAGATCTCGCGTGAACAATTACAGAAATATTGTGACAAAATGAAGCTCGAATATAAAGACCGAGCACCAGGCACAATTGAAAAAGATAGTTCTCATATTAATACTAATTGGTTATTGCCGACATGTTGCAGAATTGGTTGGCGTCCTCCGGTAAGTTTATCTTTTTTAGAAAAAGACCAAAATAGTTTTTCTATCAAACTTATCTTTACCAAATATCGAAGAGATATCTATAATTTAGCACAAGAAATATCCTGCCAAAATCCGCAGATCAAAGATGATCTCTGGATGAACGCAGTTCAAACAAAAATAAAATCACAAAAGGTATCTTCACATGAGCACCACAAAAGAATTTCCGTTCTGACTGAACCAAATTCAGTTATAAAAAAGTCAGACACTGGATATGAAAAAATATCAAGGATACCCTCTAAAAAAATTTTAAATGAAACGAATTCGTTGCCGCCTCTGCTTAAAGAAGAGCTTTGGGAATTAACTCGTCTTGAATGTATTTTCAAGCTAGCACAGACTCCAGACGATGAGTTATCGCGTCGAATGCTCACACCTTATAAAAAAGCATATCAACGTGCGATTAAACACAACCAGGGTATAATAGAGCCGGAACACGATGACACATTAAGAGCACATTTTGGCTATCCGCACGTGATAGATTCACACGCCAGAACTGCTGTCAAAAGCGCTTTACAAATACTACAAAGTTTTGAACGAATCAGGCAGCATCAACAATCCAATAAGCAATTGCCGCCGGAGATTTATCTTATTGTACATTCCTTTGAAACAGTGGTGCAAAATTTCAGCATAGATCAGGCAAAAAACAATATCCACAGCACCAGAGCGCTGCACACAATTGAGAAACTTGAAGCTTTAAACTGCAGTTATAAAGTAGTGATAAGCGATCACACTTACTCTATTGTGAGAAATTTCTTTGACTGTAGAGAAATCGACCACTTAAATTCCAATTCCAAAATTACGGCATACCAGGTAATCAGCGACAAACATATACTTACTATATTTGACCACAAGTACGCGGAAAAATTCCCATTGGTTGGACGTGAAAAAGAATTGAAAACAATTCAAAAGGCATGGGAAAAAGTACAAAAAGGCGATCCAAGATTAATTCGAATTCAGGGTATGCCGGGGATTGGAAAGTCTCGTTTAATCGTAAGCGTCCGGTGAGTTTTTGGAATTTTTGTGGCGATGGTGAATTGTTATTTTTCCGCGGCTCGCTGTTTGGCCCACTCATCGGGCAGCAGTTCGTGC
>MHXZ01000052.1 GCA_001825665.1 Planctomycetes bacterium GWF2_41_51 | reverse complement strand
AAAGCTATTAAAACAATAAATCTCGATGGCGCAAGTACAAAATGTTTTTTTCAGATTTTTTTTAAGCAAAAATAGTGCCGAACAGAATTGGCACTTTTCGGCAAAAACAGGAAAATTAACACAATCGTGCTGCGAAATCAGGGTATAGGGAATATTTTAGGATTTAACCCTAAGGTTATTTTTTACCTTGAACCAAGACAAATTATCGTTCAGGCCGAAGGCTTTTGCGGTGGCGGATTTAATTCCTGTTTCCAAAGCGTTTCTTAAATTGTCGAGGGAATTAACGAACCCTCCGGCAGGCCGGGGGGCTAAATAGGATTTTATAAATCCTGCCAATAAATAATCGCCACAGGCGACGGTGTTTAGTACATCATATTTTTTGCCGGTGTATTTTGCGGAAATTGCAATTACATCTTTTTGATTGCCGCTCCCTAACGGTCGCGGCTCGGAAACCCCCTGATAAATCAGGGGGCTAAATAAGAGGATGGCGCCTTTTTCGCCGCGGGAGACGAGAATAAAATTAACCTTATTCAATAATTTTTTCGATGCCTTAATTATATCATCTTCCGTATTTTTGATTTTACTGCCGATAAGTTCGCCGAGTTCTTCAATATTCGGCTTAATCAAAAACAAGCCGCCTTTGGAAACAATTTTTTTCAAAGCAGGGCCGGAAGTGTCAACACAAACGGCAGCTCCTTTTTTCTTCGCGAACTCTACCAGTCCAACTGTTTCTTGCGGCATTGCGCCTGCAAAAACGCACAAATTATTTTTCCTGATTATTTTTTGCAAATCCTGTTTCAGCATTTTCATCGATTTATTATTTGCCAAAGTGCTCTTGCTGCGAAGATGAATCTGTCGTTTGTTTGCGGTATCAATAACTGTAATGTTTTCGCGAGTTCGGCCGGGGGTTTTTGTCATTTGAATAGTAATTTTTGCGGCTTTACCGCGTGGGCTGAAGCCCACCCTACATGCTTTTTTCATTTGTTCGAAATCTTCACTGCCCCAGAGGCCTGCGGCGATTGACTGCTCTCCGAGCCATGCAAGAGCCTTGTTGATATTCAATGCTTTGCCGGCCGGTGAAATATTTTGAGATGATATAACCTTGTGCTCGTTCCAGTCGATGCCGTTAATTTCAATTGTCCTATCCCAACAGGGAGATAAGCCGATAGTGATGATTTTATTTTTCATAGATAATCTGAGTTTTTTTTATAATCGTTGATAAGCTATGAAACCGGAGTATCCAAACTTCGGTTAATAATGATAAGTATATAGGTTTTGATAGTGATAGCAAGAAAAGTTTCATGCGGCTATTGGGAGCCGAAAGGGGAAAAGTGGGGCGGAAGCGGCAGAGTAAACTGACGCATATTATGGTAATTTTTTAGTTGTTAGTTTTTTTCAAAGATTTTACAATAAAGGAGATTTGAAAGGGAAAGCTATGATGCAGCAGGAGCAGATTCAATATTTGGCCAACTTATATTTTCTGGCCGGTGCAGATAAAAATTTTGAAGTCGAAGAGGATTATATCCTACAGGATGTTGCTAAGGGAATCGGGGCAGGGTATCTTGAAACGCGAAAAGCGCTCGACCTTTCGCTTGAAAAAGATTTTCAAATCAAACTGCCGAAAAGATTGTCTGAAAAATACCGCTGTCTTGAAGATATGCTGTTTCTTGCATTGAACGATAAAAAATTTCACAAGATGGAAAAAGAAATCATCTTAAAATACGCAAAAAAACTCGGTATCAATCAGGAACAGTTAGATATTATTCGTGAGGAAACGAAAGTACGAATTTCGGAGATAAAAAAATAGCAGCTAACTATTTAATCGCTGATTACACAGATTACGCAGATCGGTATATGGAGGAAAAACCCCCGGTAAAACCGGGGGCTAAACGGAGTATTGCAAGATTATAGAATTTCCAAAGCGATGAGGGTTATGTCATCGGGCTGGAGGTAATTTTTGCCTTGTTTTATAACGGTCTCAAATTCTGAAACCAAAGTATCTGCTGGGAGATTTGCAATTTCCAAAAACCATTTGTTAAAATCGAATGATGCATTGTTATTTGTGGTATTTATAAAAGGCTCTGCGCCATCAGAATAAATAAGCAGTTTATCGCCGACAGCGAGCTGGATTGTTTCCTGCTCAAATTGAGCGCTGTCGAAAATGCCGAGAAGCGAACCTTTTGTCTGTAATAAGCGAGGCTGTTTATTTTTCTGTATAAAAATCGGGTACGGATGGCCTGCACGGCATAACGTTAACTGTAATGTCTGCGTGTTGAGCAGGCAATAACAGCTTGTTGTGAACTGGCATCCGCTGAGATTCTGTTCGATCATTCGTTTGTTTAGAGTGCTTATCACTTCGAGAGGCGAAAAGATTTTGTATTTGTTTCCTAAAGTTTGACGCATCTGGACAGCGTGTTTGAGGAACATTGTCAGCAGCGCGGCGGGAATAGAATGGCCAACGGCATCGGCCATATAGAAACCGATGTGGTTTTCGTCGAGACGCGCGACATCGTAAATATCGCCTGAGACCCAATCGGCGGGCATAAAGCTGATTGCCCATTTGAGCTTGTCGCTGTTGGGCAGAGTGCGCGGGAGGAAATCGCGCTGTACGAGGCCGGCCATTTTTAACTGGTGCTCGAGCTGTTCGGCGTGGTATTCCTTTTGCGTTACGTCCACGATGAGGGGCTGGAATTTGGGTTTGCGATATACGTTGCTGATTTTGATTACTGGTATAATCTGGCGAGCTGAAGTTTTTCCTATGACGTTGAGCATTTTGCAATGGCCGAGGTCAAGGTTTTCAAAATCGCCGTAAACGATAGTCGGAATCTTTGCCCTGTCGAGCAGTTTGATTATTTCAACTAATCTGTTGTGCTGGTCGGGCTGGATATATTCTGTATCGATAATTGCGGTGCCGATAGTTTCGGGATAGAACTCTGTTTCGAGGAAGAAATCGAAATCGGTTTTTTTCCAGTTGAAGTTTTCGGTATCTAAAATTTTCTGGAAGTCCGGTTTAATGGAACCTCCGGCACAAATAAATAATGCATCGAAGAAAAGAACTGTGTTTTTATTTGATTTTGCCAAGTTTTCCGTCCTTATTAAAAGCTAAGTATACTTACATTTTCGGCAAAATCGAGAGGGGACTTGTGCAGAGTTTTTGTTGACATAGTATGACTCATAAATTAGGATTTTATCGGTCTTAGATTAACCGCGTGGGCTGAAGCCCACCGTACAAATAAATTGAGAGGGTAAACAATGGGTAATAATATTGATCCATCATGTATGGCGGCACCGTTTATGGTAGTGTTTTTTCTTATTTTCGCAGTTTTCGGGCTGGCAGTAATTTTATTTAAATTATTTCTCTGGTGGAAAATATTTTCAAAGGCGGGTTACAGCGGCGCGTTTGCATTTTTGATATTAGTGCCGTTTGTAGGGAATTTGATAGTTCTTTGCGTACTAGCATTTTCGAATTGGCCGATTTTAAGCAGGGCAGTGCCGCCTGTGCCGCAGATTTAGCTGGGTTTTAACCAGAGAAAATAGCGGAGCCGATGCGGAGGATTGTCGAGCCTAACTCGATAGCGAGTTCGTAGTCCTGACTCATACCCATACTTAGATGTTTAAAGTCTGAGCCGCCGATTTTCTCACCCTGTATTTCCTCGAAGAGTTCGCGTGCTCTTTCGAAACTTTCTTTTACTACATCCTTGTTCAATGTCAGCGGGGCCATTGTCATTAGGCCGACGAGTTTGAGGTTGGGCATTGTAACAATCTGCTCTGCGAGATGGATTGCGGCGCCGACGGGAACGCCATATTTTTGCGGTTCCTGCGAACAGTTGACCTGCATCAGAATTTTTGGGGTGAGGGAAAGTTTTTCGGCGTCTTTGCTGACTTCCTCGGCGACGCGGAGGGTATCGACAGAATGGATGAACTGACAATTTCGCAGGAGTTGGCGGACTTTATTTCGCTGAAGATGGCCAATCATGTGCCAATTAATTTTTTTTGGGATTGACGGGTCAGCGGAATTTTGGCTCAAGAAAAGGTCGAGGTCTTCGGCGGTGATTTTGAGATGCTGCACGCGGTTTTCGCCAAGCTCTGTACAGCCGAGACGCACGACTTCTTTTATCATATCGATGTTGGCGGATTTGGTAACCACCACAGTTGTGATTTCAGAGGGGTCTCTGCCGCAATGGCTGCAAGCGGCGGCGATGTTTTCCTGAACTTTTTTCAGATTGTCAGCGATTTTATTCATCGATCCTTCTACAGATAAAATCACGGAAGAAATTTTGCTGTATTTTTAAGTTTACGCGGCAGGTATTCGTTGACGACGAAATCGAGGCCGTGTTTAGCGAAAGCCTGCTGCTCGACACGAACGCCCATATTAAGCATCTGGTTCATCGCAGCCTGCCATGGCTTGTGATGTTTGACGAAGGGGTCGTTTTTCAAAGCGTCTTTCGCGCGTTTGATGTCAACTTCCTTCAATGGATGCGTCGGCAATTTGTAATCTATAATATCCTGCGGGGTAACGCCAAGGAATTTTGATTTCGGTACGCAGAAATATTCGTTAAGGTGCGCGGCGTTTCCTGAGCCGACTTTGAGCGTTCTATAAATATTGAAATAACCGTAAGGGTCGCCATCGACGAAAGCGTAAACGGGTGCTTTTAATTTGTCTGAAAGCCTTCGGATGAATCTTCGGCAGGCGCGGGTTGGTACGCCTCCCATGCTGATCAGGATGCAATCGTTTTTGTTCCAATAATCATATTTAACGAGGCGCTGGAACATACCTGCGGTTTCGATTGCGAGGATGAATTTTGCATCGCTTGAAAATTCGAGACCTTCGACATCGATGGGAATGGAATAGGAGCCTGAACCGAATTTAGTGCAATCTATTTTGAGCCTATTTCCTTTTGCGTCGGAATCTATGACGATGAGCTTTCCTGCGACTTCGCCGCCTTTTTCTTCGGGGATGAATTTTAACTGTTCGCGGTTAACGCCGAACATAGCTTCGACGTCATCCATAATGGTGTCCGATTCGGGCTGCTCATCGAAGCCTGCTTTCCCCCAGTTTTTGGAGATATAATAAGCCTCTCTTTTTGTCGCCATATCGTTTGTGTCGATTAGTTCTTTCGAGAGCGACATCATCTTTAATGTTTGAGCAAAAGTCTTGACGGTGCTGACGGTCAGTGTCCTGATTTTGTTTTTGCCGAGGATTTCGAAATGTCCCTGATCTGAATGATATTTGACATTATTCAGCGATCGCACGGGGGTCGACATCGTGGGCTTTTGCTTTTTCAGGATCTTTTCCTGTATGTTTCGAGCGGTAGTTTTTATTTTTTCGGCAACTGCCGGTGCATTTTTCTTTGTCATTTTGATTCCAAACTTACAAAATATTAAAATTACATTGTATAATCTAAATGAAATATTGCGCAATTCAAGCTTAAAGTTTTCGCTATTTTGCAGTAAAAAGGGCTTGACATATCTCCATAAATCTGATTTTATGGAGACTCAGCAAACTTGGAATTCGATTGACTTAGCTCTTTATAATCGCTATAATCGAAATAACGTTATTTAAAATCCTCGGCGAGGCAGTGTCAAGCCAGTGGTTCCCCCCCAGCCACTTTGACCGTCTCGCCATTTTTATAGTATAAGCGTGTTGAAGCGTTATAACTCAATGTCTAAATTTGGTGGAAATTGTCAATTTTATAGTCCGGTAATCTGGAGATTAACGGTTCTCTTGCGGGGGCCGTCGAATTCACAAAAATAAATTCCCTGCCATGTTCCGAGCTGTAAACGATTGTCTTTAATAATCACAGTTTCGCTGCATCCGACGAGAGAACTTTTGGTGTGTGCGTCTGAATTTCCTTCGGAGTGCTGATAACCAGCATTATTGTGGGGAATAAGAGAGGAAAGAGTGAGAAGGACATCGTGGGTGACGTCCGGGTCGGCGTTTTCATTGATGGTGATTGCGGCGGTTGTATGCGGGCAGAAGACGAGAACGGAGCCGTTTGAGATGCCGGATTTCTCGACTGCATTTCGGACTTTATCGGAGATGTCAAGCATTTGGTTGTGGGCGTTGGTGCTGACGGGAAAAGAATCGGTTACAAATTTCATAATTTATCTCCTACATTCTGTCTATTATTTTTATGCCGAGGAGGTTTTCGAGGCCGTGGCGAATTATTTGCGCGGTTAAATTGCAAAGCAGAAGGCGCGAAGCTCTTGTTTTCGGCTCGGCATCGAGGACGGGACAGGCATTGTAAAATGCGCTGAATTTGCCCGCTAAATCGTAGAGATACGCGGTAAGGAAATTGGGTTTGAAATCGGCGATGGCGGTGCTGAAGGCTTCGCTGTAGCGGATGAGCTGTTTGGCAAGTTCGAATTCAGCGGGTTCATTGATAAATATTTCTTTTAAACCTTTTAATTCTTTTGCGGTGTCGATTCCTTTTTCCTGACCTTTTCGGCCAATGGATTTGACACGGGCGTAGGCGTACTGCATATACGGGGCGGTGTTGCCGTCCATCGCGAGCATTTTGTCAAAACTGAAAATGTAATCGCTTGTTCGATTGTTGGAATAATCGGCGTACTTGACGGCGCCGATTCCGACGGCGCGGGCGATACTATCTTTTTCACTGTCGGCAAGTTCCGGATTTTTTTGTTCGACGACCTGCTTTGCTCTTTTGACGGCTTCGTCGAGAAGCTCTTTTAGTTTTATGTTTTCGCCTGAGCGGGTTTTTAATGGTTTGCCATCTTCGCCGAGGACGGAGCCGAATGTAACGTGAACGAGCTTTGTATCTTTTACCCAGCCGGCCATTTCAGCGACTTTGAAAAGCATTTCAAAATGCTGCTTCTGACGGGCATCTGTAACGTAAATTATTTCATTGGCCTTTAATTCGTTTATACGGAAACGCAAGGCGGCTAAATCAGTTGTTGCGTAAAGAAAAGCTCCATCAGTTTTTTGGATGATAAAAGGCATAGGATTGCCTTCTTTTGTTTTGAAGCCTTCAGGGAAAACGCAAATCGCACCTTCGGATTCAACGGCTAATTCCACTTTTTTTAAATCGTTGACAACATCAGCTAATTTGTCTCGATAAAAACTCTCGCCTCGTTCATCTTTAACAGTTAAATTAATACCTAATGTTTCATAAATTGGCTGATAATGCTTACGTGATTCGTCTACAATATTTTTCCATTGCTCCATTGTTATAGGGTCAGATTGATGTAATCTTCTTACTTGCTGATGTGCAACAGCAACAAAATTTTCATCATTATCAAATCTTTGTTTTGCACTTTTATAAAATTGCTCAAGGTCATTAATTTCTACTTGTGAATAATCTTCATCAACATAAGGCCATTCTAATTTAAAATATGCAATCAGCATTCCAAATTGTGTTCCCCAGTCGCCGATGTGGTTTTGAGGGATTACATTCCAGCCTGCCTGTGAGAGCATTCGGCAGATACAATCGCCTATGATTGTGCTGCGCAGATGGCCGACGTGCATTTGCTTTGCGATGTTCGGGCCGGAGAAATCGACGACGACGGTTTTTGATGTTTCGGATTTTTCTATGCCGAAGTTTTCGGTGTCATTTTTTATTTCTGTGAGATAGTTTTTAATAAATTCAGGTTTTAATCTTAAATTTATAAAACCTGCGCCTGCAATTTCGGGAGTTTGGCAGACATCCTCAATTTGGAGATTTGCTATTATTTTTTCGGCGAGCTGGCGAGGATTTGTTTTTAACTGTTTTGCTAATGAGAGGGCGCTGTTGCTCTGGTAATCGCCGAATCTTGGGTCTGTGGCGGCGGTAACTATAGCGGGGATGTTTTGGCCTGTTACTTTTTGGATGGCATCAGTTATTCGCTGCGAGATTAGTTCAATTGGAGTTTTCATATTATTCCGCGTGGGCTAAAGCCCACCCTACGCATCGCCGTACCGGCGACGGCTAAACAACTTATTCAAAGATTATTCAATTTTTAGTTTTTCGGCATCGCCCCAGAGAAGTTCCAAATCGTAAAATTGTCTGAATTCTTCATTGAAGAGGTGGACGACAACATTGACGAAATCGAGTAGAACCCATTTGCCCTGGTCGTAACCTGCACGGCCGAAAATTCTGAAATCATGTTTTTTCCCGTAATCAGTAATATCATCTGCAACGGTGCGGGTCTGGCGGTCGCTTGTTCCAGTGGCGATAACAAAAAAATCGGTCGCGGGACTCTTGCCCGTAAGGTCGAGGACAACTACATCCGTACAATTGTTATGAACAGCGATTTTTGCTGCTTCAAGAGCGAATTGCTTCGAGGTTAATTCTTTTTTCTTTTTTGAAGACTTTTTTACAGTGGTTTTTTTCTTTGCCAAGTTTATCCTTTTTGCCACAGAGTTTTATTTTATATATTAGCCACAGAGAACACAGAGTTCACAGAGGCAAAAAAAACGGGGTCGAGTTTAATTCTCGACCCCGATAGGATACAGTTAAATGTGTTATAAGTCAACTATTTGCCTAAATGCAGAAATTCTGAAATAGCAGGAGCAAATTTGACGATGACGCCTGAGAATACAACACTAACCATAGTCATAAGCTTGATAAGAATGTTCAAGCTTGGGCCGGCAGTGTCTTTGAAGGGGTCGCCGACAGTGTCGCCAACAACAGCGGATTTATGAGCGGGGGAGCCTTTTCCGCCATGAGCACCTTTTTCAATGTACTTCTTGGCATTATCCCATGCGCCGCCTGCGTTGTTTAGCGTAATTGCGAGAACGAAACCGCAGGTAAGGCCGCCTGTAAGAAGACCCATAATTCCCGCTACTCCGAGGAGAAGACCTGTAACGACTGGTACGATAATAGCCAGCAGAGATGGGAGAATCATTTCTCTCTGAGCGCCGGCAGTGGAAATCGAAACGCATCTTGCGTAATCCGGTTTAGCTTTGCCTTCCATAATTCCGGCGATTTCCCTGAATTGTCTTCTGACTTCGTTAACCATCGCGCCAGCGGCTCTGCCGACAGCTTTAATGGTCATAGCACAGAAAACAAATGACATCATAGCGCCAATGAACAAACCGCAAATGAGTTTTGGGTTCATAATTGTCAGGTCATAGGCACGTACGAAATCAGAGATTGCAGCGGTTTTAGCAGAAATAGTTCCTTCGACTTGTCCACTTGAACTGAATATGAATTGTCCAACCTGGTAAACTTTTTCAGGAGCGGCGTCAGCGAGACGACCAATCCAGATCTTGATCTCTTCAATGAATGAAGCGAGAAGAGCCATAGCTGTCAGAGCGGCTGAACCAATTGCAAAGCCTTTGCCTGTGGCGGCAGTTGTGTTGCCGAGTGAATCGAGAGCATCTGTTCTTTTTCTAACTTCAGCACCGAGTCCGCTCATTTCAGCGTTTCCGCCTGCGTTGTCAGCAATTGGGCCGTAAGCATCGGTTGCGAGTGTAATGCCAAGAGTTGAGAGCATACCAACTGCGGCAAAGCCGATACCGTAAAGTCCTACTGAAGGATATGTGAATCCGCCTGCGAAAGCGAATGCGCAGATGATACCGATAACGATTGTAATTACCGGAAGACCAGCAGAGTACATACCAGTTGCGAAACCATCGATGATTGTTGTGGCAGGTCCCATTAAAGCCTGGTCAGCAATGCCTTTTGTAGGTTTATATTCGTCTGAAGTATAGTATTCAGTGAATTGGCCGATTACGACGCCTGCGATAAGACCTGATATTACTGAACCGAAAATTCCCCAGGTAATCCATTCGAATTTAACAAGGAAGAGTAGTGCAAATATAATAAGTACCGAACTTCCCAAAGTTCCAAACAGAAGTGAACGGAGCAGATTTTTCTGAGTTGCATCTTCTTTGCATCTTACCATAAAGATACCGATAATCGAAAGTATGATGCCAATACCTGCCACGACCATAGGAGCCAGAACTGATTTTAAAACATCAGACTGTGTTTTCATTGCCATAGCAGCGCCGAGAGCCATTGTTGCGAGAATCGAGCCGCAATAGCTTTCGTAAAGGTCTGCACCCATACCAGCGACGTCGCCTACGTTATCGCCAACATTGTCTGCGATTGTTGCGGGGTTTCTGGGGTCATCTTCCGGAATTCCGGCTTCTACTTTACCGACGAGGTCAGCGCCTACGTCAGCGGCTTTTGTGTAGATACCGCCGCCGACTCTTGCGAAGAGAGCCTGTGTTGAAGCACCCATACCGAAAGTAATCATTGTAGTTGTGATCTCGACGAGTTTATGGTCGTGATGCATTCCGGCGGGCACGAGCTGGAGGCCGAGGAAAGAAAGACCATTTGCCATATTTGCTGCGGTATAAACGATTTTATCGAGAATTAGGAACCAAAGTGAAATATCGAGAAGGCCGAAACCTACGACGACAAGACCCATAACAGCGCCGCTTCTGAAGGCAACCTGAAGACCTTTATTTAGGCCTTCGCTGGCGCCCTGGGCAGTTCTGTTGGAAGCGTTTGTCGCGGTTTTCATACCGAGGAATCCGCAAATGCCGCTAAAGAGACCGCCTGTTAAGAACGCGACAGGCACAAATGGATTTTGAATTCCCATTTTAGCAAGTATAGCGAATATGATTAGGAGCACGACAAAGACCATTGCGACAACTCTGTATTGTCTGAAAAGGTAAGCGTAAGCGCCTTCCTTTACATACTGTGCGATTTCAATCATTTTCGGGGTTCCGGGATTTGCACCCATCATCATCTTGTAAAACATAAACGCGAATACAAGAGCCGCGATAGAGGATATCGGAGCAATCCACCAAAGGGCGGGTATCGCACCTACGGAATCAACGACAGATTCCACCGCACCTTCCTGTGCGAACGCTGCTGCCGACATAAACAGGACAGCGAACAAAAATCCAGTTTTTGCAATCAAATTTTTCACTTTAACAACTCCTTATAAAAATAAATTTAAGATTATTTGAAACTCATTTTAGCATTGAGTTACTTTATCAAAGAGACATAAGCAACGGCATAAAATTTTTCTATGCGCGAAATTAGGGACAGTGTATAGATAATCAATTTTTTTGCAAGGAAATAACGCACTAAAAATTTCGAATTGGTCTATAAATAAGACCAAGAAAAATCGTTCAATTGTTTAAAATATAAGTCATTATGCAATAAGATGTTATGGTGCGCTCTCGAAAAAAAGACTGCTGACCACCTTTAAGGTGTTTGAAAATTTCCTGTTTTACGCAAACAGCCTAAATTAAATAGCTCCTGACCCCATTTTTTAATTGTATGAAGTAATCAGGACGACGGATTTTTTTGCTCTGTCGATTGCGGCGGTTCTGTCCTGCATAAAACCGTGAGATTTTATTTTTGCCGGAAGATCTGGGATGGTTTGTAAAAAAGATAAAACGATTGAGCTTTTTAATGCATAATTTACGTTCTGAGGAACTGTGCCGGTAGTCATGAGCGCTGATATGTCATTTAGTCTTGCGATAATCAGGCCAATGACTTCGCCTTTGTCATTTACAAGCGGGCCGCCTGAATTGCCAGGCTGAACGGGAACGCTGATTTGGAAAAACTGGGGATTGTCGCCTGTGCCGGAAAGAGCACTAATGGAACCTTCGGTGAATTTGGGTTCTGTGCCCTGGAGAGAGATTTGAGGATAACCCATTGTGAAAACCAAATCGCCGGTTTGAGCGGTTTTATCGGGAGAAATCGGGAGATATGAAAAATCATTGCCATCGATTTTTAAAATAGCGGCATCAATAGAATCGTTTTTAGCAATTACTTGAGCGGGATATTTTTTTTGATTGTAGAGGATGTTAACGCTGCCTGATTTCCCGACTGAATGGTTGGCAGTGAGAATATAGCCGTCAGAGGTGATGAAAAAACCGGTTGATGTGATTTCAGAGTTCGCGGTGAAGCCGGCGGGGTCACCTTTTGGTGCATCTTTTTTTACGAGATAACCTTTTAATTTTGTTACCCTGTTAATTCTCTTTTGTGCATCTTCAATTTCTGCCGGTGACATTTTTTCGCGAAGTTCTTCTTTTAGCCATTTTGCATCTTTATCGCCGTTCATCGAAGCGAGCGACATCCATTTTAAGCTTTCGGCGTAATCGATATTAACGCCTTTGCCGTTCCAATAGCATGCGCCGAGAACAAGCTGGGCGCGGGTGGAACCTTGTGAGGCGGCCTTGATGAACCATTTCGCGGCGGTTTTGTAATCCTGCGGAACTCCTTCGGCTCTGCAGTACATAACGCCGAGGAGATATTGAGCATCGATATTGCCGGCGGCGCCTGCTTTTGAGAACCATCTAACAGCTTCTTTGTAATTGTGTGGTTTTTCGTCGCCGCGGTCTTTGCAATAAAGCAGACCAAGCTGGTATTGAGCTTTTGCATTGTTTTGCATTGCGGCTTTTGTGAGCCATTTTTCGGCGAGCGAGTCGTCCTGTTCGATGCCGGTGCCTTTATAATACATAAGTCCAAGTTGGTATTGAGCATCGGCGAGACCCTGATTTGCGGCTCTGGCAAACCATGCGGCCGCTTCGGGGTAATCTCGGCCCACGCCAAGGCCCTTACTGTATAAAAGTGCGAGGCTGTATTGTGCTTTTGCATACTCCTGCACGGCGGCTTGTGCATACCATTGAAAAGCCTGAATATAATTTTGGACTGTGCCGCGGCCGTTTTCACAGATTTGGCCGAGTTCGTATTGGGCTTTTGCACTGCCTTGCTCGGCGGCTTTTGTGTACCACATAATTGACTGGTTGTAATCTTTTGGCACGCTGCGGCCTAACTGATACATCAGAGCAAGTGAGAGCTGGCTATCTAAATCGCCTGATTGTGCTTTAGCTGTCAATTCGTCAATCGAGAGAGATGATGCTGCGGAGACTTCGGTAAACCAGCAAGCCGCAATGATAAACGCCAATAAAGATAATCGAATTTGCATAATAGTAAATCTGTAATCAGGATTGGCGGTATTATACATAAACGTGAAATTCAAGACAAGTTTAAAGCTGATATAATATTATTATCAGAGCAAATCGCATGAGGGAAATTGAGTATATTCCTTATTTACAGCGAAAATAAACGATGTGATAATTATGAGAAAAAGGAGATTAAAATGATAAATGTAGTATCCCTAATACTTTTTGCGATAGCCGCTTTAGCAGGTGTGACTCTTGCTGTGATGTACACTAAAGGAAAATTAACAATCGGCGGTGCGCTGCTTCATGGTTTGTTTGCGGCAAGCGGATTGGTCGTATTGATAATCTCCGCGGCACAAGGTCAAACGACTACAATAGCAAATTACGCGCTGGTTTTGTTTGTCATTGCGGCATTGGGAGGTGCGGTATTATTCGGAAGCCATTTGAAAAAAGGAATGCTGCCGAAACCGCTTATCGGTATTCATGCAGCAGCCGCAGTGATTGCGTTTCTAATGCTGCTGACCGGAGTATTCCGCAAATAACAAGAGAATGAACATAATTCTAAAAACAGGGCTGGCGCTGGGATTAATTTCATTCTGCTTATTGATTTTGCAGATCGTACTTACTTGCCGTTTTAAACCGCTTGAAAGAATTTTTGGGCTCGACAGGCTTACGAATTTTCACAGATATCTGGGCATTATAATTGGATTACTTCTTACAACGCATATCATTATTATGCTGTCGCTGATAAAGGTTCAAAATTTTGCGATAGTAATGGGGCAGATAGCTTATGGAATCGCTTTTGTTAATATTGTTCTGGCATTGTCATTCGAAGCTTTCGGGATGGATTATAATGTCTGGCGGGTAATTCATAAGATGATGCCGATTGTAGTTGTTGCGGCTTTCATTCATTCTTATTTGATTGGGCCAGATTTGCAAAATGCCGGGATGAGGATATTGTGGTGGGTGCTATTAACAGTTTTTGCAATGGCGGTTTTACTTCGAAATTTTTATATACCGCTATTTATTCGAAAAAAATATAATATTAAATCGATAGAGCAGGTAACGCATAATACTTTTACGCTTACATACCTTCCGGAAAAAGGAAATCGTTTTGAATATAAGCCGGGGCAATTTCTTTTTCTAAAATTAAGGCGACCCGGCCGAAAAAGCGAAACACATCCATTTACGATTTCATCTTCACCGACTCAGGGAGGGTTTTTGCAAAATACGATCAAGCAATCGGGCAATTATACGAATACGATAAATCAAACATTTATCAGCGATAAAGCTGTTATTGAAGGGCCTTACGGCAAGTTTAGTTTTTTATACACGAAATCGAAATCTCTGCTGTTTATAGCGGGCGGGGTAGGCATAACGCCAATAATGAGTATGATAAGATATTTGCGAGATACCAATGATAAAAGGCGAGTAGTCGTTCTTTATGCCAATCGTGCTTTTAACGATATTATATTTAAAACAGAGATGGAGAATTTGCCGGGGAATTTCAAAGTTGTTCATATTCTGTCGGATGCGGAGAAAGACTGGAAAGGTTTAAAAGGACATATTACAAAAAACATTATCGAGGAAAATGCACAAGATATTCTTCCTGAGGCAGATGTTTTTCTGTGCGGGCCGCCGAAGATGATGGAGACGATGGTGAATTACCTTAAGGACTTGAAAGTACCTTCAACCAAAATACATTATGAGAGATTTACGATATAACTAAAAACTCATAACAAGAGATTTTTGTTAGAAAAAAGATTTGCTCATAACCACTTCTGGGTATAAAATACACCATTATTTCTCAATTCGAGTTTAAAAAGGGATTTATGTATCTTCAAGCAATAAAGAAAAGCATTGAAAATATCATAGCATCTTATTTCAGGATACATCCGGTCAGACACGTAGTATTGGGATATTTGATATATATTTTTGTGGGCTGGGTGTTTCTTTGTTTTCCTTTTATGCATAAGCCAGCAGCGGCGGCAAGTGTTCTCGATCATTTGTTTATTTCCACATCAGCGGTTTCAACAACCGGCCTTGTAACAGTCAGCGTATCGGGAACTTATAATATTGCTGGTCAAATATTAGTATTGATTTTGATTCAACTTGGCGGAATCGGATATATGACGTTTGGCTCATTTATATTTCTGGCTCAAAGGCGGCCTTTGAGGATAGAAAGAATGAATATTGCCAATGTTGTTTTCGCGCTTCCGGAAACTTTCAAGGTTTATAAATTTATCAGGAGCGTAATAATATTTACTATTTCGATAGAAACCGTGGGCGCGATTTTAATTTATATCATGTTGCGAAAAGCGGGAATCGAAGGCGCTTTCTGGTCTGCGATATTTCACAGCATATCTTCATTTTGCACTGCCGGTTTCAGTCTTTATGATAACAGTTTTGAAAATTATACTTCGCATGTGGGTTTGAATATTGTAATAGCTTTTTTGAGTTATCTCGGAGCAGTAGGATTTATAGTTTTTGTCGATATTTGGCGAAAGCTCCAGGGAAAAGTTGAAAACGTAACACTGACAACAAAAATAATTTTATGGGCTACATTTTACCTAAGCGTAATTGGAATATTTATCTTTTTTATAACAGAACCGAGCATAAAAAATTTACCGCCTGACCAGCGACTGGTGGCATCATTTTTTCAGGTGATGACGTCGATGACTACTGTGGGATTTAACACAATACCAATAGGGAGCCTGAGCAGGGCGTCTCTTTTGGTGATAATAGTTTTGATGGTGATAGGAGCGTCCCCATCCGGCACAGGCGGAGGTTTGAAATCGACGACATTTTCGGCTCTTTGGGGACTTATGCGAAGCACGATACACGGTGAGAAAGAAGTGTCGTTCTGGGGACGAACCGTTCCCGATTACCGAGTTAAACTTGCTGCATCGGTATTCTGTTCTTACGTAACCTTCCTTTTGATAGGAACGTATTTTTTATCATTGGCTGAAGGGCGGATGGATTTTGAAAGCATATTGTTCGAGGCGGCTTCTGCTTTAGGAACAGTGGGCTTGAGTACTGGAATTACAGGGTCTGTAACACCAATGTCGAAAATCATTCTTATCATATTAATGTACCTGGGCAGATTGGGGCCACTGACTTTCGGTTTGTCTCTGGTTGCGGGCCATAAAAAAGAGATAGAGACCAAACGGGCAGAAGATTTGGTGATTTAATTATGTATGATAATCGGCGTTGATTGTTACATAATCTTTGCTCAGGTCGCAGCCGAAGCAGAAGTCGCTGAATTTGCCGGCGCCGAGATTTACAGTTATCGTATGTTCTTTCTGTGAAATTATTTTTGAAACCTTCTTCGGATTGAATTTAACGGGCTGGCCATTTTTAAAGACAGTAACTCTGCCGATTGTGCAGGTTAGTTTATTTGGATTCAATTTTACGCCGCAGCTTCCGACAGCGCAGATGATTCTGCCCCAATTGGGGTCTCCGCCGTGGATAGCGCATTTAACAAGGTCGTAATCGGCGACTGCGCGAGCGGCCTTTACAGCTTCGTCTTTTGACGCAGCGCCGTTAATCACAACGGTGAACATTCTTGTTGCGCCTTCGGCATCGAGTGCCATTTGCTTTGCTAAATCTGTTGTGAGGTCTTTGAGAGCCGCTGCAAATTTTTTATACTGTGCGTCCGCCTTATTAATTTTTTTATTTCCGGCGAGACCAGATGCGAGGATTATCGCGGTATCGTTTGTGCTTTGGTGGCCGTCAACTGTAAGTTTATTTAATGAATTACCGATTGCTTCTTTTAAGGATTTTTGAAGGAGAGTTTTTGAAATCGCGGCATCGGTAGTGATAAAGCAAAGCGTGGTAGCCATATTGGGGCCAATCATGCCGGCGCCTTTTGTAGTGCCGGCGATGGTTATGTTTGCGCCGCCGATGGTGATGATTTTGTGAGCCTGTTTGCATTTTGTATCAGTGGTCATTATAGCGTGCGCGAAATCTCCTCCGGCATCAGGACTGCTCGATAGATTTGCGGCGGCAAGAATGATTCCATTGTTTACCTTTACAATTGGAAGCTGATGGCCGATGATTCCGGTCGATGCGATGAGAACGCTGTTTGCATCTGCATCGATAAGTTCGGCGACAGTTTGGCACATTGATTGCGCGTTTTTCAGGCCGAGTTTGCCTGTGCAGGTATTGGCATTGCCGGAATTGACGATGACAGCTTCTGCGTAACCGGATTTTACGTGCTGTTTGCAGATGGTTACTGCCGCTGAGACGATTTTATTTGTTGTGAAGACTGCGGCTGCTGCAGCGCCTGTTGGGCAGCAGATGATGCCGATGTCTTTTTTGCCGCTTTGCTTAATTCCGCCGCTAATACCGGCAGCGAGAAATCCTTTGGGTGATGTTACAGTTGTATTTTTCATTTTGTGCTTCCTGCAATGTTATAAAATTTTAGTATCTTTGCTTCTTGGGTCATCGAGAATTTGCGGGCCGTTGGTTAAGATGCCTTTCAGTGCTATTTCTCTGAATTTTGCAGAGGGGTCGTAGAATGAAAGAGATGTATCAACGGTGTTTACCATTATGCCGGGGGTATTGAGTTCTAATTCATTTATGATTTCGCCGTCGGGCTGGATGAAACATGACGGATAGGGAGCGATTTGGCTGCAAGAGTTCGACATACTTGCCCAGAAATAATTCGACGCGCAATTGGCCTGCATTGTCTGTCTGATGATATGACGGTGGACGCTCTGTTCTTTCTGACGGGCATTATAAAATGACTGAATGATAAATTGGACTTTCAATTTGTTTAATGCCCTGTAAATTTCGGGGAAACGCAAATCAAAACAAATCAGCAATGCACATTTGACGCCGTTAAGGTCGAATATCACGAACCTGTTGCCGGGAGTGTAATGCGACAAATCGCCTTCGGTGCAGAAACGTTTATCATACCTGTTTTCAATTTCGCCTTTTGGGTTTATCAAATAAAGGCAATTGTGCGGTTTATTCGGAGGAGTCAGCCTGTGAGAACTTCCGAGAGCGACCCAAATTTTCAGCCGGCCTGCCAAAGACATAATTTTTTTCGTTTCACCGGTAAGCAGAGGCCAATTGTATCCTTCGAAACTTTCGAAATCCGCAACGGCATAACCGCTCAACGCAGCCTCAGAGAAATGGACGATGTCGGCATTGAGTTTTTTCGCTTCTTTGAGAAATCCGCAGATATATTCTGAGTTCCGTTCAATATTTTCACTGACAGGAAACTGGCACGTCGCAACTTTTATTGTGCCCGTGTTCATCATTTTATATCAATCCCAAAGATTCATCTAAACCATACATAATGTTCATGTTCTGGACGGCCTGGCCGGAGGCGCCTTTTATCAGGTTGTCAACCGCACTGAAAATAATTATCTTGTCTTTTGCAACTGTCGGGTAAATCTGGCAGTAATTTGTTTTCGCAATATCCTTGAGCATCGGGGCTGTTTTGAGAACCTGTACGAAACGCTCATTTTTGTAAAATTCATTATACATCTCACCGAGTTTATCAGCGGTGATTTTTTCTTTCGGCTGGCAGTAAATCGTTGACATAATTCCGAAATCAAACGGAGCTACATGAGGCTGGAAAAGAACCTCAATGTTTTTACCAGCTATTTCGCCGGCGATTTGTTCCATTTCAGGCTGATGACGATGTTTGCCGATGCCGTAAGCGAAGAAATTTTCGTTCATGTTCGGGAAATGGAAATTCTTCGATGGGTTTTTACCTGCGCCGCTTGTGCCTGTTACTGAATTTATAATAACAGTGCCGTCGATAAGTTTATTTTTGAGAAGCGGGGCGGTACCGAGAATGAAACTTGTCGGGAAGCAGCCGGGGTTTGCGATGAGTTTCGCAGTTTTGATTTTATCGCGATTCAATTCACACAGACCGTAAACAGCCTGCTTGAGATTTTCTCTATCGGTATGCGGCTGGTAATATTTTTCATAGACATCAACATCTTTGATTCTGTAATCTGCGCTGAAATCGATAACTTTCAGGCCGGCAGCCAAAAGTTTCGGTACGAAACCCATTGAGACTTTATGCGGCAGGCAGCAGAGAACGACTTTAGCGCTGCTTGTGAGTTTATTCATATCGAGCGGTTCGATAGCGAGGCTACATCGACCTTTGAATCTCGGAAAAATATCTTCTACTTTTCCGCACTCTTCGGGAAGGGCGGTAAGATATGTAAGTTTGGCCTGCGAATGACGCAGAAAAATCTCGATTGCTTCGGCGCCGGTATAACCGCTTGCGCCAATAATTGCGACAGTTAACATTTTATAATCTCCAAAAAAAAGGCCGCGTATAATTTCGCGGCCATTGTAATATTCCAGAAAGTAATTTGCAATTAACGTTTTGAGAACTGGAACCTTCTTCTGGCGCCGGACTGTCCTGGCTTTTTCCTTTCAACCATTCTGCCGTCACGAGTAAGATAGCCGCCGTCTCTAAGAGATGGCAACAGGGTTGGGTCATAGTTCTTCAGCGCTCTTGCGATACCGAGCATAACAGCGCCGCTTTGACCGGTGATTCCGCCGCCATTAACGTTGACGAAAACATCGATACTGCTTTCGGTCTTTGTTGCCTTCAAAGGTGCAACAACGTTATTAATATCCTGCGGACGAGTGAAATATTCGTCGAGCTTCCTGTTATTGATTTTAAGTTCGCCTTTCCCCGGTCTGATTCTGACTCTGGCAACAGAAGTTTTTCTTCTTCCGGTGCCCCAGATGAATCCGCCTTTTGATTCAGCTTTTTTCGCAGTTTGAACTGCGGGTGTAGGTGTCGGCAACTTAATTCCCGCCATTGGGGTGTTTGCGTTTGCAGCATTTTCGATCATATTTTATATTTCCAATAAAGGTTTATTATAATTCGATTTTTTCAGGGTTTTGCGCGACATGCTTGTGCTCAGTACCGCAATACACCTTTAATTTTTTGATCATTCTGTCGCCCATAGCGCTTTTTGGGAGCATTCTCTTGACCGCAAGCTCAATAACCTTCTGAGGCTTTTTGGCCATCATTTCCTTGAAGCTGACATATTTGTGGCCGCCGGGATAAAAGGTGTAATAATCATACAATTTTGCTTCTTCCTTTTTGCCGGTGAGTTTGATTTTCTCAGCGTTCAAAACGATAACAAAATCGCCTGTATCCACATGCGGTGTGTATGTCGGTTTGTGTTTGCCCATTAAAACAGGTGCAATTTTCGCGGCTAATCTGCCGAGAATCGCGCCATCGGCGTCCACGACAAGCCATTTCTGCTGTACTTCTTCATTTTTTGCTAAAAAACTCTTCATAGACTCTTTCTAATTTTTGGAAAACGGCACATTATAACCTGCAAATTAGAGGTGTCAATACTAATTTTAGCAAAATGATGCTAATTTTGGATATCTAAGCCTTTGCAATTGCGTAAGTTATATTTATTAAATAATCTCTTATCAATTTGTTTATAAATGCTGTACTCAAGCAAGCTTGAGATTGTTTTAAGTAAAATTCCAAATGCAAGAACAGGAATAGGTTAATGCAGACCTATGAAGTTTCTTTTGCCAGATGAAAATCAAAATAAAGAGGACAAATAACTAAAAGAGAAAAAAAGCTGCTTGTTTCCAAGCAGCCTTTTTTATACTTAAATTTGGATTTTATTTTTAACTGCAACCCATTGAGTTGCCGCAGTTGAAACATTTGTAGCACGAGCCGTTGCGAACGGTAATCGAGCCGCAAATATCGCAGGCCGGTGCATCATCCTGGAAATGCTCAAATTGAGCGTTAAACTGCTGAATTGCGGCAGTCTCGTTCGGGGTATCGGTGTCGCCTTTTACGACTGAAGTAACCATCGCAACCGCTCTGTCTGCCAGGTTTGCCATTCTGCCTTTTTCGGCAGGTGTCGATTGTATTTCAACCGGCTTAATTATCGGTTTAGCCTGGACTGCTTTTACTTCGGCGATTTTTTTTGCAAGGTCTTTCGTTTTTTCAACGAGAGTTTTCGCTGTTGTTGTGGTTTTATTTTCCGAAGATGGAACGTTGCTGCGGTTGGGCGTATTCTTTTCGGCATAGCCGGGGATAAACTGGCAACCCATCCAGCAGAAGATATAGTCAATAAGACTCTTTGCGAATGGAATATTTTTATTCGATGTCATTCCTGCCGGTTCGAATCTTGCGTGTCTGAACTTATCGACAAGCGTAACGAGCGGAACGCCATATTGCAGCGACATTGAAACGCATGTTCCGACAACGTCCATCAAACCGCCGACGGTGCTTCCTTCTTTTGCCATAGTGATAAACAACTCGCCGGGCTGGCCGTCATCGTAAAGACCGACTGTCAGGTAACCTTCGTGGCCTGCGACGGAGAATTTATGCGTGATGCTCTTTCTTGTCTCGGCAAGTCTGCGTCTGTACGGTTTTGCAGGTGCTGAAACAACTTTCGGCTGTTCTTCTTTTGAACCGTCTTTATGTTCATCGGTTTTTACCGGCTGGAGCATCTTTGAACCATCGCGATAGACTGCGACAGCTTTTAGACCCATTTTCCAGCCTTCGATATACGCTGAGCGAATTTCCTCAGCGGTAGATTCTTTCGGCATATTGATTGTCTTGCTTATCGCACCGCTGATGTACGGCTGGACAGCAGCCATCATTTTCAGATGAGCTATATAATGAATGCTGCGAGAGCCTTTTTGCGGTTTGAAAGCACAATCGAAGACAGGCAGATGTGCTTTGTCGATTTTTTTGCTTGTTTCAATTGTATCGTCTTTGTCGATATCATCGCAGATGTTTCTGATATCTTCTGCACTGTAGCCGAGTCTTTCGAGTGCCATCGGGACCGTTCTGTTGACGATCTTTAAAATTCCACCGCCTGCGAGGAGTTTATATTTTACCAATGCGATGTCCGGTTCGACGCCTGTGGTATCGCAATCCATCATAAAGCCGATTGTGCCTGTCGGAGCGAGAACGGTAACCTGAGCATTTCTGAATCCATGTCGTGTTCCGGAGTCAAGAGCCTGGTCCCATGCGTCTTTGGCGGCACTGAGCAGATAATCGGGGCAATTGACTTCCGAGATGTTCCTGCTGTGCTGGCGATGCATATCGATAACGTTGAGCATGTAATTGGCGTTTTCTTTGTATTTTTCGAAAGTACCTTTCGAAGCGGCAATTTCCGCACTTGCGATATATGCATTTCCTGTCAAAGTCGCTGTTATGGCAGAAGCGATTGTTCTTGCCTGTTCGCTGTCGTATGGAAGAGCGAGACTCATAATGAGACTGCCCAAATTAGCATAACCCAGACCCAGCGGCCTGAAATTATGGCTGTTTTCTGTGATTTGTGCGTTGGGATAACTGCCGTTATCAACGAGTATTTCCTGCGCGATAATGAATAATCTTATCGCGGTTTTGAATCTTTCGACATCAAACGAGCCGTCTTCGTTTCTGAATTTCATAAGGTTCAGCGAGGCGAGGTTGCAGGCCGAATCGTCGATGAACATATATTCGCTGCATGGGTTAGAGGCGTGAATTTCGCCTGAGGCCGGGCAGGTGTGCCATTTGTTGATTGTGGAATGATACTGCAAGCCGGGGTCGCCGCAGAATCTTGTAGATTCTGAAATTAAGTCCATCAGCTCGCTTGCTTTGTATTTTATAGAAGGATTGCCGGAGGTAACTTCACGGGTTGTCCATTCGTCATCTTTTTCGACCGCTTCCATAAACTCCTCGGTAACTCTTACCGATAAATTGGCGTTCTGGAACATAACGCTGTTATATGCTTCGTTGTTGAATTGTCCACCGTAACCGGCTTTGATTAGTGCTCGCGCCTTTTTCTCTTCTTCCATCTTGGCGATAATGAACTCTTTAATATCGGGATGGTTAATCATTAATGATTGCATCTTCGCGGCACGCCTTGTTTTTCCGCCGGATTTTACTACAGCGGCAATCTGGTCATAAACACGCATAAAGCTCAATGGGCCGGATGGTTTTCCGCCGCCTGCGAGCTTTTCTTTGCTGCTGCGGAGAGTTGAGAGGTCTGTGCCCGTGCCTGAGCCGTGCTTGAAGAGCATTGCTTCACTGGCGGCAAGCTTCATTATGTCTTCCATTGTGTCTTTTACAGACTGGATGAAGCAAGCCGAGGCCTGCGGATATTCATAACTGCTTTTGCAGGGTACGGCTTTGTTCTGTTTTGTATCCCAATGATAATTATGTTCGCCGCCTTCGATGCCGTAGACATCTTTTAGACCGACGTTGAACCAGACAGGAGAATTGAACGAGCCGTATTGATTAACGCACAGCCAGGTAAGTTCATTATAGAAATTTTCGGTGTCGGTCTGGGTTGTAAAGTACCCATCTTTATAGCCTCTGTCGGCGATAGTTCTGCAAACGCGATGTATCAACTGCTTAACAGAATATTCACGATGACCGGTTTCAATATCGCCATAGAAGTACTTGCTGACAACGACTTTGGTAGCAAGCTGGCTCCATGAAGCCGGAACTTCGATATTGTTTTGTTCAAATATAACTTCGCCGCCGTCGCCGGAGATTTTAGCTTGTCTTGTTTCCCATTCGAGCTGGTCGAATGGGTGTACCGCAGGCGTAGAAAAAACCTGGTTTATTTTAAGTCCCCGGGATTTGGTATTCCCGGGATTTTGCCAATTATTCATATTGCTTTTATCATTTCTTCCCATAAATTCACTCGAACTGCTGCCAGCCATAACGTTTGCCTCCCTGCAAAAAAGCGCTTCCTTGCGGCTTTACTTGTTTATTTTAAGAAAATACACTACATATTGTGAAGAACGGGATTTCAAAACAATATGTAGGTGTTAATCACTCTCATATAATAGTACGAATCGAGAGAATTTTTGCAATCTAAAAAACGTAAAAAAATATTGGAATTTTGTTAGTCCTTGTCGTTTATGAACCTGCGGTAAAAAAAAAATATTTTAATTCTTTTGGAGTAGATTTTTTTTGAAAAAAACGTATCAAAAGATCTGATAATTTGAAAAAAATCGGCGGTGGAGTTCGATTTAATTATCGGACGTTAAATTTTTATTTCATTTTAATGGTAATTTTTTAAACTTCCCCATTTTAACTCTGGCGTCTTCAAATTAATAAGTAAGTGAACAAATTGATAATAGAGATACTATCTTGTACAATGAAAGCCATGGCAGATAAGTTTGAAAAAATTCGGCAGATGATTCGCGAATTTCCGAGTGGTCCGGGGCTGTACTTTATGAAGGATGTAAACGGAACGGTTCTTTATGTCGGCAAGGCGGCAAATCTTCGGTCACGGGCGGGGAGTTATTTTCAGCCGTCGGCGGATATAGAATCGACTCGCGGACCAATAATCGCTGAGATGCTGAAGAAAGTCGAGGAGGTGGATTTTCTCGAAACGCAGAGTGAAGTTGATGCCGTTCTGCAGGAAGCGAGGCTGATAAAAGATATTCGGCCTCCGTATAATTCCGATTTGACGGATGATAAATCGTTTCCATATCTTGAGATTACAATTCGTGATGAATATCCCGGCGCATATATTACACGCCAGCCGCGAGCAAAAAGCAAATTGTTCGGGCCGTTCGCGGGAGTAGGCGATTTGCGCGGCACGCTGGTTGTGCTGCAAAAGATTTTTAAATTTCGTACTTGCGGACTTGATATCCGAGAAGATGACGAAAAGCGGCGATTCTTCAGGCCTTGTATTCTTTATAATATAAAACAATGCACCGCACCCTGTGCAGGTTATATCAGCAAAAAAGATTATCGCAAAAGCATCGGCGATTTAATTAAATTTCTCAACTCGAAAAGAACAACGGTTTTACGAGAATTGAACAAGCAAATGGAGGAAGCCGCAAAGGCGATGGATTACGAAGCCGCTGGGATGTATCGCGACAGGATTAAACTGATTGAAAATCTTGACAAGCGGGGTACGCTCGAAGAAAATGTTCAGCCGGAAGTTTTCTTTACAGACCCAACAGACGCTCTTGTGAAATTGCAGAAACTTATCAACGGAGGCGGACAGGTTCGCATAATCGAAGGTTTTGATATCGCGCATATCGCAGGAAGTGAAACGGTCGGTTCGCTTGTGAAATTTATTGACGGCAAACCATTCAAGGCAGGATATCGCAGATATAAAATTAAAACTGTCAGCGGAATAGATGATTACGCGAGTTTGAAGGAAGTTTTGATAAGGAGATTTTCACGCGCGGCGGCAGGTGAGGAGCTTTGGCCGGATTTAGTTTTAATCGACGGCGGAATCGGACAGCTTCACGCGGCAGAAGACGCATTTAAGGAATTGAAAGTTGCGCCCCCAAGACTTGTTTCAATCGCCAAGAGAGAAGAAATTATTTACGTATCAGGAAAAGATGAGCCGTTGAAACTGCCGGCGAATAATTCTGCGAAGAAACTTTTGCAGTATGTTCGTGATGAAGCGCATCGTTTTGCACAGCATTATCATCATATTTTGCGACGCAAAAAAATGCTCGGCGAAAAATAATTAAATTTTTCTTCCGTTCTGAAAGGCGATGCCGGCAGACCTTCCTTATTATACAAATTTGCACCTTCAGGATTGTCAGCCCAGGCATATCTTACTGCCGCTGGTTCGGCGATACTGTCATTCCAAACTATAACTTTATCGCCATTGATTTCTGCTTTTGCCCAAATAAATTTTTTGTCTGCGCCTGCGATTGCAAATTGTTTTAATTCGCCGCCTTTTGCGATAAGACCGCTGCCAGTGTTTGCAAACGAAAGAATTATTTTGTTTTCTTTGATTTCCATTGAATCATAAATCGGGCCAGAATAAACGATGTCATTGTCGTAAGCGAGCTTTTGAGCGGCGAGTGCGAGTCTTTTGCCGACATCCTCTTTATTTAAAGGATGAATATCATTCCACTCGCCCAAGTCGATAGCTACTGCCATTGCGGTATTGGGGACATTGAGTGTTTTAAGCTGCTGCTCTCGAAGCATAGCCCAGTTGCTTTCAGAGGGGGTCTCTCTGGCCTGCATGAAGTTTGCCAATTGAACGTACAGGAACGGGAAATTTCCCTGATTCCATTTTTGCCACCAATCGGTGATCATCGTTGAGAACATGTTATAATAATTTTCGGGCTTTCCTGTGTTCGATTCACCCTGATACCAAACTACACCTTTTATTTTAAAATCCAAAAGCGGAGCAATCATCGCATTGTACAACCCCTCAGGCTGCCATTGAACAAACGTTGACGGCGGCAGCGGTTCCATTTTTGCGCCGAGCTTGTAAAGCCATTTGCCTTTTAAATCAATTGTGTTTTCTCCGACTGAAAGCTGATATGGTTTTTCTTTAACGAAACCGCCTCGGCCAGAAGTGTTAATTACTCTTATGACGATGATATTTTTTCCTGCTTTAATAATATCGGCAGGAATATCATATTTTCTGGGCGGGTACTGATACGAAGTTGTTCCAACAAATTTTCCGTTGACATAAGCCGTATCAGCATCAACGATGCAGCCGAGCAGAAGTTTTGCGGGCTTTCCAACCATAACATCCGGGACATCGATTTCTTTTCGAAACCAGACAACGCCGTTGGCTTTGCCCAACCGCTGGTCTGCCCAGTAACCGGGGATTTCCATACTATCCCAATCAGAGGCGGGATAATTTACGTCATACCATTTGCTCTGCTGATTGCCTTTATCGAGTTGGTTAAGTCGGCTGTACCATTCATCGCTGGTCTGTTTATTTTTATGCAGAATTTCATCGACGTAATTAGCATCTTTGAATTTCTCTGCGGTTTGCAGATGTTCGGGAAATTTTTCCAAAGCGTCTTCGCTCATCCACGACTGCACAGGCGAACCGCCGTAACCTGAAGTGATTAATCCGATTGGCACTTTATATTTTTCATATAAGTTTTTGGCGAAAAAATATCCTACAGCGGAAAACTCAAGAACATTTTCCGGATTAGAGGATTTCCATTTGCCGCCGGACAAATCTTCCTGGGGCGATTTAAAATCATATTTTTTTAGAACCAGAAAATTTCTGATATTAGGGTTCTCAGATTTTGCAGCTAAATCAGGATATCTATCCAGTACCCGGCTGACAGGCAATTCTATATTCGATTGGCCGGAGCATAACCATACATCTCCTGCAAGAATATTTCGCAGTGTGATGCTGTTTGTTCCGCTGATTTGCATTTCATACGGGCCGCCTGCCTGCATTCTTTCGAGCGTAATGAACCATTTTCCGTCTTGATCAGGTTTTGCGGAATATTCTTTCGCCTTAAAGTTTATTTTTACTGTTTCATTTACATCGGCCCATCCCCAGATTTTTAGTTCAGTGTCTCTTTGCAGCACCATACCATCGCTGATTAATGCCGGGAGTCTGACTTGTGAAAAGAGGAATTGCGTGATTGTTAAAACTATACAGCAGCTAAGCATCCTTACATTTCGTTTCATGTTTCTTCTTTCATTTAATCAATGTATAAACCATGAACCAACTCGCAGGAGGAGTTTTTTGCTGAATCCTTCAATAACATACGAAGTCAATCTCATCGTCTCTCTGATGATTTGAAGAATATCTCTTTCGCCTCCCGCAAAACGCAGAGTATTTGAAATATTCTTTATTTCGTCAATATCGTAATTGAAACCTCTGATTATTGCAACTGGAATACCGCTGCTAATTTGACCGAACAACAAAGCAGAAGCTGCTGTGAGTTGGTGAGCGACTAATTCAAAACCACCGAATTTAGGTTTGCCGAATTTGTCCTTTTCGCCAAACATCATAGAAAGCGGATTTATGCCGGAACTGCCCAACGCCAAATCTATTGTGCCGTAAAAAGTTAATTCGGTATCTGCCATTATTAACGCGATTTTTTTACCGGTGATTTTTTGTATTTGCTCTCTGATTTTTTTAGCTTTGTCGTCAGGGTCATCCGGAATCAGGCCGACTTCGCCTACAGGATGATTCGAGCTGTCGATACCCGCATCGCAGGTATGTAACTGGCCGCAGGGATTTCTTGTTATGAACAGACATTTTTTATTTTCGCATAATGTTTTTGCCAGGTCTATATCTGTTGAGCCTGCCTGAACATATTTTTTGATCGCGCCGTTCATCGGTAAAACTGCGATTATTTTATGGCCGGTATCGAAAACAAGCTGTATCCACATCGGGTCTTTGCCGGTTTGTTTGGCAAGCTTCAATGCTTTTTTGCTGATTTTAACATCTGACATTTTTCTAATCAGGCCGAGAGATTTAGTTACTATTTTGCTTGTCAGAATGAGAATATCTTTTTCGTTTATTTCGATGTTTTCATTTTTTGCACAGTCGCAGATTATTTGCGCAAGGTTATCGCCGGGCTGAATTTCAGGTATCGTTTCCAATCCTAAAATTTCTATTTTTTTCATTTACTATCCCTCTTAATCGAACATCGGTTCCGAATATTTTTTTGCATTCAGAATTATGTTTGAGTCGATTATATATATTTTTCATATTTGGGGAAGTCGTGATTTTCCCTTTTTTGCCAAGATATTCATTTGAAGTATAAACTATTATTTCATCTGCCAGATTTTGCCTGATAAAAGAAGTAATGATTTTTTCACCGCCTTCGACCAGAAGCTGCTGAATATTTCTTTTGCCTAGCTCTGCAAGTACAGCTTTTAAATTTAGACGGTTTTTATTTTTTGAGACTTTAATTATCTCTACGCCTTTCAGATTAATTTTCTTCTTCGATGCTGTGAAAATGCAGACCGGCGTTTCATTTGCAGTTTGAATTAAATTGCAGTTTAGAGGAATTTGCAGTTTGCTGTCGAGAACCACTCTCAAAGGGCGGCGGCCTGTATCAGGCCGTATTGTCAGCATGGGGTCATCTTCGAGGACGGTATTGATACCGACGAGAATAGCTTGCGCTCTTTTGCGCAATTTGTGCACATCTCTTCTGCTTGCTGCATTTGTAATCCAGCGTTTTTTGTCGGTTCGGCATAAGAAGCCATCTTTGCTTTGTGCCCATTTGACAATCACATAAGGTTTTCTGGTTTTTGCGAATTTTAAAAAAGGCGCATTTAAATTTTTAGCTTCCTTTTGGCAGATTCCAGAAACAACTTCGATTCCCGCTTTTCGCAGAATCTTAAAACCTTTGCCCGCGACTTTTTTTGTGGGGTCTTTAACGGCTGCGACTACTTTCTTTATTTTTGCTTTAATAACGGCATCGGTGCAGGGAGGAGTTTTGCCGAAATGGCAGCAGGGCTCAAGAGTTACATATAAACTTGCGCCTTTTGTTGAAGTTTTGCAATTTTTCAGGGCTTCTATTTCCGCATGCGGCCCGCCGAATTTTTTATGATAGCCTTTGCCGATTATTTTTCCATCTTTTACAATGACGCATCCGACAGCAGGATTCGGTTCAACACTGCCTAATCCTTTTTTTGCGAGAGACAAAGCAGTTTCCATGAATTTTACATCTACTGTCATTATTATTTGCCAATCATCTTCAGAAAATCTTTTTCACTGATGACTTTAACGCCGAGCTGATTTGCTTTCTCCAGTTTGCTGCCTGCTTCTGCGCCTGTAAGAACGTAATCTGTTTTTTTGCTGACACTTGAAGCAACTTTGCCGCCGTTCTCTTTAATAATCTGCGCAATTTCATCGCGTTTGAAATTCTCGAGAGTGCCGGTAATGACAAAAGTTTTGCCTGAGAGGACATCGCTCTTTTGAGTTTTTTTCTGTTTTGTGTTTACGCCAGCCTTAATGAGTTTTTCTATAACTTTCAAATTATTTTCATTATGGAAATATTCGTAAATGCTTTTTGCAAGTACAGGGCCGATTTGCTCAATTGCTGTAAGTTCTTGTTCGCCAGCTTCTTGCAAAGCATCTATTGAGCCGAAATGAGAAGCCAGTATTTCAGCGTTTTGCGCACCAACGTGCAGAATTCCAAGAGCGGCAAGAAGTCGGCCGAGCGGCTGGGATTTGCTTTTTTCTATACCATCGAGAACTTTTTGTGCGCTTTTTTGCGCCATTCTTTCCAAAGAAAGCATCGCGAATATATCGAGCTTGTATAAATCTGAAAAATCTTTCACAAGTCCTTTGTCAACGAGCTGCTCTATCAATGCAGGGCCGAGATTTTCGATATCCATCTGGTCTCGACCGGCAAAATAGCGCAATTTTTCTTTCAATTGAGCCGGACAGCTTGTGCTTACGCATCGAATATAAACACCGGCAGGGTCTTTTTCAGTTTTTGACCCGCAGACCGGACATTTATCAGGCGGTTCAAACGACTTTGCGTCTTTGTGTCTGTGTTCTTTTTTAACTTCTACAACCTGGGGAATAATTTCACCTGCTTTTTCGATAATTACTGAATCACCGACGCGGATGTCGAGGCGCTCGATTTCATCGAAATTGTGCAAACTTGCTCGTTTTACTGTTGTGCCAGCAAGAACCACAGGCTCGAAATTGGCAACAGGAGTGATTATTCCGGTTTTGCCGACATGTACAGAAATAGATAAAACTTTGGTCTTGGCCTGTTCGGCGGCATATTTATATGACATGCACCAGCGGGGCGCTCGGCCGGTTGTGCCGAGAGTGTCATAATATTTTAATTCATCAACTTTTATAACAAGTCCGTCAATCTGGTAATCGAGAGTAAATCTATTCTTTTCAAATTTCGCGCAAGTTTTTATAACTTCCTCGATATCTTTTGCCCTTTGTGTATGTTCGTTTACCGGCAGGCCGAATTTTTTCAGCTTTTCAAGATTTTCAAAATGAGTTTTTGCGATTGATTTGCTTGTTTCGCCAAGCGAATATGCGTAAAAAGACAGATTTCTTTTAGCTGTGATTTTCGGGTCGAGCTGTTTTAATGAACCAGCGGCGGCATTTCGAGGATTTGCAAAAAGCGGTTCGCCATTCTTTTCTTTTGCTTCATTCAACTTCTGAAACGCCTTTTTCGGCATATAAACTTCGCCTCGGACTTCAAGTATATCCGGGGGATTGTCATCAAGGCGAAGGGGAATTGCTTTTATTGTTTTGATATTGTGTGTTACATCATCGCCTTTGGTTCCATCGCCGCGAGTTGCGCCAAGAACCAGAATACCATTTTCGTAACGCAGGCTCATTGCAACGCCGTCAATTTTCAATTCGACGACGTAACTGTAATTGCTTGTTTCAAGCAGCTTTGCGACTCTTCTATCGAATGCTTTTAATTCCTCTTCGCTGTAGGTGTTATCAATACTCAACATTGGTATCGCGTGAGTTACCTGTTTGAAACCTTCGATTGGTTGGCCGGCGACTCTTTGCGTTGGCGAATCGGATGTTATCAGTTCAGGATGCTGCTGTTCGAGCTTTTTTAACTCTGAAAAAAGATGGTCATATTCCTGGTCGGAAATTAGCGGCTTGTTCTCGACATAATAGAGATAATCGTGTTTTCTGATTTGCTGCCGCAGCGACTCGATTTTTTCGGATATATCCTTTTTCATGTGTTAAAATTATAAAAAAATCCCGTACCTGAATACAAGTACGGGATATTTTACTCTTTAAATTATAAAAATAAATCAAAAATCCAACTTATTTGACGCTGCCTGCCGGTACGAGGTATATTTCAACTCTTCTGTTCTTTTGATTTCCTTTGTTTCCGGCTTCATTTGCTTCGAAAGGTCTGTATTCGCCAAAGCCCTTTACACCCATGCGTTTCGGATTTACGCCGCTGGATTCCATAAGTTTTTCAACAGCGATTGCCCTGTGAACTGAAAGATGCCAGTTTGTCGGGTGCATGCTCATTGTTTCAGATTTTCTGATTGGAATATCATCAGTGTGGCCGACGATTGAAACATCGAAACCTTCAGCGGCCGGGGAATTAATGATTGTGCTGAGTTTTTTCATAAGCTCTGCTGCTTCAGGGGCAACTGCATCGCTGCCTTTTTCGAAGAGCAAATCACTTTTGAATTTAACCATTCCTGTCGCTTCATCGAAGCTGACCATATCAGGATTTTCAGCGGCGAATTTCTGCAATTCGCTGGAGAGTTCGGGGGGAAGTATGGAACCGCCTAAAGCAGCCTGCATGTTTTTGATCAGTTCTTCCTTTTGTGCGATATCGTTTTTCAAAGCTTCGATTTGTTTTGTCAATGCTTCAACATCGGCATCAAGACCCATTTGAGCATCAGCAAGCTGCTTTTCAACCTGGGCAAGCTTTAATTTCGCTACGTTGAGCTGGCTTTCAAGCTCATCTATTCTCTGCTGCTGACTGCGGTTTCTGATTTTCAGGTCATCATACTGCTGCTGAGAGACGCAACCGCTTAAAAGTGCGATAGTTAATGAAATTACTACGAGACATGTGATATTTTTGAACTGCATTTTTATTGTCCTTTCCTGACAAAACTGTTCGCCAAGCGAACTTTAATCCATTATCTTACTTTGCTACAATTGCTAAAATCCTATCAATAAGCAAATGTAAATGCCAGAAAAATTTGCAGAAAAATGCAATTCGATTTAAGAAAAAAACAGCGGGAAATAATACCAATTGGTATAATTACTCGCGCGTTGCGAGGTTTGTTAAATTCTTTGCCCGCTTCGCTTTACCCGCGGAGCATCGCACGAATATTTTTTGGGATCCGTATAAATTATTTTTTAGCCTTTGCTTTTTTTTCTTTTACCGGCTTGACTTTCTTTGCTTTTGGCGCTTTCGGAGCTTTGGGCTTTTTAGGTGCTCCCGCCGTAGAAGCGATTAGAACGCCAATGATGGTTGCAGCGGCTAAACCTGCGGCGACATACCAGATTATGGGGCCTATCGCGGATACAATCGTCATATTTAATACTGGTTTGTAACCTGAAATGACAACGATAGAACTGTAAATCAAAATTATAAACGGTATGAACAGTATAGCGCCGAAAACGTTGCTGGATGTATCTGCAGGTGTTTCGTAAACCGCAACTCCAGCGCCAACAGGGACTACTATTCCCGGCTGTTCCAAAATTTCATCTGGAACTTCGACTTCTGCTTCGGGTTGAGGCTCAAACATTTTGCCATCCTGCGGCTCTTCTTCCAAAGAAGGCTCCTGAACTGCCGGGGCCTGGTCGAGGCCTGCGGATGGGTTTTCAGGGTAAATATCGTCAAGTACAGCGCCCAGAGAGGTATCATCTGCCTGTAAAGAGAGATCGAGCAAGCCGGAACCGCTACCGGCACCTTCGAGATTGATATCTTCATCGAGGCGGGCTATGCCAAAATCATCTGCAGAACCCTTCTGGTCGAGAGATTTGGGTTTTTTGTCAATCAGGCTTGTGTCGCCGCTGGTGTCTTCGGAAATCTTGTAACCTGTGTCAGAATCAGATAATACGTTAATTGTATCGCCGCCGGGGGCAATTTTTGTGTCGCCATTGGTTAATTCGGTTCCCTGCTGTGAAGATTCAAGAGAAATGCTGCCGACTGAAGCGTTGCCGTCAGAAGGCATATTCGTGCCGGTGTCGAGTCTGGCGTTTTGGCCGGATTCAGCGGGTGAAAGGAGAATTTCGCTTCCGCTGCCTGTGCCGGTTTTGGGGGTATCGTCAAGCTTTTCATCGGCCATAAGCTCGCCTGTTTCGTCGAGCGAGAATTTGGTGTCAAGGTTCTTATCTCCTGTTCCCATAAGGGCATCCAGCTCTTCTGGTGCGAGGGAAACTTCGCCGCTTTCGTCAATGGAAATTTCAAGAGAATCGTTTAAAACCGAACCGGGCTGGGAAGAAGAGGCAATGGCATCAACATCCTCTATTTTATAAAGCTGCTTAGCGCCATCGCGGAACTCGCGAAGTTTGCCCTCTTTAACAAGAGACTTGATTTCAGCTTCGTTTTTACCTAATTTTTCGACCACTTCCTGTAATGTGTAGAACATTCCAGCCATAATAATCATCCTGTAAATAGGGTATTAAATTATTGCGCCATAAACTTTTATCTATCTTATCATTATTATACTTTTAAATCAATATTGTTCAAGAAATTTAAATAAGCGAAAAGTCAAAAGTGATCAGTGAAATTGGTTAACGGGAATTCCGGACAATAAATATTTTTAATTGACAAAAAAAGCGCAATTTAAAACTTGCGCGGAATTTGCCCCCTCTAAAGTTTTCTTCGAGGTGAAAACTTTCTAAATAAAACGGGGGTCTCTGCTTCGCTCCGATGCGATTGTGCAATTTTTGCGTCATAATTGCGCACAAAAAAGCCTCTAAAAAGCGAAAAAAAGTGTGGAAAAAGTGTGGAAAAAGTGAATGAAAAGCAAGGAAATTTAAGGTTATTCAGGGTAGTTATTGTTTAATTATAAGAGCGTCAATATAAAATCTGCAAGGCAAATTCCCCCGGCACGGGTCCGGGAAAAGTTGGAAACGATTTTATTTTACGACCCCCGGCACGGGTCCGGGGGCTAATCACTTGTTAAAGTTTTTTTATCATATCTTCAAACAACTCCATACTGAAGCCCATGACATTTGTGAGGCTTCCGTCGATTTTTTCGATAAATTTGTCGCCGCTTTCCTGGATCGCATACGCGCCGGCTTTGTCCTGCCATGTGCCGGATGCAATGTGCTCGGCAATCTCCTCGTCAGTCATCTTTCGCGGGTAGACGGTCGTTATATCGTATTCGACTTTTTCCAAACCGTCATTAATCTTTATCATCGCAATTGCAGTTATGATTTTGTGGGGCTGGTTGAAAAGCTTTCTTGTAATCTCCTCGGCGTGGGCGGCGTCCTCGGCTTTGCCAATAATTTCGCCATTAAAATCGGCGATTGTATCTGCGCCGACAACTAACATATCAGGAAATTTTTCAGCTATGTTTTTTGCTTTTGCAAGTGCGAGTGTGCAGGCGTATTGGATTGGCGGCATATCCTGAGATATGTTCGACTCGTCTATGTCAGAGACGACAATCTTAAATTCATAGCCTGCCTTTTCAAGAAGTTCTTTTCTTCTTGGTGAAGCAGAAGCGAGAATGAAATCATTAATTTTCAATTTTGAATTTTTAATTAATAACTTTTGACGGAGATAGGATACGTGATTTTGCCGCAGAAGGCAAGGTATTCCGGTTCGATTTTTTCTATTTCCTGATTCAAATAAATACTGAAAAGTTTTTGAGCGATGAAGCTGTTCCATTGAGCGGTAACGGGAATATTTCTGTTCGAGGCGATTTGCGATTCGGACTCGCTAATGGGCCATGTGCCGTTGAGTGCGCCGAGCATCATCTGGTAATAACTGCCAAGTCTTTTGCCGTAGTTGTCTTCGCGAAGGAATCGGACGAGAGCATAAGATTGAGCGTAAAAGGCGATAGCGGCTGAGTCGGCCTGGTTGTTGGCGATGACCTGGCCGGGGTTTAACGAGATGAGTGTTCGAAGCGGAATCATCTTTTTGTTTTGGATAGAAATTTTCAGAGCGCCGAGTCTCTGGTAATTTTTGGCGGGCAGGAAAATGAATCTGCCGTTTTCCATCGTGCTTTCTTCGAAGAGCTGCGCAATTCCTTCGTCGAGCCAGCTTGGGAGTCGGTATTTGAAATATCTATTGCAGAACTGGTGCCAGCCTTCGTGGCCGATGACGCTGAAAGTTCTGGTTCTTCCGATGTTATACGCGACGGTGCAATCATTTAAATAGTATGCACCTTTTTTGATTTTCTGGTAAATGGGGAATTGATGACCGGTGAAAGATTTTGTGAACTGCTCCCATTGAGCGCGGTCTTTGAAGAGGTAGAGTTTGAATTTTTCTCCGCCGTTGACGGATTGCGGGAGCTGGCTTTGATATTGCTGCCATGCGGCTTCGACGAAAGCGGGGATTTGTTTGAGCATGAGCGGCTCAAGCATAGTTGTATAGATTTTATAATGAACGGTTTCGATAATGATTCCGCTGCCGTAGGGGTTTTCCCAGGGTTGAGCGTTTTGAACAGCGGGAAGCGGCGCGACATATTTAATGAGGCCATCGGCAGTTGAGAGTTTGGCGGGAGCATTTGAATTGACAATTTTGCTGTTTTGCTCACATCCTGCAATGAATGGAATAAGGACGCAAATAAGTGAAAAGTTAAAAACTAAAAGTGAAAAGTAGAGGAAAGGCCTCCGGCCAAGAATTTTATTAATTTGTGTTTTTTTCATTTTCTTCAATAATTTCCGCGGTGAATAAATAAACTTCGGTTTTTTTGTCTTTCCAAGCGTCGGGCGGCAGACCGGCTTTATGTGAACAGCAATAGGAAAGAAACTGTTCTTTGTTCCAGCCTGTTTCATCGGCGACCTGCGGGAGGAAACAGCCGTTGGCATAACCCTTACGGATATATATACCATCTATTCCGAGACGCAAGGTAAGGGGATTATCGGTTTTTTTTAGGGGTGAAAGAACTGAAATTTCGATATCAAGCTCATCTACCTCTTTGGGGGTAATTCTGTCCGAGAAAAAACGCGAATCCTGCGTTGAGGATGCAACAGCCATATCGCTGATTAATTCAATCAATGGTTTATCGGAAGTAAACATACCGATGCAGCCTCGAAGTTCGTTTCTATTTTTCAGAGTAACGAAACAGCCACAGTGTTCGTTGAGGACGGGGTCATCGGAGGAAACCTTTGGAGGTTTTTTTCCTGAGACAGCGGCACTGACTGCGTTTCTGGCTACGGTAAGTAATTTTTTGCTTTGTTCGGGATTCATCTTATTTTAATGGAACAATTTGATGGCGAGGAAACCGCCGACAAGAAGAATTACGAAAACGAGGGTAAGAAGGTTGAAATATTTATCTATGAACGGGCGGATTGATTCGCCTTTCCAGCGGAAGAGGCCAGCGACGAGGAAGAATCTTGCCGACCTGCTTATTGCTGAAGCGATGATAAAGCCGGGGAAAAAGATACGCGCGACTCCGGCGGAAATTGTGCAGACTTTGTAGGGCAGGGGCGTGAAGCCAGCGGTGAAGACTATCCAGAAGTCGTATTTATCATAGAGATTTTTGAAGGTATCGAAATTTTTCTGTGTAAAGCCGAGGGAACCCATGTGGGCGAAGACCCACTGGTCGATTGCTTCCCATAATCCCAATCCTATTAAATATCCTAAAATTCCGCCAAGGACAGAAGCGATTGAGCAGACGGTTGCGAATCGAATCCATTTTTTCGGGGCGCCGAGTGCGAGCGGTGCGAGAAGGACATCAGGCGGGACGGGGAAAAAACTTGATTCGGCGAAACTAATGCAGAAAAGGGCGACCATACTGTTCTTTGTATGGGCGAAATGCAAAACCCAATCATAAAGACGCTTGTGGATGTGCCAGACAGGAACTCTTTTTGCAGGACTGATGTTTTCGATAATTTTATCCATAATATGCTGCGTCGAACGGTTGCGGTTGCGCGGCTCGTAACGTAGAACGATGTACGTAAAACGTAACAAGCATCGAAACCGCAGGACGAAATACGGTTTTAGTGAGGGTGTTGGGATTCGAACCCAAGACCTACGCATTAAAAGTGCGTTGCTCTACCAGCTGAGCTACACCCTCTGAACGTCGTATAAAGTTTATCGGTTGTGCCGCTGGTATCGTTTGTCGGCAAAGGATTTATGTAACGATACAAGCAACACAACCGCAGTTTACACGCAATTCAAAAATAGACGGGATACTTTACAATAAAACCTTATTTTATGCAAGAAGAAATGTTTTGGCTAAGATTTTGGTTCTTCGGGCTTGTTTTTAGCTAAATTTCGCAGGGTCGCGAGCTTACCACGGATTTCTTCGGCCATTCTGCTGTTTGGAAAGCCTCTGATGATGTCGTGGCCGGTTTGGAGGGCTTCTGTCCAACGTTTTTCGCTGACGGCGAGTGAAAAGCGCACACCGAGATTGTGGAGCTTGTTCTTGAAGACTTCGCTGGCGGCTTCCTGGAGGGCAAGGCCTTCGCTGGGGGTGAGGTAAACATCCAATTCTTTCAGAATGATGAGGCTTCTGTCGGTGTCTTCTCGTTTGACGGCTTCATCCCATGCGGCGAGGAGCTGGCGCTTGCGCTGTTCTTTTTTGTCGGCGAGTTTTTGGCGCAGGGATTTTGCTTTTTCGGAATCGGGATAATTTCTTACGAGGCTTTCAATCTGGACGCTGGCGGTTGCCCACTGGAATTGTTCAATCAGCTTTTCTATGTAGCTGATAATCTGGTTGATTTTTCCCTGTTCGGTTGAGTCGCGGTAATTGTCGGCGGCGACTTTCAGTTCCTCGGCAAGCGCTTTGTATTCACTGCGTTGCGAAATAGCATCAATCATAGCGTAGGTGGCTTTGTAGTCCTGCTGATGGAGTTTTTCCATGACGGATGCGCGGAGGTACTGGTTATCCATATCGCGGTATGCGATTGTTTTTGCGGCTTCGCTTAGTTTGACACCCTGACTAATCTGCTCGAACATACTTCTGCTGACGGCGAGTCCATCGCTGATGCGTTCAAGCAACTGCTGCTGATTTGTGAGGATTTGAAGGGCCTGGTAAAGGAGCAGGATAATCGCGAAGATTCCGACGCCGGCGGCGACCATAAGCGGGACCAGATAAAGGTCCTGAAGATAGTCGGTTGCTCCGCCAATAATCCAAAGGATGACTGTAAGAATCATAAGGGAAACGAAAATCAGATGCCATTGTACGAGCCAAAGTGTTCTGGGCAGTTTTACTCTCATGTTTTCAACTCCGCCAATAAACTGGATATAAAATATACTACTACATAATACGACTTTTGGCAAGTGAAAGGCACAGAAAGTTTTGGAAATTAGATTCGGGTCTTTATATTGTTTACAGAAGGCAACAGGACGTTAAAGTTTTACTATTTGACCAAGGCGGAAAACTTTTTATTTTTTTTGTTTTTTTATAGAAAAGGGGCTTTCTTTTTGATTTCGGCAGGTGTAGAATCGGTATTCACGATGATGGTATATGCTTTGCTGAATTATCAAGTATGGACACTTTTCGATTGCAGGAAGCACAAAGAAGAAAGATTTTTATCCCATAGCGGATAGGAGGGTTCAAAAATGGATATTTCTGCTTTGGAAAATAAACTGCAAGGTCTTCTCGATGAGGTTGAAAAAAATCCTTCCGTTAAGTACACCAAGTCAACGCTGCTGACATCAAAACCCAAACTTTCGAAGGTCAGTAAAGAAGTTAATCTCGAGCAGTATTTTGACCAGCTTCGACTGATGATAAAATATCTGGTTTTCGATATCGAAGCGACGAAGAGAGAAAATAAATATCTGCGGAAGATTCTCGAAGGTCAGGAAGAATAGTATAATTTTTAATTCTGAATTTTTAATTTTTGAATTAATTCGACACATCGCGCATGTTGCATGACAAATGGAGTAATCCTACTGCTTTTTTTGTCATCAAGGGAAATAATCATACATTGTTTTTCAGCAAAAAAACGATGAGCAAATAATATTTCACATCCATAAAAAACTTTTCGCATTTCCACTCCAAATAAATTTTCTATAATAGTCTTAAACAAGATGGAGATTGTTGAAGAAATATTAATGCAGATGAGAACCACTATAATAATAGTTTATATTTTCTCAGGAGTATTCGCGCTTGCGGATGAAGGACCTGATGTTTATACCAAACTTAGAGATGCTGCAACAGTGTTAAATCAATTTGAGGAGGGCAGCGAGCGTGTGGGGATATTAGTTAATTTGAAACAACCGGAAAGTCTGGAGGAGAAAAAAATAGATTGGGATTCGAAATCATCTCTGCAAATCCTGCACAAGGAAGTTGAAGAGATTGAGGATGATGTGATTGAAACTTTCGATGTCAATGAACTTGCGGTGGGGTACCGGTTTGAAAATCAGGCGACATTTTCGTGTGAAGTTACGCAGGAAGTATTGGAGCAATTATTAAATGACCCGCTGGTTGAGAATATCGAGCCGGATTATGTTCTGGAGGAACATCTTGCGCAGGGGATACCGCTTTTTAACGGGATGGTTTATCGCTCGGTTTATAGCGGGCAGGGAGTTGCGGTTGCGATTTGCGATTCGGGAGTTGATTATACTCATCCGAAACTGGGTGGCGGAGGATTTCCGAACAGTAAAGTAATCGGAGGATACGATACGGGCGATAATGATTCAAATCCATTTCCAACGACGCCATTCGATCCGCACGGGACTTGCTGCGCGGGGATAGTCGCAGGGGACCTTGGCGATGTGAACGATTATATAGGGGGAGTTGCGCACAGCGCAAAAATATACGCACTGAAAACGAAAAAATCTTCGGGTGATATAACGACGGCGACGCTTGCAGGGGCGTGGGACTGGTGCACAAGCCATAAAAATGATAATCCTTCATATCCACTGCTTATTATAAGCACAAGCATTGGGGGGACTCGGTATTACAGTCCGTGCGATTCATCGAATGTAACATTGGCGACGGCGGCGAACAATGCAACCGATGCGGGTATTACGCTTTTTGTTTCGACGGGCAATAACGGGTACTGCGATTCGATATCCGTGCCTTCGTGTCTGACGAACACTGTTTCGGTTGGGGCGGTTTATGATGCAGATTTCGGGTTGTGGAACGCCTGCGTTTATTCGGCATCGTGCGTCAATCCAAAATATGCAACACCTTATTGTCCGGGCGGATATTATGTTGTTGATACTACAGCGGGGGACAAGGTTACATCATTTTCAAATATGGCGAATTTTTTGGATATACTTGCGCCTGCGAATAACAATTACACAACCGATATGGTTGGCGCTCAGGGTTATTCGCCGACGGATTACGCGGATGATTTTGGGGGGACATCGACTGCTTGTCCTTACGCGGCGGGGGCGGCGGCGTGTCTGCAATCTGCGGCGAAGGCGGTAACAGGAAAATATTTAACGCCGGGGCATATCAGGCAAATTCTCACAATTACAGGCGACCCTATCGCTGATACCAAAGTCGCGATTACAAAACCGCGAGTGAATCTCGGGCATGCGATTGAACACGTACTGAACAATCCGTGCGCGGATTTAACGATAGGAACGGGAAATTTGAATTGGGCTTTTCCGCTTTATACATATTATCATGATGCACGGACGGAAGTGATTTATCGTGCTTCGGAACTTGGAGGGAGAGGTTTTATTCAGAGCCTCGCTTTGCACATAATAACGATACCGGGGCAGACAATGAATAACTGGACGATTAGAATGAAACATACGACGATGAATACGTTCAGCGGATGCAGTCTTGACTCTACAGGGTGGACGACGGTGTTTCAAAGTAATGAGCCGCGCGGAAGCATTGGATGGCGGACGTTTACGTTTAATTCGCCGTTCTATTATAACGGCACGGATAATCTGCTGGTGGATTTTTCTTTCGATAACAGTTCATACACGTCAAACGGTCAGATTAAATATTCGACACCGGGGGGCAGCAGAAGTGTTTACGCGTTTTCGGACAGTGATCACGGCAATCCACTAAATTGGACAGGAGGCAGTTCGCCAACAGTTTCGTGCAGTATTAATGTTCCGAATGTGTGGTTTGTGATTTGTCCTGTTATAAGCGGTGATTTGCAACCTGATGGGGCGGTAGATATGCTGGACCTTGCGATTATGGCGAATCAGTGGCTCGATGAGCCGGGAGTGCCATCGGCGGATATTGTGCCGGCGCCGGGTGGAGATAATATTGTCAACTTTCGCGATTTTGCGGAGCTTGCGAATCACTGGTTAGAATAGATTTCAGAAATATGAAACCACGAATGAACACGAATCAACACTAATTATAAAATACGAAATACGAAAACCGAAATACGAAACAAATACGAATTACCAAAATATTAATGTTCCAAAGACAGCTATTTACGATAATTGGAGCGATGATCTAAAAGTAATAAAGAAAATAATACAAAAAAGACGGTACTGGGTTCGGGTGCCATGTGCATAACGGTAACTCCGAAGTGGGTTAGAGGCATACCATAATAAAAATAATGTTCGCCCCAAACTAATCTGCCGGGGTTTTGGCCGAGCGGGCCTAACGTATCATAAACTAAAATGGTATTATCTATTTCATCATAGCCGTAGGCGTACATAGTATGACCTATTCCGAAGTCGTTTCCCAAGTGCAGCAGGACTCCTCTATTATTATCAATTTCGTTTTTGAATTGGTCGAAAGAAAAACCGGCTGAGATTCCATTAAAACCATTTATTAATTGGTTGTACATGACCGGTGTATTGTAACCTCTATAAGTGACGTAACGTTCTATTCCGCACATACCATCGGAGTAGTATAAAAACGGCCATAAATCCCACAGGTCATCGCTTGTGCAGGGGCTGTTATCGCTCCAGAAATGGAATTGGGTATCGCCGTTTTTGTTTCCGAAAAAATCCTGGCTTGTGCCCATAAAATCCGCGAGGCAGTCAAATTGATGAGTAGGGAAAAATGAATCGTCTTTGAAGAAACCATAACCTTTGCGGAAAAAATCGTTGATGTGGCCGGGGCTTGCGATACTGCTGTTTACTAAACAATCCGGTTTTCCGAATGTCGATAATTCAGCATCTCCGCCTGGTACGAGATTTGGGTAGCCGTTGCGGTCATACCAACCAAGCATCATACCGGCGGCTGTGGGGGCGCAACCATACCACATATCGTAATTTCCGGCATCCGGTAAGCACAATCCTTCATTAAATGAGATTAAATCCGGTTTTGCGTAAGCGGATATGGGCAAAATAATTAAAACAAATAGAATGTTTTTCATTAGATTTCCCGAACAAGGCTCAATAAATTATAGGACTATACTATAATTGTTTTGCCATTTCTTTAGAGGGAGGTCAATAGGAATATAACCTATTTGCCATCCTAAAGTTAGATAGGGGGAAGTGCTGAAATAAAAAAAGGCAGAACAGCGAAGGAGGAGTAGCTGTCTGCCTAAATGAGAAAAAAACATTTCTAATTGTATTACGCGTTGAAACGCAACAATGTTTCATAAATTTGAAAAAAGCGCAAAAAAAATGGCAGGCGGCCGAGGAGAGAAACCGCCATGCCGTGTGCGCCTCCTAAAGAGGAGGAGGTACGTGTGGGTTATCTAAAATAACATTTCTACTCAACATACGTCAAGAAAAAAATTAGGTTCTGCAAAATATATTATCGAATTTACTAAAATATAACAAAAAAGTGCATGCTTTGCTAAATTAAAGGGTAATAAAGGCTTATAGAAGTCAATTGACGATAAAAAGGATATTATTAATTACGTTCACCTGTTTTCTAATTATATTTAATAAAGGATGTGATAAAAAAATATATACAAGGGCTAAAAAAGGGTTAAAATTTGAAAAAAAAAGATTCTTTATAAGGAGGTAAAGTATGACTGCAAGTATCATTTTACTGTTAGTATTTCTGCTTGGGATGGTGGTAATCGGAATATGGGGGATGAAGAAGACTGCAACCCTTAACGATTTCTTTCTCGGCGGCCGGTCTGTAGGTCCGTGGATAACGGCGTTCGCATACGGAACGAGTTATTTCAGTGCGGTAGTATTCATCGGATTCGGCGGAAAAATCGGATGGGGCTACGGGCTTAAAGGTTTGGCTATCGCAATCGGCAACGCATTTATTGGTACAACGGCGGCGTGGCTGATTCTTGGCAGAAGAGCAAGAAGAATGACTCAAAATCTCGATGCAATGACGATGCCGGAGTTTTTGCAGGAACGATTCGGCAGCAGATATATAAAGATGTTCGCGGCATTGATAATATTTGTTTTCCTGATTCCTTATTCAGCATCTGTGTTTAAGGGATTGGGTTATTTGTTTGAAAAAAACTTTCATATCCAATTCGAGACAGCACTATTAATAATGGTCGCAATTACAGGCTTGTATCTTGTGCTCGGCGGATATTTCGCGGTAACGCTGACGGATTTTGTGCAGGGTATAATAATGATATTCGGGTCTATTCTTATGGTTTGGATTTTATCCGGGAAAGCGGCGGAAATTGCAGGCACAAGCGGAATCGGCGGAGGGTTTACGGCGGCGACGGACAGTTATAACCAATGGCACAGTGCGCTTCCGGCAGGCAAAGAGCCGAGTATGCTTATGCTGGGTGCGCTTGTATTTATGACGTCATTCGGGGTTTGGGGAATGCCGCAGATGGTACAGAAATTCTACGCCATTAAAAATGAAGCGGTTATTAATAAAGCGGCATTGATTACGACAATTTTCGCGGTGATTATTTCTTTTGCGGCGTATTACACCGGAGCGCTGACGCATATATTTTACGATAAACCTCCGATGGGAGCGAATGGGCCGGACTTCGACAGGATAATTCCTGAATTGCTGACACAATATCTGCCGAGCTGGCTGATGGCGGTAATACTCCTTTTAATCCTGTCTGCATCGATGAGTACGCTTTCGTCGCTTGTGCTGGTGTCTGCTTCATCTGTTGCGATTGACCTTTATAAGGGCCATATTAATCCGCAGATATCGAAAGAGAATTCATTGCTGATGATGCGGTTTTTGAGTGCGGTGTTTATAGTGATTTCATATTTTGTGGCACGGTATCAACTTTCGTTTATTATTGAACTGATGGCGCTATCGTGGGGAGCGGTGGCGGGAGCATTTATGGCACCGTTTTTCTTCGGGCTTTATTGGAAGAAAGCAACGCACAGTGGAGTTGTACTCGGAATGATAACGGCAATCGCGACGAATGTGATTTTGTATTATTGGTTGGGAGCAGCAAAATCTCCAATCGCAGCGAGCATAGCGATGATCGTGCCGTTTATAGTGATACCGCTGGTAAGTTTTGTGACGAAACCACCGAAAGCCGAAATTATTGAAACGGCTTTTGCGGGTGTTTCAGGGCAGACGGTTCCGAGTACACAAAGCGTTAAGATGCCCTAAGCTCGGCGCCAATATTGGACGAGAGGGCGGAAACGATGTCTTTCTGCCAGGTGTCAACGGTTTCGTGTTTCAATGTGCCGTCTTCGTCACGGAAGCAGAGCGAAATAGTAACGCTCTTTTTGCCAGCGGGGATCGGTTTGCCGCGGTAAATGCCGATGAATTTCAAATCTTCAAGCTCTGCGGGGGCTTTGGATGAAACTATTTCTTCAATCTTAGACCATTGAATCTGTTCATCGGTAATCAGCGAAAGGTCGCGGACGATGGATGGGAATTTGGGGAGCGGTTTAGCTTTTATTTGCTCCGGCTGTAAATCGAGAAGCATATCGAAATTAATTTCTGCTGCGCAGACAAGCGGGGCTTTGATGTCGAGCGTTGTGAGAATCGAATCTTTTAATACTCCGGCGGTGCCGAAGAGAGTTCCATTAACTCCATTAACTCCGTTAACTGCGTTAACCAAAATCTGAGCGCCAGTTTTTGCCCAGAATACATCGGCGGGATTGAAAGAAATATCTGCTGATGGCGCGATGTTTTTAATTACGCTTTCGATAGCTCCGCGAATGACTCTGAAATCGCAATCGCAAAGAATAGCGAGTGAACTATGCTCGGCATGTTTGCCGTCGGGAGTTTTTTGGAAGACGTTTGCCAATTCGTAAATATTGATTCCGCGAGTGCCGGCGTTGATGTTTCGGCTGAGAATTTCGAGAAGCGAGCCAATCAACGTACTGCGGAGCATATTGGAGTTTTTGCTGTTTTCGTCAAGAACGGCAAGGTGAGTGTCGGCGGCATTGGGTGAAATCAGCTTTGCGATCGATTCGGTGCTGAAGCCGGGGGTAATTGTTTCGTAAAAGCCGCAACTGTTGAGGCAGGAGCCTGTTTTTGCGGTTATCTGCTGGCGACGGTCAACGGGCGCGACTTCGATGTTGATTTTTTGTGTGAGGCCGATTTTGTCGTAGCCGTGGATTCGCGCGACTTCTTCAATTAGGTCTATTTCTCTTGTGATGTCGGGGCGCCAGGCGGGGATGGTGCAGAGGATTTTATCGTTTTCGGGTTTTTGCGGACTGAAAGCAAGGCCGCGGAGAATTTCGAAAATTGCCTGCTGCGGGATTTCTATACCGATAAGTTTTTTAACTCTGCTCAGCCGCATCGAGACCATACGAATATTTTCGACTTTGGCCGGATAGGCATCGATGAGGCCTTCGACGATTTTTCCGCCAGCGACTTGTACGATTAATTGCGCGGTTCGCTGCGAGGCCCAATCAATCTGCTCGATGTCAACGCCACGGCCGAGACGGTAGGCCGCTTCGCTTGGAAGATTTAGGGCGCGGGAAGTTTTTCTTGTGATTACGGGATTGAAAGAAGCTTCTTCGAGCAGGATGTTTGTGGTGGACATGCTGACTTCGGTATCGAGGCCGCCCATAACTCCGGCGACTGCGACGGGGCCAGTTGGGTCGGCGATGATGAGCATGTCGGGCTGGAGCTGGCAATTCGAGCCGTCGATGCTGACGATTTTTTCGTTTTGCTTTGCGAGGCGGACGATGATTTTGCCATCGCGAATTTTGTTGTAGTCGAAAGCGTGGGGGGGCTGGCCGGTTTCCATCATTGCGTAGTTTGTCGCATCGACGACGTTGTTTATGCTGCGGAGGCCGATGGCTTCGAGGCGCTTTGTCATCCAGGAAGGGCTTGCGCCGATTTTTACGCCTTCGATGACCCTGGCGGTGTATCTGCCGCAGAGGGTCGGTTCTGCGATTTCGACGGCGGCTAATTGGGATATATCTTTTTTAAGAGGCTCAAATTTAATTTTTGGCAATGTGAGCAGGCGGCCAGTTGCGGCGGCGATTTCGCGCGCGATTCCGATGTGGCTGAGACAATCGGGGCGGTTGCTTGTTACTTCGACGTCGATAACGGCATCATCGGGCAGGATTTCGAGGCTTTCGGTGTTGAAGCCGATGCTGCATAAAAGCGCGGCGAGTTCCTGCGGCGATTCTGTTATTGGGACGTAATCTTTGAGCCAATTAATGGATATTTTCATTTCTTATTACCTATAAAAGATGTTAATTTAACGAGATTGGGGTAACGTGTCAATAATTGATTGTCAAACGATTTTAAGGGCTGAGACGATTCGGTCGTTGGCGGAGAGGTCTTTTTCGATTTTGATTTCGCCGAAGATTTTTGTGTCGTCGAGCAACTGTTTAACCGCTTTGCCCTGCAGGTAGCCGATTTCAAGGAGTAACAGGCCATCTTTTTTCAGGTGGGAACCGACTTCGGCGGCAATTCTGCGGTAAATATCCAGACCTTCGGGGCCGGCTTCGAGAGCGAGCTTTGGTTCATGGCTTTTTACTTTTTGGTCGAGATTTTCATATTCGGGCAAACTAATATATGGCGGATTGCAGACAATCAAGTCGAATTCTTTACCGTCGAGCTGGTCGATTATGGGTTTGAACAGATCGCCGTGCAAAAGATGGATTTTTTCGCCGAGATTATATTTAGCTATGTTTTCGGCGGCGATTGAAAGCGCCTTGTCGCAGATGTCGGTTGCGATGATGGCTGCTTGGGGGAAATTTTTGGCGATTGAGACGGCGATGCAGCCGCTGCCTGTGCATAAATCGCAGACGTGCTGCGGGCCGGTGCGGGTTCGCAGGAATTCTATCGCTCTTTCGACGAGCAGTTCTGTTTCGGGTCTTGGTATCAGGCAATCCTTAGAAACTTTGAGCGAGAGAGAATAAAATTCTGTTCTGCCGATGAGATACTGAACGGGTTCGTTGTTGAGGCAGCGTTTGACAAGTTCACGAAGTTTTTCGAGATTTGTCTTTTCAACCTCTTTGTCGAAGTTCATATACAATTCAATTCGCTGCATATTGAGTATGAAGGATAAAAGCAGTTCGGCGGTGAGGCGCGGCGAATCGATTTTTTTTTCGGTGAAGCGGCTCGTCATCCAGTCGAGCAGTTTTTTGATAGTCCATTGTTCGGGCAATTTATTCTCCTGCTTTCAATTCTTTTTCGAGTTCGACAATAAGCGAGTCGATATACGCCGCGGTTTTTTTGCAGCCGGTGGGGCTGTTTCTGCGGTGGCCTTCTTCAAGCCTTTCCATAAGCGGGACAACTTTGTCGTGCATGACGCGCTTATCGGCGTAGTAAATTATTTTTTCCTCGATGGTGCGAGGTTTCATTTCTTCGTCAAGAATCGCTCTGTAGGCGTGTTTTTTTATTGCCAGAGCGAGTTCGGGATATTCGTGTTTGAAAATTTCACAGGCGGCGTCTTCGTGACCTTTGCCGCAGAGACGCAGAATATCATGCAAAAGGCAGCCTCTGTGGACGAAATCTATGTCAACTTGTGTTCCGGAGGCGGAGAGTTTTTTTGCAATATCCACAGCTAACTCGGCAGTAACTTCGCAATGCCTGACGATGTGTTCAGGGGTATTGTGCAGCTTTAGAAGCTGATAACATTGCTCGATAGTCGGGATTATATAGTTCATAACGATATTACCCATCGCTTACGCTCAGGGCTCTGATAAAAATATACGTGAGCCTCTAAAAATTCTAAAGCCTGAGATTGCTTCGTCATCCCGATTCGCTTTCGCTCAACGGGAATCCTCGCAATGACATTAGAGGCTGCCTAAGTTATTTATTAAATGCTTTGTCCCAATCTTTCCAGACGGGTTCAAGGCCGATAGAGTTCAACATTGCAGCAACCTGTGCCGGGGTTCTGTCGTCGGCGACTTCGAACTGCTGGAGCGATTGCTCTTTTTCGGCGTATCCGCCGGGGTTCGTTTTGCTGCCTGCACTCATTCTTGTAACGCAAATCTTGGCCATATTGTCCCTGAAGGTTTGAGATTCGCGAGTTGACATTACAATCTCGGCATCGGGAAAACATAATCTCAGAGCAAGCATCATCTGAACAAGCTGGGTATCGGTAATCATATACCTGAATAATTTTTCGTCAACGTTTTCCGCCGGGCGCATTCTTGGAAAAGAAAAAGAAACCCTTGCCTGCCAATATTTTTTCATAAGTATGTCCGCATGTTCGGCCATCGCTAAGGTCTGGGCTTGCCAGTCGCTTAGGCCGATTAAAAAGCCAAGGCCGAGACTTCTAAAACCGGCCTGACCCGCACGCGACAGAGTATCGAGACGCCAATCGTAATCGGATTTTGGGCCTGATGTGTGAAATCTGGCGAAGTCGGCGCGGTCGTAAGTTTCCTGATAAAGCGCGATGCTGTCGATTCCGGCGGCAAAAAGTTTTTGGTAGTCTTCTGTCGAAGCGGGATAAATTTCAATTGAGATTGAGCTGAAATTTTCTCGCAGTTTTTTAGAAAGCTCGGCCAAGTAAGGAACTGTTATAAAATTTTTATCTTCGCCGCTGACGATTAAAATATGGCGGAAACCTTCGGCGGCTAAAATATCGGCTTCTTTGCAGGCATCTTCGATGGTCAATCTTGTTCGTGGTAATTTACTTTTGCAGTTAAATGCACAGTAGGGGCAATTGTTGACGCAAAAGTTCGAGACGTAGAGCGGGGCGTAAAGCTGGATTGTGTTTCCGAAACGCTGACGTGTAATCTGCCTTGCTCTTTTCGCCATTGGTTCGAGATGGTTTTGGGCTTCGGGCGAAATCAACGCATTGAGTCTGTCAGGACTGTAGCCGGCATCATTATATATGGCTTGTTGTATGTTCATCCGTTTAGTCCCGTAGAAAACCAGTGAGGGGGCTTGAAGCGTCGGCGTGATTTTTTACGGATGCGGAACCTGCTTCGAATGCTTCTCTTCCGGCCTGGACTGCTTTTTTGAAAGCCTCGGCCATTTTAATCGGGTCATTGGCTGTCGCAATCGCGGTATTAATCAGGACGGCATCGGCTCCCATTTCCATCGCTTCTGCGGCGTGGGATGGCATACCCAAACCAGCATCAACGACAACGGGGATTGTGGCCTGCGCGATAATTATTTCGATGGCGGCTTTTGTTTTCAATCCCTGATTAGAGCCGATGGGAGCGGCAAGAGGCATTACGGTCGCGGTGCCGATGTCCTGCAATTTCTTGGCGAGGACGGGGTCGGCGTTGATATAAGGCAGGACAACGAAACCTTCCTTTACGAGGATTTCGGCAGCCTTTAATGTTTCAATTGGGTCGGGCAGCAGATAATACGGGTCGGGTGTAACTTCGAGCTTGAGCCAGTTAATATCCGTCGCAGCGCGGGCAAGCCTTGCTAATCGCAGGGCTTCATCGGCGTTTCTTGCACCGGAAGTGTTGGGCAGGAGCAGATATTTTTTCCGGTCAATGGCGGCAAGCATATTATCCTGCGGATTCTGGATATCGACACGACGAAGAGCGACAGTAACCATTTCGGTTGCGGAGGCTTCGATGGATTGTGCCATTATTTTGTTTGAAGAATATTTTCCAGTGCCGATGAAAAGACGACTGGTAAATTCTTTTCCTGCGATAATAAGTTTTTTCATAAATAATTTCCAAAAATATTTTAGAACCCGCCCCCCGCCTTCGCGAGGGTAAACTGCTAAATCGGCGGGCTAATGGTTTGATATATGTCAACCGCCGCCGACGAATCTTATAAGTTCGACGTTATGGCCATCCTGCAAAATAGTATTATGAAAACTGCCGCGGGGGATGATTTGGCCATTGACTTCGGCAACAACTGTAGCATCATCGACATTAAGAAATTCGAGCAATGCCTTCATCGTTGAAGGAACTTTTTCAAAAATTTTATTTTCACCGTTTATTTTTAATATTGCCATTATTATTTTTCCAAAATCATTTCAACGATAACGTTTGCCTGATGGCCTGCGGCAATTGCGACACGAGGGGCCATAAGGCTGAATCCCGATTCAATGCCGCTTTTATCATCGCCGATGAGAGTTAATCTATCTGAAATTTTGCGGGTTTTGATTTCATTGCTTCTGCCAAAGCCGCCGATTCCACTGACGGCTACAATTTTAACATTTTTCATAGAGTTCAGTACGGTTTCGACGAGCATTTGTTTCTGGTCGGGTTTGTCGAAACACTCGGCAATGATGCAGCAGCCTGTGAAAATTTCAGGAATATTGTCGGGTTTTAATTTTACCTGATAACCTTCGATTTTGATATAAGGATTAATCTTCGTTAAATTTTCGGTCAAAGCATTGACTTTATTTTGTCCGAGCTGCTCAATGAAATACTGCTGGCGATTAAGATTGCTTGGCTCAACTATGTCGAAATCGGCGATGACGAGTTTCCCAATGCCGATACGCGCGAGTGAGATTGCGACGTTTGAACCGAGGCCTCCAAGGCCGCCGATGCCGATAGTCGCAGATTTTAATTTGTTATGCGCGGAGAGGCCGTGGCGTTCGATGAGCATTGCTTCAAATTGTTCAGAGCTTAATTTAGCCATAAAATACAAAACGCAGCCTGCAAAAAGGACTGCGTCAAGATTCTATGTCTTGTGCCTCCCTTGCAGGCATTACCACTGCTAAAGGTTCGAAGGGTCGCCGAAAACCGGCCTCTCAGCCCGCACCTTTAGTGCAAGGCTCCCCTGTCACGAATTCGATATTAACTTTCGTGTTATTTTACACTTCGGCACGCGGAAAACAAGCAAAAAAACGTTTGTTTAACGGTCTTGTAATTGGTGTGAATAACTAATATAATAGTCGTTTTTATTACGTGAAAGGCAATATGGCGAATTTAACTAAACTCGAAGATATCGTTTCTCTTTGTAAAAGACGCGGATTTATATTTCAATCGAGTGAAATTTACGGTGGATTGGCGAGCTGCTATGATTACGGCCCGCTCGGCTCGGAACTCAAACGCAATGTGCGAAACGCATGGTGGAAAAGCACGGTTCAGATGCGGGACGATGTTGTCGGTCTTGATTGCAGCATCTTTATGCATCCGCTGGTTTGGAAGGCATCGGGACACTCGGATAAATTCGCGGATATCGTAACGGTCTGCAAAAAATGCAACGTTCGCAGCAGAGTTGACCATCTTACTGACCATGCCGAAGAACACACCGAGCACGTTCCGGTCGAGACAGCTCAAAAAGACGCAAAAGACCTTTCAAGAAAAGTGTGTCCATCGTGCGGATCGGTTGGAAAGTTTTCAGAGCCTATGCCATTTAGATTGATGTTCGAGACTCAGATGGGTGCGAATATTGAAGATTCAATGACGATCTTTCTTCGGCCTGAGACAGCGCAGGGAATTTTTGTAAATTTCAGAAATGTGCTGGATACTACGAGAGTGAAGATTCCGTTCGGCATCGCGCAAATCGGGAAAAGTTTCAGAAATGAAGTAACGACAAAAGCGTTTATTTTCAGGACGAGAGAATTCGAGCAGGCGGAAATAGAATTTTTCTGTGCACCGGGAACGGATGAAAAATGGTTCGAGCATTGGAAAGAATTTCGTTTCAAATGGTACACAGATCTTGGAATGAAAAAAGAAAATCTGCGAATGCGTGAACATGAAAAAGATGAACTTGCACATTACGCAAAAGGTTGCGTCGATGTGGAATATAAATTTCCGTTCGGGTCGGGCGATTGGCAGGAACTGGAAGGTATAGCAAACAGGACCGATTTTGATCTTCGACAGCACCAGAGAGGTATGCGAACCTTGAATTCATGGTATGAGAAAAAAGGCGACTTGTCGAAAATAGAACTTAATAGTGAATCAGAAGATTATCAGAAGGGGCCATTGAGCTATTTCGATGAAGAAAATAAGCAGCGGTTTATTCCGTATGTAATCGAACCAAGCGCGGGAATTGACAGGAGTTGTCTTGCGTTTCTGGTTGACGCTTACGATGAAGATGAAGTTAACGGCGAAAAGAGAGGTTTGCTGCGTTTTCATCCGTCACTTGCGCCGGTAAAGGCGGCCGTTTTTCCGCTCGTTAAAAAAGATGGAATGCCAGAAATTGCCAGAAATATTTATGACGATATGAAAAAATATTTTTCGTGCTTCTATGACGAAAAAGGCGCGGTCGGCAGACGCTATCGCAGACAGGATGAAGCGGGCACACCATACTGCATTACGGTTGACGGTCAGACGAAAGAAGACCAGACTGTTACCGTGCGCGAGCGCGATAGTATGAAACAGGAAAGAATTAACCTCTCACAGGTTAAACAGTATTTGAGAGAAAAGTTGGATATTTAAATTTTGTGATTTTCTTAGAAGGAGAATATTATGAAAAAATTATATTTATCGAAAACGGATAGGAAATTATTGGGTGTGTGCGGAGGAATAGCGGAAATGCTCGAAGTGGATTCGACGATAGTCAGACTGATAACAGTTTTTGTTTGTTTGATTACAGGTGTACTGCCGCTTGTGATTACGTATTTAGTTGCAGCAATGATAATACCAAGTAAACCGGAAGGGCAACCATAATGATATTTGATACAATCGGCAACAACGGGCTTTACAGCAATGTTTCACCACTAATCGCGAAGGCTTTGAAAATAGCGGCTGAAACGGATTTCGAGAAGATGAAGGACGGAAGGTACGAAGTCGATTCTGACAAATTGTTTTATATGGTTCAGCGGTATAAAACCAGACCTGTATATGAAAAAATAGAAGCGCATAAAAAATATATTGATTTGCAACTAATAGTAAAAGGCAATGAGCAGATAGGATATGCGGGAACAAAAGACTTGAAAATACAAGTTCCATTCGATGAAACGAAAGATGTGATGTTTTTCAATCCGCCGGAAAATACGACTTTTCTGAAAATGCAGAAGGGCGATTTTGCAATATTCTGGCCGAGCGATGCACATATGCCGGGCTGCCAGATTGATAAAGCTGAGGATGTTATAAAGGTTGTTTTTAAAATCAAGGTATAAGAATGTTTAATGATATTGTGAAAATCAGTGATTTAAAAAATTACGGCGAAAAAGAAGTAACGATTGCCGGGTGGGTCAGGCATTTGCGGCCGAGCGGGAAATTGATATTTATCGTTCTTCGCGACGGGAGCGGACTTTGCCAGTGCGTTATTGAAAAAGGGAAAATCAGCGATGAACTTTTTGAACAATTGAAAAGGCTCGGCGCTGAATCATCGCTGACGATAACTGGTGCGGTCAGAAAAGATGAACGCAGCGTAGGCGGATATGAGCTTGTTGTAAGCGGAGCGAAGGTATTGAGTGAATCGGTCGATTATCCGATTACGCCAAAGTCGCACGGAATTGATTTTCTTTTAAAGAATCGCCATTTGCATCTTCGCTCGCAAATGCCGTGGTGTATCAGCAAGATTCGTCATACGGTTGTTCAGGCGATTCGGCAGTTTTTCAATGATAACGGATTTACGCTTGTCGATACTCCGATTTTGACGGGAATTGTCGGCGAAGAGGCCGGGAGTTTATTTAATGTTGATTATTTCGGGATGCCGGCGTTTCTGACGCAGACGGGGCAGCTTCATCTTGAATGCGCAGCGATGAGTTTGGGCAGAGTATATTGTTTCGGGCCGACGTTCAGAGCTGAAAAAAGCAAAACGCGAAGGCACCTGACGGAATTCTGGATGGTTGAGCCGGAGGTTGCATTTATAGAGCTGCCGGGGCTTTTGGAAATAGCGGAAAATTTCGTTTCGTTTATCGTTAAAACAGTTCTTGATAATAACGAAGCTGAGTTGAAAACACTTGGCGCGGATATCGAATCGCTGAAAAAGATAGTTCCGCCATTTTATCGGCTGACTTATACGCAGGCTGCGGAAATTTTGACCAGTCAAAAGACTCAGGATTTTATGGCCGCGCAATTGAAAGATTTTGTAAAAACGAAACAGGAAATTGAGGAGAAGATTACGGCTCTTGAAACAGAAGCGAAAGGGCAAATTAAACAATGGCGGCAGGATAAAATCGCGGCGGAGTTAATTGACCTGCGAAGCGATCTTGCGGAAATGGATACGAAGATTGAAAATAATCCAAAGCACGCCAAACTCGCATCGGAATTCAAGTGGGGCGAAGATTTGGGCGGAAGCGATGAAACGATAATTTCACTTATGCACGATAAGCCGATTTTTGTAACGCATTATCCGAGGGAAGCGAAGGCGTTTTATATGAAACAGGATGGAGACAATCCGAAAGTCGTGCAGAATTTCGATATGCTGGCGCCGGCGGGATTCGGGGAAATTATCGGCGGGTCGATGCGCGAGGACAATTATGATATACTGCTTGAGAAAATAAAAGCGCATGGGTATAAGCTCGAAAATTATGAATGGTATCTTGATTTGCGGAGATACGGCGCTGTGCCGCACGGCGGATTCGGGCTTGGTGTTGAAAGAACGCTTGCATGGCTGACGGGTGAAAAACATATCCGCCAGTGCATCGCGTTTCCAAGAATGATGGATAAAATTCTAATTTAAAATTTTAGTTTTTAATTTTTTTCTTGTGGTATCTTTTAAACATTCCCCAGGAAAGGATAGCCAGCAAAACTATTGCGCTGATATGTTCGATGGGGGTTGTAGACATTTCGTGATAATGACTTTTGATTTGGCTGCCTAAGTTTGTGAAAGCTGTATTGAGCAATAGGCCGGATGCGAGAGCGCAAATTATAACCGTAAGCAGATAGATAATTGCGGTGCGATGGCCGAGGACCTTCCAGATAGTTGTAATTGCGGCGGCGTTGCTTTCCGGGCCGGTGATTAAAAAAACAAGAGCGGCGCCGGGGGAGAGACCTTTGGCGATAAGAGCTGCGGCAATAGGAACTGACGCGGTTGCGCAAACATAAAGCGGGATACCGACAAACATCATAAAAAGCATTGAGCCTATTCCGGTTCCGATTTTATCGGCGAAGAAATTATCAGGCAGGGCAACAGAAATTAACGAAGCGATGACAAGACCGATGAGCATTTCCGTGCCGATGTCTTTGGGGAGAACAATGAATGCATGTCTAAAACCTAATTTGAAATATCCGCCGTGGGAGACATGCTGTTCGCGGTCGAGCTGGAAATCTTTTTTTTGCTGATGGTCGAGCAAATCAACTGCGCTTCCACCGATTATGCCGGTGATTAAAGCGATGATTGGACGAGCAATTGTGAAGACGGGGCCGAGCAAACTATATGTTACGAAAAGACTGTCAACGCCGGTTTGAGGAGTGCTGAGAAGAAATGCGGTAGTGGCGCCTTTGCTTGCGCCGCGTTTGTGCAGAGACATTGAGACGGGAATTACGCCGCAACTGCACAAAGGCAGAGGTACGCCGAACAACGATGATTTGAGTACCGGCCAAATACCTCTTCCCCCCAAATGCCTTTGTACGAAACTTGTCGGAATTAAAACTTTTAGCAGGCCCGCAACTGCGAAGCCGAATAAAAGATACGGACTCATTTCGCCAACCGTAGCCCAAAAATCTATAATAAAGGATTTAAAATAATCCATTTTAAAACCTCGGCGATATTCGCCTGTTTTATTTCAGTATTTCTTTTTTTCTGATTTGGCCATCAAGGCCGATAGTAATGTCTTCGAATTCCATTTGTTTGCCGGTGTTTGCGATTGCCTGCTGAACGAGACGCGTCAGGCCGAAGCAGCAGGGCACTTCCATGTGGACGACCTTTATGCTTTTTATGCCGGCGGAACTAAACATTTCTGAAAGTTTTTCTATGTACGGCTCAACATCATCCAGCTTTGGACAGGCGATTATGACTTTATGGTCTTTGAGCATTTTGCTGTGGAAATCGCCCATCGCAAACGGAACGCAATCAGCGGTCAAAAGTAAATCAGCGTCTTTAAGGAACGGAGCGACAGGCGAAATAAGACTAAGCTGGACAGGCCAATGGGTGAGCTGTGATGTTGTATCGCCCTGAGCGGATTGTTTTTTTTCGAACTGTTTGGCAAGAGTGCCGGGGCAAACGAAACCATGCGGATGAGGATGTGAATGAGACTGCACAGGTGAAGGTTTTTTCTCTTTTTCGAGATGTTTTTTCACTGCCTCTTCGTTGAAATCAGCGCATTGTCTTTTTTCGACGGTAATCGCGTCCATAGGGCAATGGCCAAGGCATGCGCCAAGGCCATCGCAGTATGTTTCGCTGACAAGTTTTGCTTTACCGTTTATTAATTTTATCGCGCCTTCGGCACAGGCGGTTACACACTGGCCGCAGCCGTTACATTTATCTTCATCAATTTTTACTATGTTTCTTATACTCATATTTTATACATCCGCGCGGGCTGAAGCCCACCCTACATTTTATTAAGCTCTAATCATAATTAACAACATTTTGAATTTATCTTTTGCCTGCACAGAGTGCGGGATATTGGCGGGCATGATTACAATTTCGCCCGCCTTTGCGTTTACATCTTTTCCGCCGATGGTTAGAATCGCAGAGCCATCGACAATCTGTACGAGTGCATCGTACGGAGCCTGATGTTCACTTAGGCCCTGACCTGCGTCGAAGGCAAAGAGAGTTACTGTGCCGACAGATTTATCGATTATCGTTTTACTTACGACAGAATCGTTAGCATATTCGACAAGGCTATTGAGGTCGGCGGCTTTTGCCAGGCAATTTTGCAGAACAGTATTTTTTTCAGTTTTCATTTTTAATCCTTAGCAGAAAATTAAAGGGCGGACAAACGCCCGCCCTTATTAACTTTTATCCGAGCATGTCTGCCATGTCTTTTTCCGGGTCTCCGGTCGGCATAATGTTATAGTTTTCAACGAGGAAGTTCAGAACATTCGGAGAAACAAACGCCGGCAGGGATGGCCCAAGCCTGATATTTTTTACACCAAGATGAAGCAGAGTAAGCAGAATCGCGACAGCTTTTTGTTCATACCAGGAAACGACGAAGGATAACGGCAGATCGTTTACGCTGCATTTGAACGCCTCGGCGAGAGCCAGCGCGATTTTCACCGCTGAATAACAATCGTTGCATTGGCCGGTGTCCACGAGACGCGGTATGCCGTCGATTGTTCCAAAATCGTTATAATTAAATCTGAACTTTCCGCATGCCGCCGTCAGGATAACGCAATCCTGCGGTACAAGTTCGGCAATCTTTGAGAAGTAGTTTCTTCCGGGTTTTGCGCCATCGCAGCCGCCGATGAAGAAGAAGCGTTTTATTTTGCCGGCTTTAACCGCATCGATAATTTTATCAGCAAGGCCGAGAACAGCGGTGTAATGGAAGCCGGTGTTTAATGTTCCAACTTTATTTTCCTTCAAAGGCTCTGACTTCAAGGCTTTATCAATTACCTTGCTGAAATCACGACCTTCGAGATGTTCGACGCCTGCGACTCCCGCTATGCCGCAAGTAAACATTCTGTCTTTATAGCTTTCTTTGGGAATCATTACGCAATTTGTTGTTATGAGCATTGCGCCTGAAAATTCATCGAATTCCTTGCGCTGATTTTGCCATGCAGTTCCGTAATGGCCGACGAGATGTTTATACTTCCTCAATTCGGGATAACCGTGCGATGGAAGCATTTCGCCGTGCGTGTAAATATTAATGCCTTTTCCTTCGGTTTGCTTTAGAAGCTCAATTAAATCGAGCAGGTCATGGCCGGTAACAACGATGCCGGGGCCGGGTTTTGTGCCTGCGAAAACTTCGGCAGGAGTAGGTGCACCGAATCTTTCGACGTGCGCATCGTTTAGCATTTCCATCGTTTTCAAATTCATCTTTCCTGCCTTGAGGACAAGGTCGATATATCTTTTCAGGTCAAAATCGACATTGGTCAAAGTAGCGAAAAGGGCTTCGTGCATGAAAGCGTCCACTTCCGGATCGCTTTTTCCAAGCTCTTTTGAATGATAAGCATAAGCTGCTATGCCTTTAAGGCCGAAAATGAGTGTATCCTGAAGGCTCTGGATATCGGGGTCTTTTCCGCAAACACCAACTTTTGTACAACCTGTTCCACCTGCTGCCTGTTCACATTGATAACAAAACATAATTTTTCCTTTCATTTGTTTTTATAAATTACTCAACATTATTTTTTTCAAGTATTCATCTATATAGTCCTGCAAATCAATCAGCTTTTTGCTTATTCCGCAGGAACAACTGTTTGGACAACTTTTGGGATCCGGGACGCAGCGATTAAGACAAATACCACCCTGAACCGCCTTTACGATTTCATAAAGACTTATTTTGTCCGGAGCTTTGGCCAACTCAAAACCGCCGCTTGCGCCCATACTGCTTTTCACCAGTTCGGCCGAGGCTAATTTCTGGAGCAGTTTGCATGCAAGATCGTAAGGCACATCCTGATTTTTGGCGAGCTGTCTTGCTGAAACCGGAGTTTTATCATAGTTTCCTACGAGGCCTACAACCAGCCGCATCGCATAATCAGTATTTCGTCTTATTACATCCACAATTAGTTTCAATTCCTACAAGTAGGACTATATTAGTCTTACTTCGACATAAGTCAATATGTTTCTTAAAAAAAATAAAAATATTTTTAATCACTGAGATTGCTTCGTTGCTTTGCCTAAAAGGCAAGACTTCTCGCAACGGTAGTGTTACATTTTGGTGATATTTCGCCAGCAGCGGTGGTCTTTCTGGATTAATTCATCGGCCTGGGGGAAACTTTCACTTCCCGCTGGATATAGAAATGGCTGGGAATTGCCGGTCTGCCAATCTTTCAGGAGATTATCGACAAGACTCCATGCGAGCGTTACATCGTCAATTCTTGTAAAAAGAGTCTGGTCGCCTTGCACACAATCGAGCAGAAGTCTTTGATAAGCATCGGGCGGTTCGGAGCCAAAAATTTCAGCATAGTTAAAATCCATTTCAAGTGTACCGATGCATAATTTAGTGCCGGGACTTTTTGCCTCGAAGAATATTTTTATGCCTTCCATCGGCTGAATTTTCATTATTATTACATTGGAAGGTAAATCGCTGATTCCCACCGAAGCGAAAACAAGGTGCGGAGGTTTTTTGAAAGTGATTGCGATTTCAGTTACGCGTTTTGCAAGGCGTTTGCCGGTTCGCAGATAAAAGGGCACGTCTCTCCATCGCCAGTTATCTATGAAAACTCTTGCGGCAACAAAAGTTTCGGTATTGGATTTTTTGTCAACGTTTGCCTCATCTCGATAAGCGGGCACTTCTTTGCCATCGATAACTCCTGCTGTGTATTGGCCTCTGACGACATTGCCTGAATCGGGTGAAAGATTTTGGGGGCGAATACTTCGAATGACTTTTATTTTTTCGTCCCTGATGCGTTCGGTCTCGAAGGATGCAGGCGGTTCCATTGTTACAAGCGAAAGCATACTTAACATGTGGTTTACGAACATGTCTCGAAGGGCGCCGCTTTTGTCGTAATAACTTCCGCGGGATTCAATTCCGAGCGATTCGGCAATTGTGATTTGAACGTTGTCTATGTAGTTGCGATTCCATACCGGCTCGAAAATGGAATTTGCAAACCGGAACATCAGGATATTCTGAACGGTATCTTTTCCAAGATAATGGTCAATACGGTATATCTGATTTTCATCAAACCATTGGCTTATGGAATTATTGAGTTTGTCTGCGCTTGCAAGGTCGCGGCCGAAGGGTTTTTCAACTACAAGCCTGACAAAAGTATTGCCATTTTTGTTAAGCCCGGATTGGCCGAGATTTACTACTACTTTTTCATAGAGCATGGGCGGAAGAGAAAGATAAAAAACTCTGCCTAATTTTCCGGGATATTTTTTTTCAATTTCTTCGAGTTTTTTTCCGATTGCGGCATAGAAATTCGGGTCATCGTATTCGCCGCTGACATAATAGAAATGACTTAAAAATTGCTGAGGATTGTCGAGTATGCCTGTAATAGAGTCGGCGGCTGATTTTCTCATATCCTCATCGGACATTTCAGTTCGTCCGCAGCCGAGGAAGAAAAATCCTTTATTGAGAAGGCCTCTTTTGAAAAGATTTGCAAGGGCTGGAATGAGTTTTCTTGTGGTTAAATCGCCGGATGCGCCAAAAACTATAAAGCATCCCGGCGGGGCCGGCGATTCATCACAAGTTTTTTTGACGTCAGTTACCGATGGACAAATTTTTTCCATTCGGAATTCTTCTAATTATTCGTTAAAGGGTTCGAATTCATCCTTTGAAGCGCCGCATTCAGGACATACCCAATCATCGGGCAAATCCGCAAATTCAGTACCCGGTTCAACACCGTTGTCCGGGTCGCCGACTTCAGGGTCATAGATGTAACTGCATAGAAGACATTGGTATTTTTGCATAGCTGGTTCCTTTTACAGTTCTATAATTTATTTATTTGTTCAAGGTTTTTCTGTAAATAGACAACATGAGTCATTTCTTCTTTAATAATCTGCTCGACTTTTTCCTTGTCGCTTTGGGATTTAACAAATTCCTTAATCCCCAGATAGAAATCGATGGAAGCCTGTTCGGCTTTTAATGCGCTGTTTAAAACTTCGGCGGGTGTTTCGTTTCCTTTGAACACCATCTTCGGAGCTGCTTTTCCTTCCCAGCCGGCGTTTTTAGCCATCGCATTCATATAAAACAGCATTTCATTGTCCGGGTCAACAATATTTGCTTGCGTGTTTTGCTGATAATCTGCAAGCATCTCGGCAAATATTTTTTTGTGTTTGTCTTCCATTTCGGCAAGCGTAAAGAAAAGTTTTTGAATATCTTTGCTTTTTGCCGCCATTGAGGCATCTCGATAAAATTTAGCCGCGTTTCGCTCAAGCTGCTCGGCGATTTCGAGAACTTCCAAAGCTGTAAAATTTACTGCCATAATTCATCCTGTCTAATTAATCGTTTTCTTCGGCGAATTTTCTTTTCGCGAGCTGATGGTCAAGCATCAGCAGAGCGCCGGTCGAATCTTTTGCCATTTTCAGCATTTCGACAATTTTTAAGGCGTTTGCTTCCTCTTCGACCTGCTCATCGATGTACCATTTAAGGAAACTTTCAGTTGCATAATCTTTCTCGTTTTTAGCCAACTCCGTAAGACAATTGATTCTGCCGGTTACGTATTGTTCGTGTTTGTAAGCAGCTTCGAAAACATCAAGAGCATTTTTCCAGTCTTTCTGGGGTTTTTCAATCGCTGCCAGTTCGACGCGGGCATTTCGTTCATTGAGAAAATCGAAGATTTTCGCCGCGTGAGACATTTCCTCTTTTGTCTGGACGTTCATCCAATTGGCGAAACCATTGAGATTAACAGAGTGGAAATATGCCTGCATCGCATAATAGATATACGCTGAATACAATTCGGCATTGACCTGGTCGTTCAAAGCTTTTACCATTTTTTCACTTATCATTTTTTTCCCCTTTTAAAAAACAGCTTTATGCTTTCCACAAACCATGGAGATTACAGTACTCTCTTGCTGTTACATTTACTGCATCTATTTTAAATATTGCCTCGGGTGTTTGCCCGGGAGTCAAATACTGTTTATAAACTTTTCCATCGGCCTGAATCTCAATCCACTCGATGTAATGCTTTTCTTCCATCGGGTGATTAATCGAGCCAATTTTAACTTTATATCCGCCGTCGATTTTTTCAATTACCGGCACATGTTTCTCTTTTGCGCCGTCACTTGTATTTTCGACGAAAAGCTTCATCGGCTGACCGCAGCAAACAAGCTCGCCGCCTCCGCCATGAGTAACTTCGATAACGTTTCCGCATTCTATGCACTTGTAAATTTCAAGTTTCTTAGCCATTTCCTGCCCCTTAAATAATCCTAATCAATTTATCCTGAGACTACACTATCTGTTTTTTGAAAATTATCAAGCTCTTCAAGAAGCTGCCATGTTTTTTTTGCTTCTTCCTCGTCGAGAACCGCAATAGCGAATCCGGCGTGGATGAGAACAATATCGCCAATTTTGACGTCCGGCACAAGTGAGGTTTTTGCTTTAATGTGATTTCCGATAGCGTCCGCGACGGCGTCATCGCCTTTTAATTCAATAATTCTTGCAGGTACCGCAAGGCACATAACTGATCCTTTCTTCTTTAGGGCTTTTTTCCAGCCGAGGTTTTAGCGAAAACAGATGCCGCAATCGCGGCCTGCCCAAGCGAAACACAACCATCATTGGCCGGTAGAAGCCGATTAAATAATACAGTAAAGCCATTTTTTTGCAACATTTCAATCAGCCTTTCCGAAAGAAATCTGTTGCAGAAAACTCCACCGCTAATTGCGGTAGCTTTAATGCCGGTTTTTTCGGATGCCTTTTTAGCAAGTTCACTCAAAAATTCAGCGATTGTATTATGGAACTTTGAGGAAATAACATTAGGTGTAACTCCTGATAATCGTTCTTTAATAATTGATTCGAGCATTTCCTTTATTCCTATAGAAATGATTCCATTCTCGTCTATCAATTCAAAGGGGTAGTTTTCTTTTATTTTGATATTCGCTATGGATTCGAGAGCCATTGGAAGTTGGGCTTCAAATTGATTATAACTGCCAAGACCACAAAGGGCAGCAACGGCATCGAAAAGCCTGCCGAGGCTCGAAGTTTGTACAGTATTTATATTTTTGTCGATTTGAAGTTCTATAGTTTGACGTTTCTTTGGGTCAGGCTCGATTTCATCGAGGACGCTTTGCGGGACAGAAAGGTTATATTTTTTCATAAGGCCCAGCAATGGCCGAATTGCTTCTTTTGATGCGAGGTCTCCGCCGGGGAGAGGATAATACGCAAGATGTGCGAAACGCCGGAACTCATCAAGTGAGGCGATAAGGCATTCGCAGCCCCAAATCGCGCCGTCTGTTCCATAGCCTGTTCCATCAGCGACAAGGCCGATGACTGTCTCATTCATATCGTTTTCTGCCAATACTGAAGCGATGTGTGCCCAGTGATGCTGGACTTCGATAGTCATATCGGCTTTTAATTTTCTGGCGTGCTGACTTGAAAAATAACCCGGATGAATATCGCATGTGACAACTTTGGGATTGACATCGATGAGTTTTTTCAGATGCTCGATGGAACTAAGCCAGTGTTTGTAAACACTCGAATCTTCCATATCGCCGATGTGTTCGCTTACGATAAATCTATTTTTCTTAACAAGGCAAAATGTATTTTTCAAATCTGAACCGGCAGCGAAAATATCCACTGAAGAAGGATTTTTGAAATTTATAGGCTGGGGTACAAAACCTCTCGAACGGCGAAGCAGAGCAGGCTCATTTGCGATAATATGAAGGATGGAATCATCGACCTGCCTGTAGATTTCACGATTGTGCATCAAAAATATATCTGCGATGCCGCCGAGTTTCGAAATCGCCTGGTCGTCTTTACAAATTAAAGGCTCATCTGAAATATTTCCGCTTGTCATAACGAGCGCGTTTAATTTTTTTTCTGCGAATATCAAATGATGCAGCGGAGTGTATGGCAGCATAAAGCCGAAAGTGCTCACACCTTTTGCGACAGATGATGCTATTGTATTTGGCTGCTTTTTCGGCAGAAGCACAATTGGCGATTCAATGCTTCTAAGTATTTTTTCCGCTTGTTCACTGACATCTGCAAATCGTTTTATATTTTCCATTTCTGCCATCATGGCGAATGGCTTTGCATCTCGCATTTTTCTGCTGCGGAGAGTTTTCACAGTTTGCTCGTTTTCGGCATCGCAGGCAAGATGAAAACCGCCGAGGCCTTTGATTGCCGCGATTTTTCCGTCCTTCAAAAACTGCACGGTTTTTGCAATAACTTTGTCGCAGTTGTCTTCGATGATTTTGTCATTACTGTCGCAAAGATAAATTTTCGGTCCGCAGGTTGGGCAGGCAACAGGCTGCGCGTGGAAGCGTCTGTCTGCGACATCTTCATATTGCTGTTTGCATTTATCGCACATTTTGAACGCGGACATTGTTGTGTTAGGCCGGTCATAAGGTATTGTTTTTATGATGGAATATCGGGGGCCGCAGTTTGTGCAGTTTATGAATGGGTAGCGGTATCGAAAATCATTTTCATCAAACAGCTCCCGCAGGCAATCTTTGCAGGTTGCTATATCTGCCGTTACTTCTGCGCTGATTGCGCCTGACGATTTGCTTTGCTTTATTTCGAAATCTTTTTCATCTTCGATTGATTCTATATCTAACGTTTCAAGTGATTTAATTTTTATAAGAGCATTTTCCAGGTGAGCGTTTTTTAATCTATCGAGGAAATTATCGATGTTTGATTGGCTGCCCTGAATTTCAATGATTACACCCTCTGTATAATTAAAAACAAAGCCTGTGAGTTTATGTTTGCCCGCAAGTCTGAACACAAAGGGTCTAAAACCAATTCCCTGTACCTGTCCCTGTACCTTGATTTTTTTTCTGATAAAATTCATTTAAAATTCTGTTTCAACTGTATGCGGCATCATTTCGAGCGGACAGCCGCTGCATCTTGCTTTCGGTCGGCAATACTCTTTGCCGGTATGAACAAGCAATGCATGATATTCGTTGAAAACTTTTATATCGCTTTCAAGATTATCTTCAAACAGACTTCTAAGCTGTTCATAATCGCATTCAGGCTCGATTAAATGATGCCTTGTCGCAATCCTATATGTGTACGCATCGACGACGAAAACGGGCTTGTTCAAAGCGTAAAGAAGAATCGAATCCGCGGTTTCCCTGCCGATGCCATTAATGGACAAAAGTTCTTCCCGTAAATTGTCGGTATGCATTGACATGATTTCCTCAACTGAACCATTATGCTGCTCGAAAAGCCAATTGAGAAAATTTTTCAATCTTTTTGCCTTGATGTTGTAATAACCGGCGGGCCTGATAAGCTCAGCCAGTTCATCCTGCGGCAGGGCATGAAGTTTATCAAGACTCATAACGGATGTCCGTTTGAGGTTTGCGATGGCTTTTTCGACGTTCTGCCAGTTGGTATTCTGGGTAAGGATTGCGCCGACAATGATTTCGTCTTTCGTCTCGCCCGGCCACCAGAACTGCTGGCCGAACCGCTCAAAGAGCAATTCGTAAATCTGCTGTATCTTTTCACGTGTCATAATGACTATAATTATGGGACAGTTTTTTGCAGAGGTCAAATGATATATTTTGATTTTTTCATCCTTTTAGGTTAAACTTCGCAAGATGGTTAGAAAGGATTCTAAAGTCAGTAAGCAAAGTCTTGAGGCGGCGGCGAAGACAGGATATTACGCCCGAACCTCAAGGGCTTTATATGCGCTGCTGTTTCTGCTGCCGTTTATCATCCTTTATGAAATTCTCGTTTTGAAAATCAATCCTCAGCTTCTCAATGAGCCGGCCAGTCATGTGCAGGGCGGAGTTGTCGCGTTTGTCTGGATACAGAATTTTCTGCAATATATCGGCCTGAACGCAAAGGCATCATGGCTTTTTGCACCTCTTGTAATAATTATCACATTAATCGTTCTCCAGATTACTTCCCGGCAGGGCTGGAAAATTGTATGGTCTGATTTTCTGGTAATGACAGTGGAGTGCATCATAATATCAGTGCCTCTGATCGTTCTCGCTCTCGTTCTTAATCGTCCGGCTCAGCGGCAGGGCGGGGAGGTCGCATGTCTTCTTGCGGCCGGTTCGAAATTCGGTCATCACAGTTATATGATGGATATTATTACCGGAATCGGTGCGGGAATTTACGAAGAGCTGATTTTCAGGCTGGTTCTGATTTGCGTGCTTATGCTGTTCTTTGAAACTATCCTTGGTGTAAAAAAGACAAAAGCCATTATGATTTCTATCATAATATCAGCGGTGCTTTTCAGTCTGCATCATCATTTCATTTTCATCCACGGCAGGTTTGCCCGGTCAGAGCTTTTCGCACTTGCACCATTTATTTTCAGGACAATAGCAGGGGTTTACTTCGCGATTATTTTTGTAGTACGGGGATTCGGCATAGTCGCCGGTGCACATATTTTCTATGATATTATCGCCACAATCCTGAACATTTTCATGTTCAATCAGTATTGAAAAGTGGAAAAGCACAAAAAAATTGCTTTTTTGGGGCAAAGTTTCAAAATATTTTAATATTTTTGACAATCGTTATTGCTTCTACTTGCTGTATTTGCAAAATAATCGTCCTATAAGAGCGCAAAACTGCATTATCAATACTGATAACAGCCTTGATTCAAAATGATGATTTTGCTAAAATAACAGCATAGAGAACATAAAAATTGTCGTTCTGGATGGATTTAAAAGATGGATACACCGAATAATACAAACGTAGTTGTCAGCGAGTTGACCTTCACGCTTTATCAAAGGCCTCTTCATCCCGAGCTTTTCAATATTTTTGAAAAGCGCACGATCAAGACGGACAAGTACGAAGCGTTGATTTGGGCGACCGGCGGTTCACACGTTGTCAGTGTATTCTCTAACGAACTTTGTCTTTCCGAACTTATCAGCACGCCGACTCAACTGCTGCCTCGTCGGGGGCTGATTGAAAGATTCAGATTTGCCGGCCAAAGAAATCATAAGTGTACTCTCGCCAAAGGGCTGAGCTATATGACTGATTTTCAGGTCGAAAAGATGAGTCCGAATTTATATCGTCAAAGCCACAGCGACCTTGAAAAATTCGCACGTAATCGCGGTGTGTTCGTGAAGTTTCCGAAGATGGCGGTTGGCGGACTTGAGCCGTTCAGCTATATCGATTTCGAAGCCAGACGCGACGAACTTCATATCCACGCGTTTCACGCATATCCCGACCAGGTAACAATCATCAAAACACAGTCCCTGTTCGATATGCACTAAGCGTTAAAAGACTCCTTAAAAATAAACGCTTACAAAACCCCCTAACTCTGCTGTCACAGAGTTAGTCTGTACACACTTTCCGATTTTAAACCATTTGACGCAAAGGCATAACCTGTCTATACTGACTCTGGTTTAAAAACTATGGAGTTGGTGTATGCCCAGAATAATTAGCCTTGCCGGCTTGTTTGTAATGGTACTTCTCGCATGGCTGCTTTCATCAAACAAAAGGAAGATGAACGGCAGGCTCATTGTCAGCGGAATGCTCCTGCAATTCGTGCTTGCGCTTTTTATTCTCCGTACCGCATGGGGGCAATTCATCTTTGGCAAACTCCGCATTCTCATCACAAATCTCATCAGTTTTTCGGAGGCCGGTTCTGCGTTTGTCTTCGGCGAGGGGTTCAAAGAGCATTTCTTCGCGTTTTCAGTTTTACCTACGATAATTTTCGTTTCTTCTCTTATGACAGTTTTGTTTTATCTTGGCATTCTTCAAAAGGTTGTCGGATTAATGGCAAGGGTTATGGTCTATGTGATGGACGCATCCGGCACGGAATCGCTTGCATCGGCGGCGAACGTATTTATGGGAATGTCGGAAGCTCCTCTTGTAATCAGGCCTTATATTAAGACAATGACGCGTTCAGAAATAATGGCGATGATGACAGGCGGAATGGCGACAATTTCCGGCGCGACGCTTGCCGCTTATACCGGCTTCGGCGCAGATGCGGGGCATTTGCTGGCAGCTTCAATAATTTCTGCGCCTGCCGCGATTGTTATAGCAAAGATTATGGTGCCCGAGACCGAGCAATCGCAAACCAAAGGCGTTGTCAAAGTTCATATTCCGCGCGAAGATACAAACGTTCTCGAAGCGGCCTGCCGCGGCGCAGTTGACGGCGCAAAAATGGCAATTGCAATCGCGGCTGTTTTGATTTGCTTCATCGGATTTGTTGCATTAATAAATTGGCTTTTGTTTTATCTCCCGCATTTCAATAACGATCCGATTACCATGCAGCGAGTTCTCGGCTGGATATTTGCGCCGCTTGCGTGGGTTATGGGTATAGATTTAAAAGATGCGTCGCTTGTTGGCTCACTGCTCGGTGAAAGAACTGTACTCAATGAGTTTATCGCGTATATTGATCTCGGCAAAGTAAAAGATCTTATTTCGCCTCGTTCATTTACAATAACAACTTATGCTCTTTGCGGCTTCGCTAATTTCGGTTCGATTGCGATTCTTATCGGAGGGATGAGTACGATTGTGCCGGAACGGAAAAAAGATTTTGCGCAGCTCGGCTTTAAATCTATGCTCGCTGGTATGCTCGCCTGTTTTATGACCGCCTGCATCGCGGGCGTACTAATTTAATATAAGGAAAAGGATGTCGTTATACTTTCAATCATTAAGAAGTTCCAGCAGCGGAAATTGCCTGCTTGTCAGAACAGATACAACCACGGTGCTAATTGACTGCGGTCTAAGTTCGATGAAACAAACGCGTGAAATCCTTTCGCAAAATATAAAAAATCCGAAAGATATAGATTTAATTCTGGTTTCGCATCTGCACTCCGACCATATCAGTTTCTATCCGATGCGGGTCATTGAAGAACACGAAATAAAACTCAAAGTCCACAGCGGTTGTTTTGACGAATTAAAAAACCGGCATTTTCGAAGCTACGGCCTTGCGAACTTAAAAGTTGAAACCTATTACACTCAGAAATTCTCCGTCAAAGACCTTGTTATCGAGCCGTTCGAGATCCCGCACAATCCGTATTTTCTTACCTGCGGATTTGTTATTTATCATAATGACAAAAAAATCGTGATAGCGACTGATTTCAGAGACGCCCGAAATGTGACAGATTATTTTAAAGATGCGGATTTTATTTTCATTGAGGCCAATCACGATTTGCAGCTTCTTAGACAATTCCCCAACCCTAACAGCCGTTTCCATTTGCCTAATCCCAAAACGGGCGCATTTTTGTCCGAAGTAATTACAAAAAGCAAAAAAACTCCGGCTGCGGTTATGCTCGGTCATTTGAGCAATGAGAGAAATAGGCCGCATTTAGCTATAAAGGAAATCAAAACAGCTTTTAAAAAGACCGGCATCGATGATGATTTAAAAGTAACAGCGGCGCCGCCTTACCAAAGCAGTGAAATAGTTGAACTGTAAATATTATTTCAGAAGAGAAGGCAGCAGTGTTGCAATTTTAGGAAATGCCATCAGAAGTAAAACGCATAGAATATAAGCCGGTATAAAAATACTAACGCCTTTAAAAACATCTTTCATTTTTACATCTTTGGCGACAGAAGCGACAACAAAAGTAACAGCGCCAACAGGCGGGCTTATTGCACCAAGTGTCGTTATGACTGTAATTGTAACGCCGAACCATAATGGATCATAGCCGAGACCTGTTGCGATTGGGAAAAATATAGGAATTGTGATTATCAGTAATGCAAGTGCATCCATAATCATTCCGCCAATTATATAAATTCCGAAGATGATTAACAAAACCACAGTTTTGGATACGGCTAAAGTTGCTACCCAATCTGCGATATTGTAGGGCAGTCTTGTAACAGCAAGGAACTTTCCAAAAATCATCGCGCCTGCAACAATCATCATCACCATGCACGAAGCCCGCAAAGTATCCTTCAAAGCTTTGATGAATTGTTTTATCGGCATCTGTTTGCGGACCAGTGCAATTATCAAAGCAATAAAAGCGCCTGCCGCCGCCGCTTCCGCAGGTGTAAAGAATCCAGCGTACAGACCAATGATTACCAGCAGGAAAAGCAAAACCATTTCGCCCGCACCGGATAGCGATTTTACCTTTGTTTTGAAATCAACCTTTTCACCGACAGGCCCCCATTGCGGTTTTATGCTGCAAATTATATAAATTGTCGCCACAAGCATCAGCGTAAGCACGAGCCCCGCGCCAAATCCGCCGTAGAATAATTTAACTATTGATTGTTCAGTTGAAAGTCCGATTAAAATTAAAACTACACTTGGAGGTATCACAACGCCCAGGGTTGAACCTGCTGCGACAGAGCCTGTGCTTAATTTGGGATTGTAACCGTATTTTTTCATCTGCGGCAAAGCGACAGTTGACATTGTTGCAGCCGTTGCAGTGTTCGAGCCGCAAATTGCTGCAAAAGCCGAGCAGGCGAGAACTGTTGCCATTGCGATTCCGCCTCGAATATGACCAACCCAGTTATACGCCGCGTGATAAAGTTTTTCGTTTATGCCGGAATAAAAAACAATTTGACCCATTAGAATAAAAAGCGGTATTACCGTGAGGTCGTATTTTGAAAATGTTGCCCATAAAACCGAGCCAACCATATTTACCGCAGCGTCAAAAGATACGACACAGCAAAAACCAAGAAATCCGACAACAGCCATGGCAAAGGCTACAGGCGTCGCAGTTAAAAAAAGCACAACCATAAGAACAGCTATGCCCAATAGTCCAATCATGGTCAAACTCATTGCTGCTCTCCCTTGGGTGCGAAATTTTTAAATAAATCTATAATAAACACGAATCCCAAAGAGGCAAATCCCGCGGCAGTTATAAATATGAAAGGATAAGCGATAATTCTCAGTGTTTCAGTAACTTCTCCGCTTGCGATATGTCTTAATCCGATCTTTGCAATCTGCCACGATGCCAAAATCGAAAACGCTGCGCTGAAAGCATCGTTTGAAATGGAAGCAAGAATTCTCAACGGTTTTGGCAAATGATTAACAAGAATATCAACGGCGATATTTTCTTTTTTCTTTTGAGTATAACCAAGCGCAGCGGCCGCCACAACTGCACCGAACAAACCCGTAAGTTCGAACGTTCCCTGTAAAGGATAGCCCAGCCTTCTCAAAACAATATTTGCGCATGTCATAAAAAGTATTACCATCAGAGCTATCGCCGCCGTCGATACGAGAATCTTTCGCAACACAAAATCTATTTTATCAAGCACTTTTATCATTTTTCTCTCTTTATTAATTATTTTTTGCCCATATAGGACATTCCTGCCAATTAGTTGACATTCCCATAGATGCTATAGGTATTTCCTTATATTGAATCAGCAAACTTTTAAATCGCTCACTCCATCTGCTTTGAGGTGCTATAATATTCATCATATATTTTAATATCGTCAAAATACCGAATATTCGTTCTTGCGGGATACTGATTGGATTATGCCATTGGGGATGTTTATTCGCTCGTGGTATCATCGGCGTATAATCCAGTATTCTATCTCTAAGCCGCCCATGATGAGCACAAACATTGCGTATTGTGTTTATTGCCACAAGCCACGAAAGAAGAACTTTGTCTGAAATATTAAATTCTTTGGCAATGGCCTGCTGCAATTTCATTTCGATACCCCTGAACATAGTCAGCATCATTCCGAAAGTTTTTATTTCCGCTGCCATCCACACTGGCAATAAAGAATGAGTATCGCCATAAATATTCTTAAAATGCTCGACAAATCCTTCTTTGCTTCTTAAAGTTGCTTCTCTGATCTTGTTCATAAAATTTGAGTAATGTTTTTCATCAAGATTTGGCAAATATATATTCGCTGTGTACCCGAAAGCTCCGCAACTATGACTGTGATGATATATTATGCTCGTCTTGATTGCTACCTCTACCCGTTCAATGGCATCCATCGTTAGAAGTCGCAGTTGTCTGTCAAAGACATACCTGCGCCAGATTTTCTCTAATGTTGTATGTGGTTTAAATTTTTCAATGCCGTTCTCGCGGAAAGGATACCAATATCCGCTAAGACGGTAATAATTAACAACGCGAAGTTTTGCTACAAGTTCCTCTTTGTCAGCTTCCAATCCGCGGGATATAAGAAGTTCTGCCTGCTGCTCGAATGAAAGCGGGGGTTTGGCGTATCTCATTGCTCCCCCCAAAAAGAAACGCCCACCAGATTTAGCGTGTCCGAAGACAGAGGCTTGGCGGGCTTCCTAATAATAATATCGCATATATATACGGCAAAGTTCAAGAAAAATCTTGTTTTTCCATAGTTTTTCTTACTTTTTCCTGAAAAAACCGCATTTTTATGCAAAATTCTGATGTTTTCTATGCCCATAAAAGCATTATCTCTATTTCGGTTCCTGCATCATACTTTTCAAATCTGCAACAATCTGCTCGGCTGGAATCTTTGACTTATTATCTTCAATCCATTTTGCGATAATTGGCTCAAGCAGTTTGTTCCATTCGGCTTTCTGCTCGTCGGTGAGCTCGATAAACTCTACCTGATGCTGCTGCTTTGAAAATTCAATAGCTTCGGCAACATGATTATCCATATATTCGCCTGTCCATTGCATCTGCTCGGCCGCGAGGTCATCGAAAACTTTTTTAACATCGTCCGGAAGCGATTCGAATTTTTGCTTGTTCATAACAACTGCGAACGGATAAATTGATGTGTCGGTCATTGTTACATATTTGCAAAGCTCGGCATAACTGAAATCCTTCATAACTTCCAGCGATGAAAATAATCCATGCACAACGCCTTTCTGCAATGCTTCCGGTGTTGCGCTCATCGGCATACCAACCATATTTGCGCCCCATGCCTGGAGAATTTCGCCCGCACCGCCAGATGCACGAAGCGACATACCTTTAATATCGCCGAGAGTTCTGACTGGTTTTCTGCTCATAATGTTCGATGGCGCAGTTGTGAACATTGTCAATACATTTACCTGTTCGAATTCTGCCGGCTTATATTTGTTATACAAATCCCATAACATTTTACTTCCAGTCTTTGCGTCTTTGATACCCAATGGAAGAGCCAGCGCATTCGTAACAGCGAACCTGCCCGGCTGATACGCCATACATAAACAGCCGATATCCGCCTGTCCTGCGATTACGCCGTCCATCATATCTTTTGCGTCAAGAAGCGTTCCACCGGGAAAAGTTTTGACTACAACTTTGCCGTTAGTGCGTTTTTCAACTTCGGTTTTCCATCGTTCCATCTGCACACACGGAAACGTCGATGCTGGGGGGAAGTTCGCATAGGTCAGGGAAATTATTGTTGTTTCATTAGCTGTGTTGTCGCTACTTTTTTTGCAGCCGTTCAAACAAACGCACACGAGGAGAAAACAAATAACCAGATACACGTACTTTTTCATTTTGAATGCCTCCATATTCTAAATTCTGAGTTCTGTGTTCTATTTTTTATAAAATACTCTTTGTGCTTTTCCTTCCTGTCTCGGCAGGCCGCCGATTGGGAACACATCGCCTTTAGGGCTGAAGCCAAGCGTTTCCTTTAAAACTTTTTCGACTGTATAGCCCGTAACCTTCGAATCAGCTTCAACATTTATTCTGACATCCTGAACGCCGTCGATTTCTTCCATAATAATCTGGTAATTGGAACCGACGCCGGGGATTTGCATTAGCGCCTGTTCGACCTGACGCGGGAAGAAATTTACTCCCTTAACAATCAGCATGTCATCGACTCTGCCGGTTATCGGCGAGATTCGAATATGTGTCCTTCCACAGGAACATTTTTCGCGCGAAACAATTCGAGACAAATCTCCGGTTCTAAATCTTATTACAGGCAGGGCCTGGCGGGTCAGAGATGTGATAGTCAGTTCGCCGAAATCGCCGTCTTTTACAGGTTTGCCGGTTAATTTATCAAGCACTTCGATATAGTAATGGTCCTCCCAGACGTGAATGCCGTTATGTGCCGGGCAATCCATACCCAATGTGCCTACGCCGCCTGTCTCGGTCATTCCGTAGATATCGAACGTCTCAATGCCAAGACCCGATTCGATTTTTTTCTTCATCGATTCCGTAAAAATTTCCGCGCCGAAAATTCCATATTTCAAATCCGGCAGCTTATCCTTTGATTCAGCAAGGACTTCCATAATTCTGATGCCGTAGCTGACGACACCGGTTAAAATTTTGGTTTTAAAATCCTGCGCAAGTTTTATTTGGCGCTGTGTGTTGCCGGCGCCTGTGGGGACGATGAAAAGACCGGCCGCTCTTGCACCGTGATACATTCCAAATCCGCCGTTGAACAAACCGAATGAAGGCGTAATCTGAACGGTGTCGCCTTTTTCCGCTCCTGCCATGTAATAGCACCTTGCCATACAATCAGCCCATTGCGCAATATCCGCAAGAGTATAAGGCATAACCACGGGGGTTCCTGTCGAGCCGCTGGACATGTGCATTTCTGCAAGCTGCCTGGTATCGACACAGCAAAGTTTTATCGGGTAGCTTTCTCTGAAAGTCTCTTTATTTGTGAAGGGCAGTTTTTCGATATCATCGAAAGTATTGATTTCTTCAGGGTTTACACCTTTTGAATCAAATAATTTTTTATAAGCTGCGTTAGAAGAATAAACATATTTTGTGATTTGTTTTAATTTTTCAAGCTGAAGATTGCGAATTGAATCGAGTGATGCTGTTTCTGCTTCTTTCTTAAAAAAACTGGTTTTCATTTGAAATTTCTTCCCGCTTCAAACGCTTTTATATTCAGCTCTGTATATTTGCCTTTAACAGCCGTCTCAATAGCTTTGTGCCAGCAATCGAGCGGCAAATCAAGGTGATTCGACATAGCACCGAGCAAAACAGTATTGGCGGCTCTTATATTTCCGCATTCAATTGCTATTTTCGAAGCATCAAGAAATACCAGCTTTTTAAAAACATCTTTAAGCATTGCTTCCACATTCTGCGGATATTTTGCCGCGCCCGATGAAACGGTAACGGGAATAATCGCTTGCGAATTTGCGACGCAAACTCCGTCCTCACACAGATAATCGGCAAATCTTAATGCTTCTATCTGCTCAAGAGTCACCAGAACTTTAGCGGTTCCTTTTGCAACGATTGGGCTGTAAACCTTTTTGCCATAACGTATTTGCGCTAATACGGAACCGCCTCTTTGCGCCATTCCGTGGACTTCGTTGGTATTGACGTCGAAGCCTGCGAGCATTGCAGCTTGCGCGGAAATTTCGCTTGCCAGTAAAATTCCCTGTCCGCCGACACCCGCTAATACAATACTTGTTATCATAGTTGTTCCTCCTTTGTGGTAGAAATGGCGTCAAACGGACAAATCTGCTCGCATAATCCGCATCCGCTGCAAAGAAGCTCGTTAATTACTGGTTTTTCTCCTGCGCCGTCAATTGCCGGACAGCCCAGTTTAAGGCACATTTTGCAATTTTTGCATATCGCCTTATCTATTCTGCGAATCTGGCCGACTTTCTTTCTTTGCTTTAAAGGACATGGTGCGCGGGAAACAATAAGTGAAGGTTCATCGGAGTTAAGTTCTTCAGCAATAACTTTTTGCGTATTTTCAACATCGTAAGGAAAGACCGTTACGACTCTTTTTACTCCGCAGGCTTTGCCGATTTCTTCGATTGAAACCGCAGTTGTCGGTTCTCCCATCAATGTCATTCCGGTTCCCGGATGATCCTGATGGCCTGTCATGCCTGTTGTCCTGTTATCAACAACGATTATTGTCGATTTTCCTTTGTTATAAACGATGTCGAGCAGGCCGGTAATTCCTGAATGGAAAAATGTCGAATCTCCGACAATGCCGACAACTTTGCGTTTTTCACCAGCTTTATCAAGGCCGTGTGCCATGGAAATTCCCCCGCCCATACAGAGAATAATATCGAGCCTGTTGAGTGGTTTGAAAGTTCCGAGACTGTAGCAGCCGATATCGCCGGTAACGACGACATCCTGCTTTGAAAGCGCAAAGAAAATTCCTCTGTGCGGACAGCCGGGACACAAGACCGGAGGTCTTGCGGGCAGTTCGCTTGAATATTTTGGCGCAAGTTCCGGAGGAAGTTCTTTGCCTTCCATTTTTGCGCGTGATTTCTGCAATTCTGAAATTGAAAGCTCACCCATGCCCGGCACAAATTCTCTGCCGACGCAATCAATTCCCATCGAGCGGATGTGCTCTTCGAGGAAATTATCAAGCTCTTCGACAACGAGAACTTTTTTGACCTGCGATGCAAATTCCTTTATCAATTTATCGCAAAACGGAAAGCTCATGCCAATCTTCAAAACCGAAGCGTCCGGCCAGACTTCCTTAACATACTGATATGAAATCGACGATGTTATAATTCCCAGCGATTTATCAGCCCATTCAATTCTATTAAAGTCGCTGTTATTGCTGCCGTATTCAGCGGCATCAATCTGCCTTTGCTCGACTCTTTTACGCATTTCTCTTGCGTACATCGGCACAGGCACAAATCGCGAAACATTTTTCTCAAACGCGATTTTCTTTTTGTTTTCAACTCTGTCAGAGAATTTCACAAGGCTTCGAGAATGGCTGACTCTTGTCGTTGTCCGCAGGAGCACGGGAGTTTTGTATTTTTCTGAAATTTCCATCGCGGCGATTAGAAATTCCTTCGCTTCTGCGCTGTCTGAGGGTTCGAAAATGGGAATCTTTGCGAACCTTGCGAAATTTCTGCTGTCCTGCTCGTTTTGCGATGAGTGCATACCGGGGTCATCGGCTACGATGCAGACAAAACCACCTTCGACTCCGATATAGCTTAAAGTCATAAGAGGGTCAGCGGCGACATTTAAGCCGACGTGCTTCATCGTAACGATTGTCCTTGCTCCTGCGCAGGCGGCAGCGGCGGCGACCTCGAACGCTACTTTTTCGTTCGGGGACCACTCGCAATAAATATCCTTTTTATACTGAACTACGTTTTCGAGTATTTCCGTTGAAGGCGTGCCCGGATAGCCTGATGCGAAAGTTACGCCTGCTTCATAAGCGCCGCGGGCAATTGCCTCATTGCCTGACATCAAATGTACCAAATGATTACCTCATCCTTAAAATAAATTAAGATTTAAGATTGAAGAGTGAAAATTTAAAATTCAAGATTTTGCAACCACTGACGGTAATAATGTTATCAGTTTATCAGAATTCGGTTATCGGTAACGGAAAAACTGATAACTGATAACCGAAACTCTTCATTTTTCAATCTTCAATTTACATATTACATTGTTTTTATATATTTAGATCACGCTAAAAAAGTTTGAGTTGAATGCCTTTCTCGCTTGTTTTATCGAGAAGTTTTTTCATCTTATCGAGCGAAAGTTTCAGTTCTTCACTGCTTTCGACAAGATTATAATATAACTTGTCATCATTCATGAGTTTGCCTACGGTTCCCTGGCCGCTGTTAATTCCGTTAACAAGTCTCTGTATCTCTGTTAGCGTTTCGCCGAGTTGTTCGCTGGTTTGAACAAGTGAATCTGATACGATGGTTACTTTGTCGTTTGCATTCGTTGAAAATTCCCTGACCTGCTGAAGAGTTGTAATTGATTCTTCGGTTGCCCTGGAAAGATTGGCAAGAGTATTTTTCAAATTCGCCTGATTATTCGGGTCGCCGATAATAACATTGACATTATCAACAAGCTCTCCGATTTTTATCGCCAGCGTTTTGACTTTGTTCTGCAAATCTTCAGGAATTAATTCGCTGCCGGTTCCGGTTTCGCCCTGCACAATTAATCCTTCTTTAAGAAATGGCGGTTCGAGATTTCGCATTTCCTGCGCTGTTATTGGGGCGTTGCTAATGTCTATATAACTGCTGCCCATTCCGCGGCGGAAAAGTCTTATTTTAGCATTTGATGGAATATTATTGTAATCGTTAGATATTGACAGATATACAGTTACCTGGTGTATTACAGTTCCATCTTCCCTGATGCTGGGCATCGGCGGCGATACATTCGTTACCCTGCCCACAGGATAGCCGCAATACTGAACCGGTGTGCTTTCCACAACGCCCGGAGCGTTAGGAAATTTTACCTTAACTGTGTACGATGTGTATTTTGCCGTTACAACAGGCAGCTCACCGAAAAGAAAAACCATGTAAACAAAAACGCAAATGCCTACGATTACAAATGCGCCGACAATCATGTTCCTTTTCTGCTGTAAATAATCATAATCACTCATATTTGTTCCTTCAAATTATGCTCTTCCTTCGAGGAAAAGTTCGCGAATCGCGCGAAGCGGATAACCTGATTTATTAAGTTTTTTAACCAGTTTTATTCTTTCTATCGTTTTTTCGTCAAATAAACGCCTGTTCGTTTCGGTAACGACAGTCGGTTTTATTAAACCTACCATTATATAGTATTGAAGCGATTGTGTCGAGACGCCAGCTAATTTGGCGGCCTTACTAATCGAAAAGAATTTTTCTTTATCGCTCATAAACCGTCCGGCGGGTCAAAACCCTTGCCGCCAAAAGGGTTACATCGCAAAATACGTCCCAAAGCTTTATAAGTGCCCCTGATAAAACCAAATTCTGTAATGGCCTGCACTGCATAATCGCTGCAGCTTGGGACGAAACGGCATTGGCCGCCTAAGTATCTGCCGATACTTGCTTTGTAGCAGCGAATCAAAAAGACAGCCGCTCGAACAGCTAAATCGTTAATCAGTATTTTGCCTTTTTTCATAACGCTTATACGCCTGCCTGACAAGAGTCGTAAATCCTTGCCGGACTTCATTTAACGTAATGTTGCTTATATCAGATTTTTGGCGTTTAGACAACCATTGAGAATAAATAATCAAATAATCAAAGCCGGCCGGTATGTCATGCTGGGTTAACCGGAAAGCCTCTCTGGCTATACGTTTAAGACGGTTCCTTAGCACAGCAGGGCTGATGCGACCGCTGACTGAAACGGCAAAACGCGGTCTTTGGGCAGTATTGGGGGCCATATATACCGTTATTAAGTCATTTCGGGCAAATAACTTATAGTCAAAGACGGCCTTGAAGGCGGCCTTTGAGCCAATTTTCGAATTTTTTGGAAAATTTAAACGCATCATAAATGTATCTTATTAACTATCGTCTAATATAAAGGACTTACGCCAGTTTCGGAAACGTAAAATAAAGACTTAGGATAAAAAAAGCGTGTCAGGCGAGTTGATGCCGCTTGTACGTAAATAAAGGAGTTATGAGCGTTTTTTTGACTGCAAACCTTTTGAATACAAGGGCTTGTGACGAATTTGCTGAAAATTGCAAAATTAACCACGGATTGCACGGATTTGCACAGGATTTTGAAAAAAATGGTGAGAAAACTATATCAAAATGAATCATTTTCTATAGATATTAGGGGTCTTTAATAGACTGCTATTGACGCGATTTGGAGATCATTGACGTAGATTGTCCCCTCTGATTTTGTTTTCAAGTTTCCGCTGCGCTACAACAAAATCTAAAAGACCCGGGGATCTCCCCTCCACGAGGGTCTGCGCTGCGGCTCCGATGCTTCGCTCCGACGCAGGGGGATTAAAATACGAATTTTTCGAGGGGATTTTGAAAGAAGATTTTTTTTATCGGTTGAGATTGGCAATTCTGTTCGGCACTATAATTGCTAAAGCCCCTTATATGGCTCATTTATGGTGCAATCAGTTATTTACAAAGATTAGTTGCGTTATCTCG